>RXJW01000014.1 GCA_003963005.1 Burkholderiales bacterium
CCACCAGTCGGCGTATCGTCGAGGAACCGGGAAAGGGGCGACGGGAACATGTGTTTGCGGGCAGGCCGAAATTTGACAATGAGCTGCGAGCTCGGGTTGTTAGCTGGCCGCCCCTTCGATCCGCCCGGTTGCGCCGAGAGCGCGAATCCGTAGTTGTCGTGTGCCCGCGAGTTCCCGCCGTGTCTTCACTGCAGGAGGTCGCCTATGAGAGTCATCGGTTTGGACGTCCATCGCAACTTTGCGCAGGTTGCGATTCTCGACAACGGTGTGGTCAAGGACCACGGCCGCTTCGCCATGGACCGCGAAGCCGTCCTCGCGTTCGCCACTAAAACGCTCACCCCGGACGATGACGTCGTGCTGGAGGCGACTGGCAACACCGCCGTCATCGTTCGCTTGCTCACCCCGTTCGTGCGGCGGGTTGCGATCGCGAACCCTCTGCAAGTGCGGGCCATCGCCTGGGCAAAGGTCAAGACAGACAAGATCGACGCCGCGACGCTGGCGCGGCTGCACGCTGCCCAGTTCCTGCCGGAGGTCTGGATGCCAAGCGAAAAGGTCGAGCTTCAGCGTCGGCTGGTCGCGGAGCGCACCCAGTTGGTCTCGCAGATGACCCGACTCAAGAACCGCATCCAGTCCATCCTTCACGCCAACCTGATGCCGCGTGAGACGGGACGCATCTATGGCGCCAAGGGTCGCGCTCGCCTTGAGGCGCTCGCGCTACCCGCTGATCAGATGCGTGCCGCGCTCCGACATCATGACGAGCTGGGCCGGCTGGCTACCGAGTTGGCAGCCATCGACAAGAGCATCGCCCAGCAGGCGCTTGAAGACGAGAATGTGCGCCGGTTGATGACTATCGGTGGCGTGGACTTGGTCGTGGCCTTCAGCGTCCTGGCTGCTATCGGCGACATCAGCCGGTTCTCGTCGCCACAGAAGCTGGTGAGCTACCTCGGTCTCAATCCCTCGGTCCACCAGTCAGGTGACCATCCCGCGTTCCACGGGCACATCACGCACCAGGGGAGAGGGCATGCACGAGGAATGCTTGTCGAAGCGGCCTGGTCATTGGCGCCCAGCCCGGGCCCGCTGAGCGCCTTCTTCCATCGTATCAGCATGAAGCGAGGAAAGCAGGTCGCCGCTGTGGCAACGGCACGTAAGCTGGCAGTGCTGGTCTGGCACATGCTGACGAAGCAGCAGGACTACGCCTGGACCAGGCCAGCGCTGCTGCAGTTCAAGCTGCGTCGGCTGGAGCTCAGCGCTGGCCACCCGTCCCGCCGAGGAGGAAAGACACCTGGGCCTGCTCGAGACTACAGCCTGAAGACAGTTCGTGACCAAGAACGCGCGTGGCTCGAGCAAGCAGAAACAGAGTACCGGCGCTTCGTCGCAGGGTGGAAGGAGCGACGTCCTGCGCGCGGTGCGACCCCTGCGGCGAAAGGGACATAGCGAAATCTCTTGTCGAATACATCCGTGTCGATAGGCAGGACTCCGTCATCGAGGTAGCGAGTCAACGCCGTCCAGCGCTTGAGGCTGTAGTCGATGGCCCTGGCGGTGGCTGAGCCATCCGGCACGCGCTGGCGCTGCTGGCGCAACCACTGGTGAAGCGCATCAGCCAGCGGCCGGGCAGCTTGCCTGGCTTCAAGCCTGGCCTGGTTGTCGGCATTGGCCGCGGTTCGCTCCGCCTCGTAGAGCTGGCCGAAGAACTTCAGCGCCTGCTCGCCGACTTGACTGCCGTGGTTTGCCCAGAGCTCATGGAACTTGCGCCGAGCGTGCGCCATGCAGCCGACCTCCGTCACGCCCAGCTCGAAGCAAGCCTTGTAGCCGGCGAAGTCGTCGCAGACGAGCTTGCCTTGCCAAGCTGGCTTGCTTGGCGTCCCGGGCAGTCCGAGGAAGCCGCGGGCATGCTGGCCGCCGCGGCTGTCGGCGAAGTCGAAGACGACGGCTTGCAGCGTGCCGA
Source organism: Burkholderiales bacterium (assembly GCA_003963005.1). GTDB lineage: Bacteria > Pseudomonadota > Gammaproteobacteria > Burkholderiales > Burkholderiaceae_C > Pelomonas. The sequence goes on from RXJW01000014.1 coordinate 1,946, forward strand.
ACTGCGTGCTGCAGTAGCTCCACAGGTAGGCGCGGTGGGTCTTGCCGTGGCCGGGCTTGAGCATCGCCACTGGGGTCTCGTCGGCGTGAAGCACCGGCTGGCGCAGTAGTTCCGCGGCCAGCGCGTCCACCAGCGGCTGTAGCTGCACGCCGCACTCGCCAACCCACTGAGCGAGTGTGGAACGCGCGATGGCGTGACCGGCGCGCTCGAAGATGGCCTCTTGCCGGTACAGCGGCAGATGGTCCAGGTACTTGGCGACCAACACCTGGGCCAGCAGGCCCGTCGTCGGTAGGCCCTTGTCGATGATGTGCGGAGCGACCGGCGCCTGCACGATCCGCTCGCAGCACTTGCACACCCACTTGCCGCGGATGTGGCGCTCAACGGTGAAGACGCCAGGCTGGTAGTCCAGCTTCTCGGCCACGTCCTCGCCGATACGCTGCATGGCCTGGCCGCAGCCGCAGGCGGTGTTCTCCGGTTCATGGTGCACGTCGCGGCGCGGAAGGTGCGCCGGCAGCTTCTCGCGCCTGGGCTGTTGCCGCTCGCCCGCGGCGCGGCTTGGCTGCAGCGCCTCAATCTCGGCGGCCACCGCCGCCAGGTCGCTGTCCAGCGTCTCGTCCAGCAGGCTCTTCTGCTCGGCGTTGAAGCGCTCGCTCTGCGCGGCGAACTTCAGCCGCCTGAGGATGGCGTTCTCGTGCGTGAGCTTCTCGATGACGGCCTGCTTGAACGCAGCCTCGGTGCGCGCAGTCCGCAGGGCGTCGCGCAGTTGCTGGGCATCGAGTGTGTCGAGGTCGTCGGCAATCACGGGTGGTGATGCTGCTTGTCGTGGGCCTCGCCGCCCATCGGCAGATGCCGCAATGGACGCGAACTACAGCAGCGTGATGACGCCTGCCTCGCCGACGTGCTGCCAAGGCAGGCCAAGCACGAGCGCGTCGAACTGCGGCCTGGTCAGGGTCTGCGTGCCGCTGACGTCCCTGGGCCAAACGAACTTGCCGCTGTTCAGGCGCCGTGCGGCCAGCCACACGCCGATGCCGTCGTGCACCAGCACCTTCATGCGATTAGCCCGGCGATTGGCGAACAGGTAGGCGTGGTGCGGCCTGGCGGCGCCGAAGACCGTGACAACGCGAGCAAGGGCCGCTTCGGCGCCCGCGCGCATGTCCAGAGGCTCGACCGCCATCCACACGGCGTCGACGCGGATCACCGCAGCAGCTCGCGCGTGAAGACCGCCAGCGCCGCCGCCGCACTCGTCGGCCACAGCAGCTTGATCGCCATCGCGCCTCGGCGCAGTTCGAGCTCGATGCCTCGGTCGTCGGAGCAGGGCGGCTCACTCGGCGCAACGGCCACCGGCACGAACTCTTGCCGAACGACCGCCGGCTCCGAGCAGCGCGCCAGCTTGCGCCAGCCGTGCACGATGTTGGCGTTGATGCCGTGTGCCAGGGCGACCTTGGCCACCGACACGCCAGGCACCTCGCACTCGGCCAGGATCTGGGCCTTCAACTCGAGGCTATAGCGCCTGCGCTTGCGACTCTGCTCAGCTTCCATCGTGTCCAGCTATTTGAATAACTGGACACCATCGCTATCGCCGCGCCGGATCTTCTCAAGATGGGTTCGCCGGACTTACATGGACGCCCCCGTTTGCCAAGCTTCCAGTTCACTGCCGCACGAAGAAAAGAGTGCACCCGTACATTCGGACTTCAGATGCGAGACGAGCTCGCTGTCCCTGATGGGTTCTGCTGGTCGGCGCCGCTATCGCTTACACGCACTCGAAGTGCCTCGTCCGGGGCGGGCTGTGCTGACCACGGTCTGACCTGTCGTGCCATCAACTTGCTGGTTGCCTGAGCAATCGGCGGTGAGATTCTCCTGTTGCTGCAGATGTCGGCGATGGCTGGCTACGCCGCAGCGTAGTCAGGCGTGAACTCGCGCCCGTGCGCCAGCAGCGCCCATACAGTCCGCGCTGTTTTGTTCGCCATCGCGACGGCCGCAACGTTCTTGTTTCGACGCGTGGTGAGCTTGACCAGCCAGCTGTCCGGATCGGCCTTCTGGGTCGCCCTGTAGATGACGGAGCGAGCGCCGTGGATCAGCATGGTGCGCAGGTACGCATCTCCGCGTTTGCTCATGCCCAGCAGCGTTGGCTTGCCGCCGCTGGAGTGCTGTCGAGGGACCACGCCCAGCCAGGCCGCGAATTGCCGGCCGTTGTCGAAGTTCTTCGCATCGCCGATGCTGGCGACCAAGGCACTGGCAGTCAGCGGTCCGATGCCCGGCACCTTCTCAAGACGCTGGCTGGCCTCGCTGGCACGGTGCCATGCCTTGATCTGCACTTCGATCTCGTCGACCTGCGCCTGCAGCGCCTTGAGGTGGTCGAGCAGCCGCTGGATCAGGAGGCGGAAGGTGCCCGGCAACTCGTTCTCGGCATCTTCGATCAGCGATGGCACGCGCTGGGCGATGTAGGCGATGCCCTGCGGCACCACCAGGCCGTACTCGCCGAGAAGGCCCCGAATCTGGTTGGCTTGTGCGGTGCGTGCCTTCACGAAGCCCTGGCGGACGCGGTGCAGCGAGAGCACCGACTGCTGCTCGACGTTCTTGATCGGCACGAAGCGCATCGACGGCCTGCTGACGGCCTCGCAGATCGCTTCCGCGTCGGCAGCATCGTTCTTATTGCTCTTGACGTACGGCTTGACGAACTGGGGCGCCATCAGCCGGACCGTGTGGCCCAGCGCCTGCAGCTTGCGGGCCCAGTGGTGAGCGCTGGCGCAGGCCTCGATGCCGATCAGGCAGGGCGGCAGGTTCGCGAAGAAGGGGGCAACCTGGTCGCGCTTGAGCTGCCTGCGCAGCACGGCCTTGCCGCGCTCGTTGACCCCGTGAACCTGGAACACGTTCTTGGCCAGATCGAGGCCGATCGTCGTAATCTCCATGGTGGACGCTCCTTCCGATCGAGTGGTTGCTGACACATCCACTGTGGCACTTCGATGCCGTCTACGGGTGGGGGCGTCCATCCCATTGCTTACGCTTCGCCCGCGGAATCGACCGCTGAACCCGGCGCTCGCATTTGACTGGTTCAGTAGCTGCCTTCGCGTGTTGTTTGGCAACTCTGTGTCGACTGACCTACCTGGGTCAACTCCGGAGCAAAGACCGTAGCAGGCTAGTTGCGGCCAATCGTTGCGCCAGCAACCTGACTCCTGACCGTCGCACAGGGCGCGATCTACAAACGCCACAACGTGCGTGCCGGCAATCACTGCTGTCGAAGCCATTTCAAACTCTCCTCCCAGGCCGGTCTTCCCGCCTCCCGGAAATAGCCGAAATGGCCTAGTGCTTTTGCGCCAGTGTCCGCGGGCGACAAGGACTGAATCTCGATCTGCGCAGCGACGAAGAAGCCCATGAGCGCTTCAACTGCAGCGCGCGGCGCCATCCAGTCGTCGGTCACCACGCAGGCGCAGATGCGCCCGCGGTATCGCGCGAAATGTCGGCGCAATGGGGCACCCTCGAGATCAACCAAGTAGTCCGGATGCCGGCACCAGCGTGCCCATTCCCGAGCGACACCCCCTGGCAGGTTCTCGCCGAATCCGATTCGGCGGGATGGGAAGTACGAGAGCACTCCGACCAGTACAGGCATGAGCACGTGCCACAGCAGTGCCAGACGCCAGCGTGTCAGGCCGCGCCAGTGCTTCCAGTACCCGCTCTGCGCGCTCACCGCGAACATCGCATGGACCCGTTCGTTGTTGTCCGCCAGCCCGAATAACTGGCCGCCGACGCTGTGCCCAACTGCGAGCAGCCGCTTGCCGGGATAGCGCAGGGCGGCAGCATCGATCATGCTGGCGACGTCGACTTCGCCCCACTGGCGCATGTCGCAGGCCTCAGCGCTGACGGCACCGTCAGCAGACCCACCGATGCCGCGATAGTCGTAGGTCAAGACCTCGAAACCATGCTCGGCAAGGAAACGCGCATATCGGTCGTAGTAGCCACGCTTGACGCCGGTCGCTCCGTTGACGATGACGACACTGTCGACGTCGCCAGCCGCTGCATAGCGCGTGGCCGCAAGCGAGCGACCATCGCGCGCAACGATGCGCAATTCATCTGCCCTGACGGGCGATGCGGTCCATGTCATGCCAGCGCCTCTCCAGCGGCGTCGAGAGGCTTCGCCGGCGCGCACTGACAAGCCAACGCCGGGGCCGTCAGGACGTAGGGGATCGGTCGTGACTGGCAGAAGGGCATCGCAGATGGCCACGCTCGTGTGTGCCGCGGCGTCTTCACGAGACACCCTTCGCCGCGCCAGGTCTGCTGCGCCAGGCCTCGGCCGGATGCATGACGTAGCGGGCCCAGACATGGCGCCACGGCACGACCAGATAGACCCCCACGATTCCGATGCACTCGTTGAAGAGCACTTGCAGCTCGGGCGTCATGCGGTGCGCCAGCCAGGCCGGCAAGATGAGCAGCAGGATTGCCACGGTCTTCCACAGCGTTTCGAGCAGCATCAGGGGCAGCATCTGAAGGGGGTATCTCAGCCCCAGTACGGACAGCAGGGCCAAAGACGCCAGCATCGATTTGGCGATGACGCGTGGTGCCGGCCAAGGCCCGGTCTCGAACAGAACCTGCTGCCAGACGAAGAAGCCCATGACACCGGCCATGAGCAAATACACCATGCGCAGCGCATGGATGCGCCATGGCGCGACGGGTGGAAGTTCGCGTACTGGAGGTGTATTCATCATTGATGTAGAGACGGTGGGCTCGCCGTGACGGCATTCGACAGCTTGTCGATCAGGCACTCAGACACTTTCAGCGGTGCATCGATCAGAACCAAGCGATGGACAGACGAACGACGGGGATGGGTATCCGAGTGACGCTGGGCGCGGACGGCATCCCGCCGTGCGGCAAGGTGGTCCAGTCGCGCCGGGAGCGCGTTGGCGTCGCTGGTGCGCGCGCAGGGCAGGGTCGTGGGCCCGCGGTCAGCTGGGGCGGTGGCCGTCAGAGACGCCCTTCAACGCCAAGCTCCACGGGCCTGGGAAAAGGCGTTCTGCGCAGCGGCCTTCACATCTGCTTGAAGTGATGCGTGAAATTGCGACTGACCCGCAGCACCTCGGGGCGTCCCTTGAGGTGGATGTCAGCCGTCTCATTGGGACCGCGAACGACGTGACTGACGGAGCTCAGGTTAACGATGGCTGAGCGGTGCACCTGGACAAACTGCTCCGGATCCAATTGGGCGAGCAAGTCCCTGAGGGGCAGGCTGACCACGGCTTCGCTGAGAACGCCATCGTCGCTTCGCCAGGCCACCACGGTGTACTTGCTGTCCGCTTGAAGGTAGTCCACCCGGTCGACAGGGATCAGCCGAAGTGCGCCCCCGACCTGGGCGCGCAGCCAGCGCAAGCCGGGCGGCCGGCCAGATCGTTGCAGCTGCTCTGCAAGCTGGCGCAGCAGATTCTCGTTGTGATGCACGGGCGCAGCGGCTTCAACCCGCGCCTTGAGACGACTCACGGTGTCGGCCAGGCGCAAGGGCTCCACGGGCTTGACGAGATAGTCCAGAGCGCCATGCGCAAAGGCCTGGACCGCGTACTGTTCGAAGGCTGTCACGAAGATCAGGTGGGAGCGCCGACCGATGTGATGGGCCGCTTCCACGCCACTCATGCCAGGCATGTGTACGTCCAAGAAGCAGATGGCGGGCTGCAGACGCTCAAACTGCTCCACCGCTTCCCGGCCATTGCGCACCAAGGCCACGATCTGAAGCGCCGGCCAGGCGATCCCCAGGAGTTCAGCCAGCTCGTTCCGCAACTGGGGCTCGTCGTCGGCAATCAGTGCTGTTGCGGTCATAACTGACCTCCTGGGCGCGCGGGGAGATCGGCTTCGGCCACGGTGTTGCCGTCAGGCGTGCGACGCAGACTCACCTGGGCATCGCCATCAAATGCCAGCGTGAGGCGTTCGCGGAGGTTGATCAAGCCCACGCTGGCCGCATCAGGCCGCCGTGCCTGGGGGCCCACGCCGGTGTCCGTGACTTGCACCTTTACCCGTTGGTCTTGCACGGTCACCCGCAGGTTGACGGTGCCGCCGTTCTCGCTGGGGTCGATCCCGTGCCGGATCGAGTTTTCGACGAATGTCATCAACGTCATGGGTGGGCAGTGAAGGGGCAAGGCTGCGGCGTCGATGTGCACGTCATACCGGAGCCGATCTGGCATTCGCATTCGCATCAATTCAAGATAGGCGCAGACAATTCCACGCTCGTGCTCGAACGTCGTGGGGCCCGCCTCGAGTCGCGGTAGCGCTGCTCTGAGGTAAGCAATCAGGTGGTCGAGCATGCGGGTCGCGTCGTCGCTGCCGGACTGTCGGACCATAGACCGGATGTTGGCCAGTGTGTTGAAAAGGAAATGCGGTTCTACCTGGGCTTGCAACAGTCGAAGCCGAGCGTCCAAGGCCTGGCGCTCCAGCTCGCTGCTTTTCAAGCGAAACCCCAGCGCCTGCTCGCGCGCAAAAGCTTCACTGCGCCGCAGCAGGGCTCCCAGGGCGATCCAGGGGCCAAAGAAAATGCCCATGAAGGCCATGATGAACACGCCATTGCGGTATCCGGGGCCGAGTGACGCCACGTCGAACGTGCCCGTGGTGATGACGTAGGCGAGGTAGCTGGCCACCGGCATCACCAGCAACACCGCCAGCAGCTGCAGGATCCAGCGCGGCAACCAGGGAGGCGGCCGGCGCGGCCACTTGTCGGCCAGGCCATAGGCCAGAACACCCATCCCGACTGCAAAGCCGCAGCGCACCAGCCACGTCGGCAGCGAGGTCTCCGAGGACAGCGCACGCACGACGGCCCAGAGTGCCGTCAACACCGCCCAAAGCTTGACCCGTGGCCATGTGAGCAGTTCATGCTTGGCGGTGGGATGAGGCGCTACGGGATCGGCGTCAGTGGGTGTCACGGCGTGGGCGTCGGTACGTCAACGTGTCCGGATTTGAACCCGAACTGTGCAAGCCCAGTGCACCCGGCACAACGGGTTTCCGACGAGGCACGCGGTAAACAACTCAAGCGACGCTCACTTCCGACGACGCACGGAAGTGCCGCTGCCACCGCCCCCAGCAACGGCACGGTCGCATCCTGTCGTCGCCTATCGTCGTTCGGACACCGGCTGGCGTCTCTCGTCCCTCGACTGATAGGTGAAGACGGATTGGTCAACCACAGTTCGGGGCAAGGCCATCTCGTTGCCTGCATCAAGGCCCCCATCTCTGCTGGCGAACAAGCGAGGTTCCCGGCGAGCACCGTGGCTTGGCCTGATGGCAACGGGGTGGTCCACCCCCTGCGGTCGCGCATGGTCCGCCGCAGACTGCCTATGACATGAGTCGCCCTTTATCTCTACTGATTGCTGAGCCCCCATGAAAGCACCCCAAACCTTAACAGCTGCTGCCGCCGCCTTCCTCATCACGGGCTGCGCCTCGATAGCGGTCACGGATCAGGCGATCGTTGATCGAACTGCTTCTGCCCTGGGCCTGAGCAAGAGCGACTTCACCATCAGCAACCGCGTGGACGACGGTGTCACGACGAGATACCAGGTGCGGGCGAAGACCGGACAGAACTACAACTGCTTCGTCAGCGGCTCGATCGGGCTGCTCGGACGTGCAGTTTCGGAGGCTGTCTGCTCGAAGGAAGGGGAGGCACCCCGCAATCCTTTGCTGGGTCGGTAGGTCTCATGCCTCACGCAAGGATCTGTTCATGACACTCCACCAAGGTGCGGCCAATGCCGCCGCCCAGCCCTTTCCCGCGAGCGTGGCGTCTGAGCGCTGGATGCGATGGTCTCATTCCGCACTCTCGGCGAGCGCGGCCTTCTGGTTGATCGTCATGTTGGCCGGTCAAGCCGTCTTTGCGATGTATGTCGCAGTGTTCTATGGCGGCGCGACCTTGGCAGGTGATGTTGAGCGGTGGAACAAGGTGCTGCCCAAGGGCTATGGCGCCGGCGACGCCTTCGGCAACGCCATACTGGCCTTGCACCTGTTCTTTGCCGTCGTGTGGGTGCTCAGCGGTGTCATCCAGCTCGTGCCCGCGATTCGTCGTCACCTTCCAGCACTGCATCGCTGGAACGGCCGCCTGTACCTGTGCTGTTCCGCGGCACTTGCCCTGGGCGGACTTTGGCTGGTCTGGGTCCGGGGAGGGGTCGTGGGCGATGTCGGGCAGCATCTGGCCATCAGCATCAACGCGCTCCTCATACTCGGCTGTGGCGCTAAGGCTTGGCAAGCCGCCCGATCCCATCGGTTCTCCGATCACCGGCGCTGGGCGCTGCGTCTGTTCGTGGCAGCAAGTGGCGTCTGGTTCTTCCGCGTCGGGCTGATGGCCTGGCTGACCCTGCATCGCCGGCCTGTCGGCTTCGATGCCGCGACCTTCCAAGGCCCCTTCCTCACACTGCTGGCCTTTGGCTCCTACGTCCTGCTGCCCCTGGCTTCGCTCCAGCTGTACTTTCACGCCAAGGATAGGAGAAGTCCCGGCATCCGTTTCGGCGCTGCCGTGCTGATTGGCGGCATGACGCTCATCCTCTGCATGGGGGCTGTCGCTGCAACGATGGGCATGTGGTGGCCGCGCGTGTCGTCTTGAGCAGGCGTCGGGCCGGACCGTTCTTGCTGGCCGTCCCGGCGCGCCAACCTGATCGACGAGGCGGCCTTGCCCGAAGGGGTAGCTGCGCACCGCACCACCGGTGTGCATGCTGAAGTGTTGTCCACAACAGGAGTTTTCAATGATCTACCGTTCCTGCTGGGTTGCCGGCGCGCTGCTGCTTGCGACCGTTGCGGTGCACGCCGCGCCGCGCACCGTTGTGACCTTCGAGGACATTTCACCAAACGAACTCGCCGACGGCTACGGTCGGCTGGCTGGCTGGTCGGGCCTGGGGGGCTTCGGCATCGGCGACCGTGACATGGGCGGCAACGGGCTCAAGGTGTTCTATGGCGAGCGCGGCACCCTGACCTTCCTGGACGCCCCCGTGCGCGTGCTGGGCACCTTCTATCGGTCCTACGTCCCCGACCTCAACGAGCCCGCGTTTGCTGCCGTGGAACTCTGGTACGGCGGGCAGCAGGTGGCGAGCATCTCCGACCCGCGCAGCGTGACGGGCCTGACCTGGCTGTCCAGCGCGTACCTGGGTCCCGTCGATGCCATCCACTTCAACGGTGGCATCGAAGGCTTTGCCATCGATGATTTGACCTACGAACGCCTGGAGGTGAGCACCGTGCCCGAGACCGCCAGCGCGCTGCTGCTGGCCGCTGGCCTGACGCTGCTCGCGTGTCGCCGTCTGCGTGCTGCACGCAGGGCGACCTGATGAACAGCGGCTGGAAATTCGCCGCGTGGCTTGTCAGCGTCCTGCTCCTGCCGGCCAAGGCCTTCGCCTTCGGCGCCATCCTGCAGTACGAAGGGGAGGTGGATGATCGCGTCGCCTACTTTGCCGACCTCCGCCACGTCTTGAACAAGACGCCCCCCGAACAACTGGACGGGGCGATCGAGATCCGCGAGATCCCGGTCACCGCGGTCTACGAAAGTGCCGGCAAGCCCGAGTTCGTTTCGATGAGGCTGCAGTTCAAGTGCCCGCAGCGCCATGTGCTGGACGCCGTGCAGCACGCAGTCACCGAGAACAAGGCGCTCCCGCCGGTCCGGGCCGGCGACGCCGTCAACTTCCGCCTCGGGCCCGGTAGCTACAAGTTGCGCCGCGCCGACCTGCAGACCGAGCCAGTGCCCGAGAGCGACTGGAAGACCTCCAACGCCCCGATGCTCTCGCGGGCGGGCGCCATCGCCTGCCATCACATCGAGGTTCACCGGGCGCTGCACGCGTCCATCAAGGGCGCAGATTTCGACTTCCCCGGCTTTGGCCGGCGCATCGCGGCGTTGGGCCTGCCGGGCGACATGGCGCTCATCGGCGAGACCCTGCCGTCTGAGGTGCTTGAGTTCGCGTGGGCGAACCTCTGGTTCGACAAGGTGCTCGACCACAAGCGCCCGGACCCGAGCGGCAAATGGGGCGCACGGCTCTCGGCGATCGACAAGGTGATGGCGATGGAGAGCCTCAAGAAGAAGCACCGGGACGTCGAAGCCGCTGCCGCCGCGATGCAGGCCGCGCTGATGGCCAAGCTCAAGGCGACCGACGCCGAGTTTAGCGGCGACGCCACCGCGGCCAAGAACGCCGACAAGCACCCGGACGGATCCAAGATGAACCGCTGGGAACTCAAGCTGGCCAAGGCCTTGCGCGGCCAGTCTGAACGGCTTGTCGTCGACCTCATGGGCCGGCCGGAGGTGACGCAGGCCGATGGCGCGAGATTTCTCCGCTACACCGCCTGGTGGGAGCAGCAGGGCGTGACGGTCTACGGCGCCCAGGGCGTGATCGGCGGCGACCCGGGCGGCTATGCCGAGTGCTGGGCCGAGTTCCGGCTCAAGCCGGACGCCAACCGCGTCTGGTGGGTCGACGACGTGCGCGTCCGCGGGGACTACGACGGCCAGCGCGGCTCCTCTCGCCTGCAAAGCGTTTGCGACGACCTGGTGCATGGCCGGCCATGAACGCCAACCACCGCAGCGCCACCACCCACGCGGCGCACGGCGCCGCCTGACAACTCGGGAGATTCCAGCATCACGACGATGAAGATCATGGCGGCCGGGCTGGTCGCCGCCTTCCTGGCAGGGCCGGCGCGGGCGGCGGATGTCAGTGCGGATGCCTTCGACGTGCTGGGCTCGGTGATGGCGCCGCATCAGAAGGAAATCAATGCCAGGCAAGTCCTGGAGGGCGGCAAGGACCGGGCGATCCGCTATCGGGAGCAGATCATCGCCGGCTGGTGGGAGTTCATGCAGGTCAACTCGGCGGCCGCGCCGGGTGAGTTCTGTGCGGCGTCCTTCCTGCGCGCCCGTCGGCAGGTCGAGTCCGGCCAACAGGACCGGGTGAAGGACGGTGCCGTCGTCACGCTGTTTGGCCCGGGCGGGAACTATCGCGGCGCCCTGCTGGCCTTTTCCCCGTTGGGCGAGGACAGCGCCGCGGCATTCCCCAAGGTGCCGAGCGGCCAGCCGGTGCGGGTGACCTTGAAGCAGGGCAATATCAAGCCGGTGACCCTGAATGCGATCTACCTCGAAGTCAAAGCCAGCGGGCTGCCGCTGCTGGCCTTCGCAGTCCCGAGCATCGAGGCCTTGATGAAAGGGATGCAGGACAACTGGAGCTTCGAAGTCATCCTCGACGGCAAGTCCATCGTCAACGTCGAGTGGCACGACGGGCTGAGGGCGCGCAACGAACTCAAGAAGTGCCTGGACGGTCAGCCCTTCGACACGGCGCGGCATTGGAAGGACTGATTCGCCCTTGGATCTGAAGACAATGCCTAGTCAAACTCGACTGCCCGCAGTCGGGTAGCGGCCAGTCGGACATCCTGAGCGCGGGCGGCACTATTGAGCGGCCGGTCTAGCCGCCAGTCCAGCCCGTCGGAGCTCGACTCGGCTGGCGCCTGGATGACCGGGACGCTCGCAGGACCGGTCGCACGACGCGAGGCCTTGACGGACTAAGAACGTTGGACAGCTGCCGACCGATACGCACCTGCTCAGGTTGCCGAACTCTGTGCCCAGCGCCGCCGTACTGCACACACAAACCGCTCATTGTCCCAATTTTTGACGAAAAGTAGTCAAGGGCGCCAAGAACTGACGATCCGAGGGCTGGCAACGTTTGCTGCGCGTTCCTATGCTTCCCGTGAATCTTGAACAAGCTGTTTGGGGACAACGTAGACATGAAAAATTTGACCGTGCGAGCCAAGTTGACGCTCGCTTTTGGTGTGCTGGCCATGCTGATTGCATTGGTGGCCGGCCTGGCCGTCAAATCGCTGAGCGATGGGAACGCGCGCTTTGCCAACTTTGTCCAAGGCATCATCGCCCGACTGCTCCTCTCGTATGAGGTGCGCACGGCGGTTGAAGGGCGTGCCATAGGCGCACGGGATCTGGTCAATGCGGTGACACCACAAGACCGCGACGCCATCCGGGCCCAAACCTTAAAAAGGCACGAGGACGTACTGAACGGCATGGCCAGGCTGACGAAGATGGCGTCGGACCCCAACGTGTCTTCAGAAGCACGAGGCCTGATCGCGAAGATTGCCACCGTAGAGACCAAGTACTCGCCGGTAGCGTTGGCTATCGTCGAGTTGGCCTCCCAAGGCAAACACGAAGAAGCGATTGTCAAGATGAACGCGGAATGTCGACCCTTGTTGGCAGCACTGATCGATGCAACCCACGACTACCGCGACTACACGACCAAACACGCCGACGAACTGTTGGCACAGGCCGCTTCCGACTATGCGGCGCAGCGCACCTGGCTGCTGCTGGGCTGCCTGGCGGCCTTCGCAGCTGCGATCGTCTCAGGGGCACTTATCACCCGCAGCCTGACCCGCGCATTGGGCGCCGAGCCAGGCGATCTGGGCGAGGTGACCAAGCGCGTCGCGCAAGGCGATCTGGCACCTGTGGCGGGAGGGCAGGGGGCTCCGGCGGGCAGCGTCCTGAAATCCCTGAGCGAGATGCAGGAAAGCCTAGTTCAAATCGTCGGTCAGGTGCGGAACAGCAGCGACAGTATCGCCACCGGCACGACACAGATTGCCTCCGGCAATGCCGACCTGAGCCAGCGCACAGAGGAACAGGCCAGCAACCTTCAGCAAACGGCGGCTTCGATGGAACAGTTGTCCGGCACAGTTCAGAGCAGCGCCGATGTCGCCCGCGAAGCGAATCAGCTGGCCTCCCAAGCCGCGGAGGCCGCTCGTGCGGGCGGTCAAAAGGTCAGCCAAGTCGTCGGCACCATGCAAAACATTTCCCACGCTTCGAAGAAGATCTCGGACATCATTGGAGTCATTGACGGCATTGCATTTCAGACCAACATCTTGGCCCTCAATGCGGCCGTAGAAGCTGCCCGTGCCGGGGAGCAAGGACGGGGCTTCGCCGTAGTTGCCGGCGAGGTACGAATCTTGGCCCAGCGCAGCGCAGAGGCCGCCAAGGAGATCAAGAGTTTGATCGTCGCCAGCGTCGAGCGCGTCGAGATCGGGTCGAGGCAGGTCGACGAGGCCGGCGTCTCGATGCAGGAGATCGTGACGCAGGCACAGCGTGTCAGCCAGATGATCAGCGAACTCGCCAGTGCTGCAGCAGAGCAATCGCAAGGCATCTCCCAAGTAGGAAGCGCCGTGCAGCAACTGGATCAGGTGACGCAGCAGAACGCAGCCCTGGTCGAAGAAACGGCGGCCGCGGCAGAGAGCCTACGCCATCAGGCTACTCAGCTGAGCCAAGCCATGAGCGTGTTCAAGCTTGGCCCGTCCGACGACTCCAGTCAAGGCAAGGCACTTGCGACGAATATGTCCATTGCCACGCTCACGGTGGCGCGGTTGACGGACTCGAACTCACCGAAAACAAAGAGCAATGCGGGGACAGCACGGGCTCAAGCCCTGGCCGCGAGCAAGACTGAAACGGCCGACTGGGCTACGTTCTGACGGAACGCCCAAAAACGACATTCAGGCTTCCGCTGCAAAGCTCTGAGTGGCCGGCGGTACGACAGGAGTTTGTTGGCATGGCCGTCCAGCCGCAGGAACTCGTGCACGCGCTCCCCGTTTCGTGTCTCTCAAAAGCAAGCAACACTACGGCCCCAACCGGCTTGGCGCTCACCGCGCGGCACGACCAGATCTAAGCCTTGCGGGGTTGCCGAGCCACTCGGAGCCCTTGAAGACGCATATCTTGCGCACCTTGCGCTCGGCAATGTATGGGGTTGGCCGGCAGTTCAACGTTTCGGCCATTTCCTCAGCGAGGCGCCGCATGACCTCACCCAGCCGCAGGTGAGCACTCATGCCGTAGGACTACAGAGGCCCCGCTTCGGTGCGAAGCCAGTTAACCGTAGTATGTTCGTGACGGTTGCATCTTGTTGGCATTTCCGAAGAAGGTGCCCTGGACTATGAGCCATCTGTCTCCCCTGTACTTGCTGGAGCGATTTGACGTCGGCATCGTCCAACTCGATGCCACGCGCCGTGTCACCGCCATGAACGACCTTGCACGCAAGATCCTGCCGGTGGATGAAACGCAGCCCTTCGATGTCAGCGTCATCAGCTTTCACCCCGAACGTTCCCAGCCTAAGGTCGAGTTCATGCTCGACCAGGCCGCCGTCTGCCCGGTCTCCAATCCGCCGCCGATGACGATGATCATCAACATCCCCGAGCGGGTGTTGCTGATCAAGCTAACCCGGCTTAGCAACGCCCAGACAAAGACAACTGGCTACACGCTGGTTTTCTATGACATCACAGACTTGGTCAGCGGCGAGCAACCGCCGATCGACGCCACCGATCAGCGCCGCCGGCTCGCCAAAATCCCGACGGTGTCGGGCCAACAGGTCGTGTTAGTGGATGCCGACGATGTAGTGCACTTGCAGTCCGAAGGCCACTACACACGCGTCATCACGCCTGAAGGAAATCGCTTTTGCAACCTCAGCATCGGCGATCTCGAAGCAAGACTCGATCCGTCCCAGTTCATGCGAATCCATCGCTCCCATATCGTCAACCTCTCGGCAATCAAGGGGTTGGCACGGGAAGCTGGCCGTCTGATGGTCAAGCTCAACGGCAATGACGCCGTGCCCGTTTCACGCACCAGCGCGCCCGATCTGCTTTCGCGGTTGGGGATGTCGCCGGTTGTGAGCGGCGCTGCGAAGCGCGAAGAGCCCCACTGAACGGCACGCCGGCCCCTGCGCGCGGTCAAGTTGCGGGCAAACACCTAGTTATCGGTTTCCCTAGGGCCCATCACATGATCCGGACTGCAGCTGCAGTTCGTGCAGTCGGCCCGCAGTTCGTTCAATCAACGCGACGCTTCGCGCAGATATAGGGGTATCGGCCGTGCATTTGCCTCCGCAAAGAGGCAGGCCGTATCTTCAACGCACATCAAAAACAGTGCATTGGAGACATTCATGATTCCCCCGAATTTTGACTACCACGCGCCCAAGACCGTGGGTGAAGCCATCGCGCTTCTAGGGTCGCTTGGCGGCGACGCCAAGCTTCTGGCTGGCGGGCATAGCTTGCTGCCGATGATGAAGCTGCGCTTCGCACAGCCCGCTCACCTCATCGACATCAACCGCATCCCGGAGCTGCGCGGAATCCGGGAGGAGGGCGGCGAGATCGTCATCGGCGCGATGACGGTCGAGCGCGACCTGATCCACTCGCCACTGCTGCAGCAAAAGCTGCCACTGCTGGCCGACGCCCCCCGCCTCATCGCCGATCCTCAGGTGCGAAATCGAGGCACCATCGGCGGCGACATCGCCCACGGCGATCCCGGCAACGATCACCCGGCCCTCTCCATCGCGCTGGACGCCACACTTGTGCTGCAAGGCCCCGGCGGGCGTCGCTCGGTCAAGGCGGAGTCCTTCTTCCTCGGCACCTACATGACAGATCTGGCCGAGGACGAGATCCTCTGCGAGATCCGTGTCGCATCCTTCCCGGCTGGCACCGGCTGGGCCTACGAGAAGCTCAAGCGCAAGACTGGTGACTGGGCCACGGCGGGTGCGGCTGTCGTCATGCGTATGACCGGCGGCAACGTAAGTGCCGTTCGCATTGCGCTCACCAATGTCGCGCCCACGGCGCTGCGCGCCACAGATGCTGAAGCAGCACTTCTGGGCAAGCCTCTGAGCGATGCAGCCCTCGATGCCGCCGCTGCTGCGGCTATGGCGATCGCCGACCCGCAGGAAGACCTGCGCGGCGACCGTGAATACAAGACGGCGATGACCGGCCAGATGGTGAAGCGCGCGCTGCGCGCCGCCGCAGAGCGTTGCCACTGAAACGGAGACAGTCATGCCCAAGCGAATCCTCAACCTCAAGGTCAACGGCAAAGCGCTGGAGAAGGCGGTCGAGCCGCGCACGCTGCTGATCCACTTCCTACGCGAAGACTGCAACCTCACGGGCGCGCACATCGGCTGCGAAACCTCGCACTGCGGCGCCTGCACGGTCGACATCGACGGCGAGTCCGTCAAGTCCTGCACCCACCTCGCGGTGCAGTGTGAAGGCTCCGAGGTGTTGACCGTCGAAGGTTTGGCCCAGGGCGGCGTGCTGCACGCGGTGCAGGAGGGCTTCTACAAGGAGCACGGCCTGCAATGCGGCTTCTGCACGCCCGGCATGCTGATGCGTGCCTATCGGTTGCTCCAGGAGAACCCGAACCCGACCGAGACCGAGATCCGCGCTGGCATCAGTGGCAACCTGTGCCGCTGTACCGGGTACCAAAACATCGTCAAGGCCATCCAGTACGCAGCGAAGAAGCTGGGTACGGACGCAGCCGCCACGGCCTGATCCGGAGACAGCCGAATGAACGCACCCACTGATCCCAAACTGCTCGAACGCAGCGCCGCCCTACAAGGCATGGGCGACAGCCGCCTGCGCAAAGAGGATGCACGCTTCATCCAAGGCAAGGGCAACTACGTTGACGATGTGAAGCTGCCGGGCATGCTGCACATGGACATCGTGCGCTCACCGCTGGCCCATGCCCGCATCAAGCACATCGACAAAACTGAGGCGCTGAAGGTGCCCGGCGTCATCGCCGTGCTGACGGCCGAGGACCTGAAGCCGCTCAAGCTCCACTGGATGCCCACGCTGGCCGGTGACGTCGCCGCCGTACTGGCCGACGGCAAGGTCCACTTCCAGATGCAGGAAGTGGCCGTCGTGATCGCTGAGGACCGCTACGCCGCGGCCGACGGCGTGGAGGCGGTGCAGGTCGAGTACGACGAACTTGAGCCGGTCACCGACCCCTACGCCGCGCTCGAGCCCGGAGCGCCGGTAGTCCGAGAGGATCTGGCCGGAAAGCACAGTGGCGCACACGGCCCGCGCGAGCACCACAACCATATCTTCACCTGGGACGCCGGCGACAAGGCCGCGGCCGACGCGGCCTTCGCGGCAGCCCCCGTGACGGTGGCTGCGCGCATCCACTACCCGCGCGTGCACCCCTGTCCGCTCGAGACCTGCGGCTGCGTGGCCAGCTTCGATCCCATCCGAGGCGATCTGATCACCTACATCACCTCGCAGGCGCCGCACGTGGTACGCACCGTGGTGTCCATGCTGTCGGGCATCCCTGAATCCAAGGTCCGGATCATCAGCCCCGACATCGGCGGCGGCTTCGGCAACAAGGTCGGCATCTATCCCGGCTACGTGTGCGCCATCGTGGCCAGCATCGTGCTGGGCAAGCCGGTCAAATGGGTGGAGGACCGCATCGAAAATATCTCCTCCACCGCCTTTGCGCGGGACTATCACATGGACGGCGAGCTCGCCGCTACGCCCGACGGCCGCATCACAGCGCTGCGCGTCAACGTGATCGCCGACCACGGCGCCTTTGACGCCTGCGCCGACCCGACCAAGTTCCCTGCCGGGTTGTTCCACATCTGCTCGGGCTCCTACGACATCCCCGCTGCGCATGCCAGCGTGAAGGGCGTCTACACCAACAAGGCACCCGGCGGCGTGTCCTACCGGTGCTCTTTCCGCGTGACCGAGGCGGTCTACCTGGTGGAACGCATGGTGGACGTGCTGGCCCACAAACTCGGCATGGACAAGGCCGAGATCCGCAGCAAGAACTTCATCCGCAAGGAGCAGTTCCCCTACACCTCGCCCTTTGGCTTCGAGTACGACTCGGGCGACTACCACCTCGCAATGCAGAAAGTACTCGATGCCGTCGACTACAAGGCCTTGCGCACCGAGCAGGCCGCCAAACGCGCCGACCCGAACAGCCCCACACTGATGGGCATCGGCCTCGTGACCTTCACCGAGGTCGTGGGCGCCGGGCCCAGCAAGATGTGCGACATCCTCGGCGTGGGCATGTTCGACTCCTGCGAGATCCGCATCCACCCCACCGGCAGCGCCATTGCCCGTATGGGCACGATCACGCAGGGCCAGGGCCATCAGACCACCTACGCGCAGATCATCGCAACCGAGCTGGGCATCCCCAGCGAGGTCATCCAGGTCGAAGAAGGCGACACCAGCACCGCGCCTTACGGCCTGGGCACCTACGGCTCACGCTCCACGCCGGTGGCCGGTGCGGCGATCGCGTTGGCCAGCCGCAAGATCTTCGCCAAGGCGCGCAAGATTGCCGCGCACTTGCTAGAGGTGGGCGAGAACGATCTGGACTGGGAGATCGATCGTTTCAAGGTCAAGGGCGACGATGCCCGCTACAAGACCATGAAAGACGTGGCCTGGGCGGCCTACAACAGCCCGCCGCCCGGCCTTGAGCCCGGCCTGGAGGCGGTGCACTACTACGACCCGCCTAACTTCACTTACCCCTTCGGCATCTACCTGGCCGTGGTGGACATCGACCGCGCCACGGGCGAGACCCACGTGCGCCGCTTCTATGCGCTGGACGACTGTGGTACCCGCATCAACCCCATGATCATCGATGGGCAGATCCATGGTGGCCTGACCGAGGGCTATGCCGTCGCCATGGGCCAGCAAATGCCTTTCGATGCGCAGGGGAACCTGCTTGGCAACACGCTGATGGACTACTTCCTACCGACCGCCGTCGAGACCCCTCACTGGGAGACAGACCACACCGTTACGCCCTCGCCGCATCACCCTCTCGGCGCCAAGGGTGTGGCCGAGTCGCCGCACGTGGGCTCCATCCCCACCTTTACCTCGGCAGTCGTCGACGCCTTCGAGCATCTGGGCGTCACCAATATGACCATGCCGCACAGCAGCTACCGCGTGTGGCAGCAACTCAAGGCCAGCGGAGTCAATCTCTAAATGGAAGTCACACTCGACAAGCGCTATCCGATCGCTGCCGGCCTAGACCAGGCCTGGAGCGTCCTGAAGGACATCCATGCCACAGCCGGCTGCATGCCCGGCGCCGCCATCACCGAGCAGATCGACGACACCCACTACAAGGGCACCGTCAAGAGCAAGGTCGGCCCCTCCACGCTGATGTTTGGCGGTGACATCGAAGTGCTCGGCCTGGACGCCGAGGCCCGGCAGCTGCGCATGCTGGGCAAGGGCGCGGACAAGAGCGGCTCGTCCGCGTCCATGGATCTAACGGCCCACCTCGAAGCCGGCGAAACCCCGGGTAGTTGCGTACTTGTGGGTCACGCGGTCATCGTCGTGAACGGCAAGCTTGCTCAGTTTGGCAGCCGGCTGCTCGTGCCTGTGGCCGACGTGATGCTGGGCCAGTTCGCTAGCAACTTCAGCACCGCGGCCGCCACCGTGCGTGCACCAGCGGCCCCAACCGCTGAGTTCCACGTTGCGCAAGTGACCGGAATTCCTGTCGCCCACCCTGTGCGGCCTGCCAATGAAATCAACGCTTTCAGCTTCGGCTGGAGCGTCTTCAAGAGCTGGCTGCGCGGCCTTTTCGGCAGCCGTGCGTGAGGCCGACATGGTCGAGCCGCTGACTTCGGAGACCGAACTGCGCGCGCGCCTGCACCAGGCCGGCTACATAGCGGATGATGGGCTGGTCACGACGCTGTGGCTGTCGGACCAGTTGCAACGTCCGCTGCTGGTCGAAGGCGACGCCGGCGTCGGCAAGACGGCGCTGGCGCTAGCTCTAGCCCGAGCCGGTGGGCGCCAATTGATCCGCCTGCAGTGCCACGAGGGCCTCGACCTCTCCCAGGCTGCATATGAGTGGAACTACGGTCGCCAGCTACTAGCCATCCGTGTGCACGAGAGCGAACCCGGTACGGTGCGCGAAGCCGACTTGTTCACACGCCACTACCTGCTCGACCGGCCACTTTTGCAGGCCATCTCGAGCCCCGAGCCCTGCGTGCTGCTGATCGACGAGATCGACCGTGCGGACGAAGCCTTTGAGGCTTTCCTGCTAGAAGTGATGGCGGACTACCAAATTACCGTGCCCGAGCTCGGCACTCTACGCGCCACGCACGTACCGCAGGTGATGCTGACCAGCAACGGAACGCGCGAACTGTCTGACGCGCTGCGCCGCCGCTGCCTCTACCACTGGCTGGACTACCCCACGCTGGCGCGTGAGATCGCCATCGTGCGTGCCAGCGTGCCGCAGGCGGAGTCGCAGCTCGTGGAGCAGGCAACTGCCTTTGTGCAGCGGCTTCGCAGGGAAGACCTGGACAAGACGCCCGGCGTCGCCGAAACGCTGGACTGGGTACGCGCGCTGCACAGCCTGCGATTCAAGGCGCTGCCCGATGACCCCTTTGCGCTGTTGCCCACCCTTGGTTGTCTGCTCAAGACCCGCGACGACCTCTACCAGCTCGGCGCGCCGCGTGTGTTGCAACTGATCGAGCGGCAGCGCAGCGAGGGCGTGGCGACGAGCCCTACTGCCAAGGCCGAAGCGCTATGAACGGACGCGCACGTCCGCTGGAGGCCATCGCCGGTTTTGCCGCGATGCTGCGCGAGCAGGGCCTGAGGGTCGGCATCGCAGAGCAGATAGCCTTTGTACGTGCAGCGCTGCTGCTGCCGGCCGCGCCTGCACGGCGGGTCAGTGATGCCTGGCGCGCCATCGCCTGCCGCGACGCGCGCGACTGGGGCCAATGGCCCGAGCTGTTCGAGCGCTACTGGCAGCCCGAGCGCATCAAGGGCAAGGTCAGCGTGAGTGGACGGACTAGGCCCTCGCGTGACCTGCGCCAGGCCGTGCGGGCCCTGCGCGATGCGCTGGGTCAGCCCGGCGGTGGCGGCAACCCTCTGGACAGTGCGCTGGACGTCGCCGGCGGCACTGAAGACGCAGTATCTTGCGACCGCACTCAGGGCGGCGCTAGCCGCACGGACGCGTTGCACGATCGCTCCATGTCACTTTGGATGCCGCAGGACCTCGCCCTACTGGAGCGCATCGCAGCGCGCCTGGCCGAGCGGCTGCGCAAGCGCACGACGCGCCGCTGGCGGCAGCATCCCCATGGACGCCGGCTCGACATTCGCCGCACGCTGCGCCAGAGCCTTGCGACGGGCGGCCTGCCCGTTGCGCCGGCGTGGCGCCAGTCGCGCCGGGAGCGGCCTCGCCTTTTCATCCTCGTCGACGTGAGCCGCTCTATGCAGGTGCATGCGCAGCTTTTCCTGCGCGTCGCACGCGCATTCGTTGGTGCAGCCGATGCTCGCGTGTTCGTGTTTCACACGCGGCTGGCCGAGATCACGCCGCTGCTGCAGCGAGACTCGGCCGCCGTTCAAGAAAAGGTGAACGCCGTAACCGCCGGCTTCGGCGGCGGCACGCGGATTGCCGCCAGCCTGGCCGACTTCCACCGCCGGCACGCACGTCCCCAGTTGGGACGCGGCTCGCGCGTCTGGCTGTTCTCTGATGGCTTCGACGCTGACGAGCCGGGAGCATTGGCCGAGCAGATGATTTCACTGCGCCAGCGCGGCGCGCGAATCACGTGGTTCCACCCGACCGTCCGGCCTCCCGCGTCGGCGGCGGTGCGGGGCTGCGCCGGGCTGATCGAGAGCTTCGTGCCGCTGTCGTCGCTACACGACCTCGCGCAAGCGCACACCATGATTCACTGAAGGAGGTCGCATGACCGCCACTAGTAGCTCGACAAGCACCAAGTCCCTTTATTGGATTTCCTCGGCAGCCCGGCTGCAGGCCGTCGGCAAGCCGTTCGCGTTGGTCAGCGTCGTGCGCGTCGCAGCGCCCAGTTCAGCCCGGCCTGGTGACAAGGCGCTGGTCACAGCTGACGGCTGCATCGACGGCTGGATCGGCGGCGGCTGTGCGCAGCCGGCCGTCGTGCGCACGGTGCGCGACGCCTTGCAGGACGGCAAGCCGCGCATGATCCGCATCGCCCCTGCCGTTGAAGGCAGCGAGCGCGAACTGGCAGACGTGCTGGAGTTCGGCATGGCGTGCCACTCTGGCGGCACGATAGAGCTGTTCATCGACCCCGTGCTGCCACCGGCCCACCTGGTGGTGGTGGGCGATTCACCGGTGGCGCTGTCGCTATCGGAGCTGGCGCCGCGAGTGGGCCTTGCCGTCACTGCGATCGCGCACGAGGCCGACGCAAGCCGATTCGCCGATGCGCGGCAGGTGCTCTGTACCGACGACGCGATCGCGTTAGCCGGTGAAGTGAATCCCGGCGCATTCGTCGTTGTGGCCACTCAAGGCCGTCGCGACCTACAGGGCCTGAGCGCAGCGTTGTCAGTAAAGGCCCGCAAGATCTTCTTTGTGGCGAGCGCGCGCAAGGCCGAAGTACTGCGCAAAACCCTGCTCGAATCCGAACACGACCCAGCCGCCGTGGCCGCCATCGTCGCCCCCGCCGGCCAGGCCATCGGCGCGCAGACGCCGCAGGAGATCGCGCTTGCCGTGCTGGCCGCCGTCATCGCGGCGCGACGCGGCGCCCCCCCGAAGGCGCCCGTCCCGCAATGCGTGACGCCCCCGGTGCCTCTGCCCGAACTGGCGCCGGTTTCCGGCTCTTGCTGCGGCGGCACAAGCGCCAAAGGGTAGCCGCCATGGGTTGCATCCTGAAGGGCGGTGGCGGTCTGTACAGCCGCCTCGTGGTGGGCGCCGTCGTACTTGCAGCCGGCGCTGGCGAGCGCATCGGCCAGCGTCCCAAGAGCCTGCTGGAGCTGGGCGGTGTGCCGCTGATCCGGCGCACGCTGATCGCGCTGTCCGGCGCAGGTGTAGATGAAGTGGTGGTGGTGCTGGGCCACCATGCCGGACTGATCGGATCGGCAGTCGAGTCCTTCCCTGTTACCGTCGTCCACAATCCTCGTCCCGAGGAAGGGCAGGTGTCCTCGCAACGCGTAGGGCTGGCCGCGCTCACAGGCAAACTGGACGCCGTACTGGTCGTGTTGGCCGACCAGCCGCTGATCAACGCCCAGGACATCAGCGCGCTGATCGGCGCCTGGAAGAAGCGGCGCGAAGGCGTGGCCGTGTTGTACCCGGAAGTCGACGGCCAGCGAGGCAACCCGGTCATGTTCAGCGCCGACGTTAGGGAGCAGATCCTTGCGGGCGCAAACCAAGCCGGGTGCCGCCAATGGCAGGCCAGACACCCGGAACAGACGCAGGCCTTTGTCACGGACAACCGGCGGTACTGCGTGGACATCGACACGCTCGAGGACCTGGAGCGCTTCGAACGCGAGACTGGCCACGCGCTGCGCTGGCCAGCCGGCGTCGTAGCCTGAACTGCCATGTCGTACGCCCCCGGATTCCATTCGCTATGGCCCGTGCCGCTGGGCGTGCACCGCCATCCACAGTGCGAGCCGCTCAACGCGCTACTGGTCCGCGTGTTTACAGCACTGCGGGCCACGCAGACGCTCACGCGCGGCACCCCCCCAGGCCCGTTTTTTGCCAGCGACGACGACCTGCTCCAACGTGTCCAGTTGGCTGAATGGCAACAGTTCGTTCGGTTCGTCGTGGAGAGCCTGCGCGACACGGTCAGCCAGGCAAACCGGGGCACTTGGCCGCCCGACGCGCTGGATCTGCGCGTCGCGATTGAAGGCATGTGGTTCCAGTGCGCAAACGGGGGCGTCTTCCATGACCTGCACACACACGGCAACTGTTCCTGGTCAGGCGTGTACGTTGTACAGGTCGATGAAACCTCTGCACGCGTCGCCCACCCCGTCTATGGCGAGGCGAACGGAGTGACGCGCTTCTACGGACCTCCCTTCCTGTCACTGGCCGGGGCGCATGCCGACATCGGCAACGCGTACTTGCAGCCACCGCACGTCGACATTGCGCCGGTGCCGGGACAGCTCGTGTTGTTCCCCGCATCGCTGGCGCACCAGGCCATGCCCTACGACGGCGCGGCAGACCGCATCATCGTGTCGTTCAATGCCAGCATCCATGCCGCCCGGGGCAGCAACCGGCTGCATAACTACGGCCCCGCCTGAGACCGGCATGCAAAACGCCCTCCTGCGCATGCTGTCCTGGTCGCTGCTGATCGGCTGCTGGCTGTCCCTTGGGGCGATTGGGCAGTCGCTGTCGCCGCTGCAGGCCGGTGGCTTGCTGCCCGTCGTCGCCGCGCTGGCCTGTGGCGGCCTGCTGCTGCATTGGTGGCACGCGTCGCGTAGGCCGGGCTGGTTCGACTGCTTCCTGCCGCCGGGCGGCGGCATCCCCTGGCGCCGTCCGGCGGCCTGGCCGAAATTCTGTGCACGCTGCGCGATGCTGCCGATGATGGCAACACTCGTGCTGATGGGGCAGTGGTGCAGTGCATCGGGATTGGCACCCTGGCAAACCATCGCACTGCACCTATCGGCCATGCTGCTACCCGCGCTGCTGCTGCGTTCTCGTGGCTCGCCGGTCTTGATCGCCTCGGCAATGGGCATGGGCATGGCGCTACTGCTGGTGCTGCAGGGCATCAAAGGGTTGATGGCACTGTCACTTTGCCAGTCGATCGCCTGGGGCATCGCTCAGTCAACGCCCGCTGTGCCTGCGTCGGCAGGCCATCGGCGCCACTGGGGCCTTGCGCTCATACCTGCGCTTACGACGTTGGCGCTAGGCCTGGGAATCGACGCTGCAGGCCCCAAGGCACTTGAAACCATGCAGGTGACGCTGAGCTTTGCCGCCTGCGCGGGGTTCCTGCTTGCACCGAAGGCAATGCTGGAGACCGAGCCATGAACGGTATTGACGTGGAAGTGCTGCGCACCGCCATCGCGTGGCGCGCGAAGGGGCATCGGGTCGTTATGGGCACAGTGGTACGGACCTGGGGATCCTCGCCCCGCCCGCCAGGGTCGCTGATGATCGTCCGCGACGATGGACAGGTGGCCGGTTCACTGTCCGGCGGCTGCATCGAGGACGATTTGGTCGACCGCGTTCGGCGCGGCGAATTGGCGCTCGCCGCACCCACATCCACGCTCTATGGAGCCACGGCCGAAGAAGCTCGCCGCTTCGGGCTGCCTTGCGGCGGGAGTGTGCTGATCGTGCTAGAGCCCTTGCATGATCACTCCTGCCTGGAAGCATTGCTGCGCGAGATCGAGCAGCGCCATGTCGTACTGCGCCGGCTGGTGCTAGCTTCAGGGGCTGTGCAGCTTGCCAGCGCGGCAAGCGGCGACGCCATAACGTTTGACGGGCAGACCCTGACAACCGTGCACGGCCCGCGTCTGCGGCTGTTGATCGTAGGGGGAGGGCAGCTGTCGCGCTACCTCGCAGCGATGGCGAGGATGCTTGACTACCAGGTCACGGTGTGCGAGCCACGTGTCGAGTACCACGAGGGCTGGGAGACGCTTGACGGCGTCGCACTGTCGCGCGAGATGCCGGACGACCTGGTCCAGACAATGCAACTCGATGGCAACTCAGCTGTGGTCGCTGTGACGCACGATCCCAAGCTCGACGACCTTGCACTGATGGAAGCGCTCAAAGGCAAGGCCTTTTATGTCGGGGCCCTCGGCTCACGGCGCAACAACGACGTACGCCGCGAACGTCTGCAGCAATTTGACGTAACACACAAGCAAGCCCAAGCGTTGCGTGGACCCGTGGGCTTGAACTTCGGTGGCAAGACCCCGCCCGAAATAGCTCTGGCGATCCTTGCTGAGATGACCGCGATGCGCCACGGCATCGTTCCAGATGGCACGCTTGCTGACTGGGGCCGTTCAAATACGGACTGTCGTGCGGTTGGGTAGGTAGAAGTTCGGCGGCGTCAGGCGTTTTCGTACTTCCGTGAGGTTCCGGCGAATCTCGGAGCGCAACCCACGTTACTGGAGTCAAGTCTGATACCCCGGGGAAGCGGCCATGATGTCCAATTTTGGCGAGCACGTTAAGGTGTCGCGAAGTATGTCCCACCACGGACGGCGCGGAGTGTTGTGGCCGGAACAACGACTTGGCATGCGGGAGCCGCGGGGTAAATGCGCATGCGCGTGTTGCTTAGCCGCGAGGGCTGGCAGTTGGGCGAAGGCAGTTCTACTGGAACTTCGGCGAGGAGAAACTGCAGTAGCACCTCAGGGTGCCCAAGAAGCGCAAATCGGTAGCTATGTTTGAAGACCCGCCTCGGTGTTCGTCAGCGCACAAGTCTTGACGCCATTCCCGTGCAACCGAAGGCCTCGAAGCGGTCGGCGCACAGGTCGCGCGCGCCCACCAGCGCGGCGGCGAGGAACTTGCGCGGGTCGAACTCGTCGGGGCGCTGAGCCATCGCGCGCCGCATCGCGCCGGTCATCGCGAGGCGGATGTCGGTGTCGATGTTGATCTTGCGCACGCCGTGGCGGATGCCTTCCTGGATCTCCTCGACCGGCACGCCGTAGGTTTCCTTGATGTCGCCGCCGTGCTCGCGGATGACGGTCAGCCACTCCTGCGGCACCGACGACGAGCCGTGCATGACGAGATGGGTGTCGGGGATGCGCGCGTGGATCTGCTTGATGCGGTCGATCGCGAGGATGTCGCCCGTGGGCTTGCGGCTGAACTTGTAGGCGCCGTGCGAGGTGCCGATGGCGATGGCCAGGGCGTCCACGCCGGTCTGGGCGACGAAGTCGGCGGCCTGGTCGGGGTCGGTCAGCATCTGCTCGTGGGTCAGCACGCCTTCGGCGCCCACACCGTCCTCCTCGCCGGCGGTGCCGGATTCGAGCGAGCCCAGGCAGCCCAGTTCGCCTTCCACCGACACGTCCACCGCATGCGCCATCTCCACGACGCGCCGGGTCACGGCCACGTTGTACTCGTAGCTGGCTGGGGTCTTGGCGTCCTCCAGCAGCGAGCCGTCCATCATCACGCTGGTGAAGCCCGAACGGATGGACTGCATGCACACCGCGGGGCTGGCGCCGTGATCCTGGTGCATGACGATGGGCAGGCGCGGATACATCTCGACGGCGGCCTCCACCATCTTGCGCAGGAAGGGCTCGCCCGCGTATTTGCGCGCGCCGGCCGAGGCTTGCAGGATGACCGGGCTATCGGTCTTCTGGGCGGCCTGCAGGATGGCCTGGATCTGTTCCAGGTTGTTGACGTTGAAGGCGGGCACGCCGTAGCGGTGCTCGGCGGCGTGGTCGAGCAGGCGGCGCAGGGAAATCATGGGCATCGGGGACTCCGGTGGGTTTGAGTATTCAGTTGGCGCGGTCTTCGAGCGCGCGCACGGCGGGCAGGGTCTTGCCTTCCAGGAATTCGAGGAAGGCGCCGCCGGCCGTGGAGACGTAGTCGATGCGGTCGGCCACGTCGAACTGGTTGACGGCGGCCACCGTGTCGCCGCCGCCGGCGATGGAAAAGGCCTTGGAGTTGGCGATGGCCGTGGCCAGCATGCGCGTGCCGTGCGAGAACTTCTCGATCTCGAACACGCCGAGCGGCCCGTTCCAGACGATGGTCTTGCAGGTCTCCAACTCGTCGACGAGGCGGCGCATGGACTGCGGACCGAAGTCGAGGATGAGGTCGCTGCCGCCGACCTCGGCCACCGGCTTGATGGCGGGCAGGGCGGTCTCGGAGACGGCGTCGGCCACGACGACGTCGCTCGGCAGGAAGAGCCGCGCGCCGCGGGCCTTCAGCGTGGCCATCACCTCGCGGGCGGCGTCCACCATGCCGGGCTCGCACAGCGACTTGCCCACCGGCTGGCCGGCCGCCAGCAGGAAGGTGTTGGCCATGCCGCCGCCGACGATCAGCAGCTCCACGCGCTGCGCCAGCGCGTTCAGGATGGCCAGCTTGGTGGACACCTTGGAGCCGCCGACGATGGCCGCCATGGGCCGCTCGGGCGCCGCCAGCGCGCGACCCAGCGCCTGGAGCTCCGACGCCATCAGCGGCCCGGCGCAGGCCTCGCCGGCCAGCCGGGCCAGGGCCTCGGTGGTGGCTTCGGCGCGGTGGGCGGTGCCGAAGGCATCGTTCACATAGACGTCGCAGAGCGCGGCCATGCGGTGGGCCAGCTCGCGCGAATTCGCCTTCTCGCCGGGGTTGGCGCGGCAGTTCTCCAGCATCACCACCGCGCCGGGCGCCACGTCGAAGGGCTGGTCGAGCCAGTCGGTGACCAGTGGCACGGGTGTGCGCAGCAGATGCGCCAGCCGCTCGGCGACGGGGCGCAGCGAGTCACGCGCTTCGAGCCTGCCTTCCGCGGGCCGGCCCAGGTGGGAGGTCACCATCACGCGGGCGCCCTGCTGCAGCGCCTGCTGGATGCCGGGCAGGCTGGCGCGGATGCGGGTGTCATCGGCCACGCGGCCGGCGGCGTCCAGCGGCACGTTGAGGTCGCAGCGGATGAAGACGCGCTGGCCGCGCAGGTTGATCTCGTGGAGAGTCTTGAAGGCCATGCCGCGCCTCCTCAGGCGCGGGACATGGCAAGGGCCGTGTCGAGCATGCGGTTGGAGAAGCCCCACTCGTTGTCGTACCAGGCACAGACCTTGACGAGGCGGCCACTGGCCACCTTGGTGCAGCTGGCGTCGACGATGCTGGAGCGCGCATCGTGGTTGAAGTCCACCGACACCAGCGGTTCGTCGCTGTAGCCGAGGATGCCCTGCAGCGGGCCGGCGAAGGCCGCCTCGCGCAGCAGGCCGTTGACCTCCTCGACCGTCGTGTCGCGCCCGGCGGTGAACACGAGATCCACCATCGAGACATTGATCGTCGGCACCCGCACCGCGAAGCCGTCCAGCCGCCCGGCCAGTTCGGGCAACACTAGGCCCACTGCGGCGGCGGCGCCGGTCTTGGTCGGGATCATGGACTGCGTGGCCGAGCGGGCGCGGCGCAGGTCCTCGTGATAGACGTCGGTCAGCACCTGGTCATTCGCGTAGCTGTGGATGGTGGTCATCAGGCCGTGCGCGATGCCGACGCCCGCGTGCAGCACCCGGGCCACGGGTGCCAGGCAGTTGGTGGTGCAGGAGGCGTTGGAGACGACGCGGTGCTCGGCCTTCAGCACGCCGTGGTTGACGCCATAGACGATGGTGGCGTCCACGTCGGCACCGCCGGGCGCGCTGATCAGCACCTGCTTCGCGCCGGCCGCCAGGTGGGCGCCGGCCTTGGCCTTGCTGGTGAACAGGCCGGTGCATTCCATGACGAGGTCCACGCCCATGTCACGCCACGGCAGCTCGGCGGGGTTGCGAATGGAGGTGACGCGGATGCGCCGGCCGTCCACGACGAGGTGCTCGCCCTCGCAGGACACCGGCAGGCCGAAGCGGCCGTGGGCCGTGTCGTGGCGGGTCAGGTGGGCGTTGACGCGGGCGTCGCCCAGGTCGTTGATGGCGACGATGTCGATCTCGTGCGTGCGCTGGGTCTCGAACAGCGCGCGCAGCACGTTGCGGCCGATGCGGCCATAGCCGTTGATGGCGATGCGGAGGGTCAAGGGAATGTCTCTCGGGTTGTCGTTATGAAAGCAGGGCGCGGGCACGCGCGGCCACGGCCTCGGCGGTGAGGCCGAACAGCGGGAACAGCTCGCCGGCCGGGGCGGATTCGCCGAAGCGGTCGATGCCGACCACGTCGCCGTTCTCGCCGACGTACTTCCACCACAGGCCGGTGCTGCCGGCCTCGATGGCCAGGCGGGGCAGGTGGCGGGGGATGACGTCAGCACGCCAGGCGGCGTCCTGGCGGTCGAACACATCCAGGCAGGGCAGGGACACGACGCGGGCCGGGATGCCGGCCTCGGCGAGCAGCGGGGCCGCTGCCAGTGCGAGGCCGACCTCAGAGCCGCTGGCCAGCAGCGCGACGCGCTCGCCTTCGGGCCGGCGCAGCACGTAGCCGCCGCGGGCGATGTCGTCCAGGCGCGCGCGGCCGTCGCCGGCATGCGGCAGGGCCTGGCGCGACAGCAGCAGCGCGCTGGGCCCGTCCAGCCGGCGCATGGACTCGCGCCAGGCCACGGCCGTTTCGGTCGCGTCGGCGGGGCGCCAGACGTCCAGGCCGGGGATGAGGCGCAGGCTGCTGGCATGCTCCACCGGTTGGTGGGTGGGGCCGTCCTCGCCCAGGCCGATGGAGTCGTGGGTGTAGACGTGCACGACCGGCAGCTTCATCAGCGCCGCCATGCGCACGCCGTTGCGGGCGTAATCGGAGAAGGCCAGGAAGGTGCCGCCGAAGGGCCGGTAGCCACCGTGCAGCGCCAGGCCGTTCATGACGGCCGCCATGCCGAACTCGCGCACGCCGTAGTGGACGTGGTTGCCGGTGCCCGTGCCCTTGAGCGCGCGGTGGCCCTTCCAGTCGGTGAGGTTCGATCCGGTCAGGTCGGCCGATCCGCCCAACAGCTCGGGCGTCGCAGGCCCGAGGTCCTGCAGCACGTCCTGCGAGGCCTTGCGGGTAGCGACGGCCGCCGCCTTGGCCTCGGCCGTGGCGCAGGCGTGGGCCAGCGCTTCCTCAGTCTCTGCCGTCAGCGGTGCCTTGCGGTCGCAGCGGCGCAGCAGCTCGCGGGCGAGGTCGGGGTAGGCCAGGGCGTATTCGGCAAAGCGCTGTCGCCACGCAGCGTTCAGTGCGGCGCCGCGCTCGCGGGCTGACCAGGCCTGCTGCACCTCGGCCGGCACCTCGAAGGGCGCAGCCGTCCAGCCCAGGGCCGCGCGGGTCAGCGCGATCTCGTCGGCGCCCAGTGCCTCGCCATGCACCTTGGCCGTGCCGGCGCGGTTGGGCGAGCCCCTGCCGATGGTCGTGCGGCAGCAGATCAGCACTGGCTTCTCGGCGGCATGCGCAGCGGCGATGGCGCGGTCCAGCGCGTCGAAGTCGTGGCCGTCTACTTCGCGCAGCACCGCCCAGCCATAGGCCTCGAAGCGGCCGGGCGTGTCGTCGCCGAACCAGCCCTTCACGTCGCCGTCGATGGAGATGCCGTTGTCGTCGTAGAAGGCGACGAGCTTGTTCAGCTTCCAGGTGCCCGCCAGCGAGCAGACCTCGTGGCTGATGCCCTCCATCAGGCAGCCGTCACCGAGGAAGGCGTAGGTGCGGTGGTTGACGACCTCGTGGCCGGGGCGGTTGAACTCGTCGGCCAGCAGCTTCTCGGCCAGTGCCATGCCCACCGCGTTGGCGATGCCCTGGCCCAGCGGGCCGGTGGTGGTTTCCACGCCGGGCGTCATGCCGAACTCGGGGTGGCCGGGCGTCCGGCTGTGCAGCTGGCGGAAGCGCTTCAGCTCATCCATCGGCAACTCGTAGCCGCTCAGGTGCAGCAGCGCGTACAGCAGCATGGAGCCGTGGCCGTTGGACAACACGAAGCGGTCGCGGTCCAGCCAGGCGGGGTCGGCCGGGTCGTGGCGCAGGTGGTGGCGCCACAGCGCCTCGGCGATGTCGGCCATGCCCATGGGCATGCCGGGGTGGCCGGAGTGCGCGGCCTGCACGGCGTCGACGGCCAGCATGCGCAGCGCGTTGGCGCAGCTCTGGCGCAGGGTGCGGGAGGGAAGGTCGTTCTTCATCGCCATCCCCTCAGGCCGCCAGCAGGTTGCGACGGCGCTCCACCAGCCGCATGATCATCGGCGTGAAGATCAGCTGCATGGCCAGCTCCATCTTGCCGCCCGGCACCACCAGCGTGTTGGCGCGCGACATCCAGGAGTCGTGCAGCATGCTGAGCAGATAGGGGAAGTCGAAGCCGCGCGGGTTGGCGAAGCGGATGACGACCAGGCTCTCGTCCGCCGTCGGGATGGTGCGGGCGATGAAGGGGTCGGAGGTGTCCACTACCGGCACGCGCTGGAAGTTGATGTGGGTGCGCGTGAACTGCGGGCAGATGTAGTGCACATACTCGTGCATGCGGCGCAGGATGACGTCGGTGACCGCTTCGGTGGAGTAGCCCCGCGTGCTGCGGTCGCGGTGGATCTTCTGGATCCACTCCAGGTTGATGACGGGCACGACGCCGATCAGCAGGTCCACGAAGCGGGCCACGTCGACCTTGTCCGTCGTCACGCCGCCGTGCAGGCCCTCGTAGAACAGCAGGTCGCTGGCCGGCAGCGGCTCCCAGGCGGTGAAGGTGCCGGGCGGCTGCTTGTACGGCGCGGCTTCCTCGTCGTTGTGCAGGTATTTGCGGCTCTGGCCGGTGCCGGTCTCGCCGTAGCTGCGGAACAGGTCCTGCAGTTCGCCGAACAGGTTGGCGTCCTCGCCGAAGTGGCTGAAGTGGGGCTGGTCGTTCTTCTCGGCCTCGGCCATGGCGGCCTTCATGGCCTGGCGGTCGTGGCGGTGGAAGCTGTCGCCCTCGATGATGGCGGCGGCCACGCCCTCGCGGCGGAAGATGTTCTCGAAGGTGCGCGTGACCGAGGTGGTGCCGGCGCCGGACGAGCCGGTGATGGCGATGATGGGATGCTTGGCAGACATGGGAGTTCCCGTTTCGTGGCTGAATCAGGCGCTGGCGGCAAACAGGCCGCGGCGGCCGAAGAGGGGCGAGTCGTAGCTCTGGCCGGGCTCCTCGGCGTGGTATTTCTCGATGCGCGCCACCTCCTGCGCCGAGCCGAACACGAAGCCGATGCGCTGGTGCAGGGCTTCCGGCTTGACGTCCATCAACCGGCTGCGGCCGGTGCTGGCGCGGCCGCCGGCCTGCTCGATGAGGAAGGAGATGGGGCTGGCCTCGTACAGCAGCCGCAGACGGCCGGCGCGGGACGGGTCCTTGTTGTCGCGGGGGTAGAGGAAGACGCCGCCGCGCATCAGGATGCGGTGGGTCTCGGCCACCAGCGAAGCGATCCAGCGCATGTTGAAGTCGTGCCCGCGCGGCCCGGCCTTGCCGGCCATGCATTCGTCCACGTAGCGCTTCACGGCCGGCTCCCAGAAGCGGCTGTTGGAGGCGTTGATGGCGAACTCGCTGGTCTTCTCGGGCAGCTTCAGGTTCGGGTGGCTGAGCACCCATTCGCCCAGCTGCGGATCCAGCGTGAAGGCGTGCGTGCCGCGGCCCAGCGTCAGCACCAGCATGGTGGACGGGCCGTAGATGGCGTAGCCGGCGCACACTTGGCTGGCGCCTGGCTGCAGGAAGTCGCCGGGCTGCGGGTCTTCGCCCGGCGTGGCCGCGCGCAGCACCGAGAAGATGCTGCCCACCGACACGTTGACGTCGATGTTGGAGGAGCCGTCCAGTGGGTCGAACAGCAGCAGGTATTTGCCGCGCGGATGCTGGGGCGGCAGCGCATACGGCGCTTCCAGCTCCTCGGACAACATGCCAGCGCTGTGACCGCCCCATTCGGCGGCGCGCAGGAACATGTCGTTGGCCAGCACGTCCAGCGTCTTCTGGTCCTCGCCCTGCACATTGCCGGTGCCGGCGCTGCCCAGCACGTCGGCCAGCGCGCCGTAGGCCACCTTGCGCGCGATGGCCTTGCAGGCCAGCGACACGTCGGTGATCAGCGCGTTGAGGTCGCCGGTGGCGTCCGGGTGGCAGCGGCGCTCCTCGATGAGGAACTGGGTGAGGGTGGAACGTCCTCCGGTGGGCATGCGGGTCTCCTATTGAATTGATTCGGTGTTCGGCTGCAGGCGGGCGACGAGCTCGCGCGGCGCGTCCAGGCGCCAGATGTCGCCGGCCAGCACGGCCGGCGGCTCGCCATAGCCCCAGCTCACCCAGGCCGCGCGGCAGCCGGCGGCGCGGGCGGCGCGCAGGTCGGCGGGGCCGTCGCCCACCATCAGCAGCTCGGCGGTGGGCAGGCCGAGGCGCTGCGCCGCCTGCTCGATCAGCAGCGGCGAGGGCTTGCGCTGCGCCGGGGTGTCGGCGCCGTGGACGGCCGAGAGAAATGCCAGCAGCCCGGCAGCTTCCAGCACGGCGCGTGCCAGCGGCGTGGGCTTGTTGGTGACGACCACCAGCGGATAGACGTCGGCCAGCGCGCGCAGCAGCTCCGGCACGCTGGGGAAGGGATCGCCCTGGGCCGTGGGGTCCTGCAGCGTGACCTCGTCGAAGTCGCGGCGCAGCCGCCAGGCGAGGTGGGCGGGCGGCACACCGTCCAGCTCGGACGCGCGCAGCGCACGCTGGATGAGGGCATCCGGCCCGTCCCCGATCCAGCCGCGCACGGTGGCGAGGTCGAAGCGCGCCAGGCCTGCGTTCATCAGTGCGGCATTCAGCGCGAGCGCGACGCCGGCGGCGCTGTCCACCAGCGTGCCGTCGAGGTCGAAGGCGATGGCCTGGAGCTTCATGCCCGTCCCCCCGCGGCCTCGTCGCGCAAGGCGGCGATGCTGCGCCGGTAGTCGCCGCCGGTGAACACGGCCGAGCCGGCCACCACCGTGTCGGCCCCGGCGGCCACGACGCGGCGGATGTTGCGCGCGTTGACGCCGCCGTCCACCTCCAGCCAGATGTCGCGGCCGCTGGCGTCGATCCGCTTTCGCAGCAACTCGATCTTGGGCAGGCTGCTCTCGATGAAGGCCTGGCCGCCGAAGCCCGGGTTGACCGACATCAGCAGCACCAGGTCCAGCCGGTCCATCACATGGTCGATGAGGTGCAGCGGCGTGGCCGGGTTCAGCGCCAGGCCGGCCTTCATGCCGAGGGACTGGATCAGTTGCAACGTGCGGTCCACATGCAGGCTGGCCTCGGGGTGGAAGCTGACGAGGGACGCACCGGCCTCGGCGAACATCGGGATCAGCGCGTCCACCGGCTGCACCATCAGGTGCACGTCGATGGGCACGGGGCGGTTGTCGGCCGTTTGGCAATGCGGGCGGATGGCCCGGCACACCATCGGGCCCACCGTGAGGTTGGGCACGTAGTGGTTGTCCATCACGTCGAAGTGGATGAGGTCGGCGCCGGCGGCGATGACGGCGCGCACCTCCTCGCCCAGGCGGGCGAAGTCGGCGGACAGCAGGCTGGGGGCGATGCGCAGGGAGGTCATGTCGTCAGGCCTCGATAGAGTGCTTGAAGGGGTGTGAGGGCGGGCGGTGGGCTGGCGCGGGCGCAGAGTTCGTCGAAGCGCAGCCAGCCGGCGGTGTGGAGCTGGCAGCCGGGCTCGCCGGCAAGAGGGGCGTCGGGCTCGCCCAGGCCGGGCAACACCAGGGCGGCGGCGCCGAACTCGCCGCCCTCGGTCCAGAAGGTTGGCGTTACCAGCGTCCACAGGCCGGCGCCGGTCGATGCGCGCAGGCCGTTGACCGAGTCCTCCAGCGCGAGGGCCCGCTCGGGCGCCAGGCCCAGCGTGGCCAGCGCCAGGCGGTAGATGTCGGGCGCGGGCTTCTTGGCGCGCACCTGATCGCCGCAGGCGATGACGCTGAACAGGTCCAGCCCGCGCGGCCCCAGCGTGGAGGCCAGCAGCGCGTGGATGTTGGGGGCCGTGGTGGTGCTGGCGATGGCCAGGCGGCAGCCGGCGTCCCGCGCCTCGTGCAGGAGGCGGGCCACGCCGGCGCGCAGCGGCACGCCGCCGTCCTGTACGGCGGCCGTGTAGAAGCGCGTCTTCTCGGCATGCAGGGCAGGCACCAGGCCGCGCAGCCGGGCCCGCTCGGCGGGTGTGATTTCCAGCGTGTCGATGTAGCTGGCGATGCGTTCCTTGCCGCCGGTCACCTCCAGCAGCTGACGGTAGTCCGACCGGCTCCAGTGCCAGCCCAGGCGGTGCCGCTCGAACGCCAGGTTGAAGGCGACGCGGTGGGCCTCCTCGGTGTCGGCCAATGTGCCATCGACGTCGAAGATCAGCGCCTCAATCGTCATGGTGCTCTCCGTTGGCGGCGAACACGCGGCTGGCCAGCACGTCCTCGGCCTGCAGCGTGCAGAGCTGCTCGCGGGTCAGTGCGGCATCGGCCGTAAACAGCCGCGTGGCGTGGCGCAGGCGGATGCGGTCCAGCGCGTTGCGGATGGAGCGCGCATTGGCGAAGTGAGGCTGCTGGCGGCGCAGGCCCACGTAGCGGGCGAAGGCCGGCTCGGCTGCGCCGTCGAAGCGGTAGTTCAGCTGCCCCAGCATCAGCCCGGCGATCTGCATAAGCTCGGCCTCGCTGTAGTCGGGGAAGTCGATGTGATGGGCGATGCGCGAGGCCATGCCCGGGTTGCTGGAGAAGAAGGTGTCCATGCGGTCCCGGTAGCCGGCCAGGATGACGACCAGGTCGTCGCGGTGGTTCTCCATCACCTGCAGCAGGATCTCGATGGACTCCTGGCCGTAGTCGCGCTCGTTCTCGGGCTTGTAGAGGTAGTAGGCCTCGTCGATGAAGAGCACCCCGCCCATGGCCTTCTTGATGACCTCGCGCGTCTTGGGCGCGGTGTGGCCGATGAACTGGCCCACCAGGTCGTCCCGGGTGACGGCCACGAGGTGGCCCTTGCGCACATAGCCCAGCTGCTTGAGCACGGCGGCCATGCGCAAGGCCACCGTCGTCTTGCCGGTACCGGGGTTGCCGGTGAAGCACATGTGCAGCGACGGCGGGGTGGACTGCAGGCCCTGCGCCGCGCGCAGCTTGTCGATGAGCAGCAGGGCCGCGATGTCGCGGATGCGGCCCTTGACCGGCGCAAGGCCGATCAGCTCGCGGTCGAGCTGGTCCAGCACCTCCCGCACGCCCGAGGCTTCGAGCAGGGCGGCGGGGGTCTGGTCGACGGTGGGGGCGGCCAGGGCGTTCATCGCTGTGGCCTCAGTAGCGGGCACCCTCGGCGGCGCGTTGAACCGAGTAGCTCTCGATGCTGTAGCGCACCGTGCGGCCCGGCTCTTCGGTGCGGATCAACCGGAAGCCCGGTTCCGCGGCCGGCCGGTTGACGATGAAGGACAGCACGACGGACTCGGTGCCGTGCGAGGAGTCGAAGGCCGTCAGGCGGATGTAGTGGTTGGGAAAGCTCTTGCGGGCGCTCTTCAGCTCCAGCATTACGCCGGCCGCGTCGCCGATGTCGAACATCGGGTTGCCGAACATCTCCCAGTAGGTGTTGCGGGGATGCGGGTCGTCGGTGTATTCGATGCCGATGGCCCAGCCGCGGGCCAGGCAGTGGTCGATCTGCTTGACGATCTGCGCGTCGCTGAGGTCGGGAAGGAAGGAGAAGGTGCCTTGGGTGATTCGCATGGTGTGCGCTCCTGGGGTTGGCGGGGCGAGCGCCGCCCGCGCCGGACGCGAACACGCGCGGCCACGCTGGCGACGGGAGGTGAGGAAGGTCAGGCCACGGCGGGCGTGGGCACGAAGTCCGAGGTGTCGGTCGACGTGTAGTTGAAGGTGATGTCGCCCCAGGTATCGAGGGCGGCGGCCAGCGGGCTGCACCACTTGGCCGCCTCGCGCAGGATCTGCGGCCCTTCGCTCGCGATGTCGCGACCCTCGTTGCGGGCCAGCACCATCGCTTCGAGGGCCACGCGGTTGGCCGTGGCGCCGGCCTGGATGCCCTGCGGGTGGCCGATGGTGCCGCCGCCGAACTGCAGCACGACGTCATCGCCGAAGAGGTCCAGCAGCTGGTGCATCTGGCCGGCGTGGATGCCGCCCGAGGCCACCGGCATGACCTTGCGCAGCGCGCCCCAGTCCTGGTCGAAGTAGACACCGCGCGGCAGGTCCACCTGGCTGTGTGTGTCGCGGCAGAGGTTGTAGTAGCCCTGCACAGTCAGCGGGTCGCCCTCGAGCTTGCCGACGGCCGTGCCGGCGTGGATGTGGTCCACGCCCGCCAGGCGCATCCACTTGGCGATGACGCGGAAGCTGACGCCGTGGTTCTTCTGGCGCGTGTAGGTGCCATGGCCCGCGCGGTGCAGGTGCAGGATCATGTCGTTCTGCCGGCACCAGTGGCTCAGGCTCTGGATGCCGGTGTAGCCCACGACCAAGTCCACCATGATGATGACCGAGCCCAGCGACTTGGCGAACTCGGCCCGGCGGTACATCTCCTCCATCGTGCCGGCGGTCACGTTGAGGTAGCTGCCCTTGACCTCGCCGGTGGCGGCGCTGGCCTTGTTGACGGCGTCCATGACGAACAGGAAGCGGTCTCGCCAGTGCATGAAGGGCTGGGAGTTGATGTTCTCGTCGTCCTTCATGAAGTCCAGGCCGCCCTTGAGCCCTTCGTAGACGACGCGGCCGTAGTTGCGGCCCGACAGCCCGAGCTTGGGCTTGGTCGTCGCGCCCAGCAGCGGGCGGCCGAACTTGTCCAGGCGCTCGCGCTCAACCACGATGCCGGTCGGCGGGCCGGCGAAGGTCTTCACGTAGGCGACCGGGAACTTCATGTCCTCCAGCCGTGCCGCGCGCAAAGGCTTGAAGCTGAACACATTGCCGATGACTGAGGCCGCGACGTTGGTGATGGAGCCTTCCTCGAACAGGCTGAGGTCGTAGGCGACATAGCAGAAGTACTGGCCCGGGTTGTTGGGCACGGGGTCGACCCGGTAGGCCTTGGCGCGGTACATGTCGCAGGCGGTGAGGCGGTCGGTCCAGACCACGGTCCAGGTGGCGGTGCTGGACTCGCCGGCCACGGCGGCTGCGGCCTCGATGGGGTCCACGCCGTCCTGCGGGGTGATGCGGAACAGCGCCAGGATGTCGGTGTCCTTGGGCACGTAGTCGGCGTCCCAGTAGCCCATCTGGGCGTACTTGAGGACACCGGCGGAATAACGCTTCTTGGCGTCGGTGATCTGCGTGGCTTCTGACATATTGCCCATGGGCACTCTCCTTGCTGCGGTCGGTGGCGATGGACGCGAATGTAGGGAAGCCAATACATTCGCAATAGTTAATTCTTTTGAGCCAATCATTGGCTTTTACTGATGTTGAAGAACGCCACCTTCCGCCAGCTCGCGGCCTTCCATGCGGTCGCCCGGCTGGGCAGCGTCTCGCGCGCCGCGGGCGAGCTGCACCTGACCCAGCCGGCTGTCTCCATCCAGCTCAAGCTGCTGGAGGAGAGCGCCGGCGCGCCGCTGCTGGAGCGCCAGGGCCGCGGCGTGCGCCTCAGCGCGGCGGGCGAGGTGATGGCCGACTACGCCGCGCGCATCCTCGACCTCTGGCGCGAGGCCGGCGACGAGATGGCGGCGCAGCGCGGCCAGTTCTCGGGCACGCTGCGCGTCGGCGCCGTGACGACGGCCGAGTACCTGCTGCCACCGCTGCTAGTGGCCTTCGCGGCCGAGCATCCACACGTGAAGGTCAAGCTGCGCGTGGGCAACCGCGACGAGATCGTCGCCATGCTCGGCGGCCAGGAGGTAGACATCGCCATCATGGGCCGCCCGCCCGGTGAGCTGAAGACGACGTCGGTGGCCTTCGCCAAGCACCCGATGGCCTTCCTGGCGTCGCCCAGGCACTCGCTGATGAGCCGGCGCGACCTGACGCTGGCGGACCTGGCCGGCGCCAACCTGCTGGTGCGCGAGCGCGGCTCGGGCACGCGCACGACGCTGGAGCGCCTGCACAAGGACGCCGGCCTGCCGCTGCGCATCGGCTCGGAGATGTCCAGCAACGAGGCCATCAAGCAGATGTGCGCGGCCGGCTTCGGCGCGGCCTTCCTCTCGCTGCACACCTGCGGGCTGGAGCTGCAGGCCGGGCTGCTGGCGCTGCTGCCCATGGCCGGCAACCCGCTGGAGCGCGAGTGGCATGCCATGCACCTGGCCTCGCGGCGCCTGCCGCAGGTGGCCTCAGCCTTCAAGCAGTTCCTGGCCGACGACGGGCAGCGTCTCATCCTTGAGCAGTTGCGCACAGGCGCTGCCACCCCGGCAGTGACAACCCGCACGCGGCGCTCCAGCACGGCGCAGGCACGCAATGTGCGGCAGAAGGGGGCATGAACCTCCTGCCCTCCACGCAAACCCTGAACCTCCCGCGCGAACTGCCGCAGCGCCAGCGGCTGGCCGATGAGCTGCATGCGCGGCCCTTCGAGACGCTGGCCAGCCCTGGGCGCGTCTTCTCGGTCGCCACGCTGCGCACCGACGCTGCGCAGGACGCGCAGTGCCTCGCCCACCTCACCGAACTGGAGCCCGCGCTGGCCGCCAGCGGGGCGACGCACCTTCGTCTGCAGTGGCACGGCCTGCGCATCAAGTGGGAGCGGCACACCGAGTTCTTCAGCCTGAGCATCTTTAGCGAAGGTGGGGAGGGCGGCGCTTTCGACACCTGCTGGCTGGACGTGCTGCCCGAAGGCTGGCTGGCGCGGCTGCCGGGCGAGATGGTGTCGGCCACGCTGGTGGCGCTGCTGCCCTGCCCGGGCGAGCCCCCGCATGTGCGCGAGGTGGCGCCGCTGTTCGGCAGCGAGCCGGTGGTGGGCAACCGCATCGCCGACGGTGCCGCCACGGTGGTGACCGACCTGCGCGCCGTGGACGGCGTGACGCGCTTCCTGGTGTTCGACCATGCCCTCAACCGCCGTCGCGCCGGCCGCACCGCGCAGCGGCTGGTGGAAATCGACACCTACCGCATGATGGCCTTGCTGAGCCTGCCGCTGGCCGCACGCCGCATGGGCGAACTGGGCGCCGAGGAGGCGCAGCTGGCCTCGCTGATGGAGCGCTTTCGCGGCGCGGCCGACGGTGACGAAGCCCTGCTGGGCGAGCTGGTGAGCCTGGCTGCCCGAGTGGAGCATGCGCTGGCCGACCACGGCGCGCGCTTCTCGGCGACAAGAGCCTACGGCGGCATCGTGGACCGCCGCATGGCCGAGCTGCGCGAGGCGGTGGTGCCGGGGCTGCAGCCGCTGTCGGAGTTCCTGGACCGGCGCTTCCGCCCGGCCGTCGAGAGCTGTGCGGCCACGGCGGCGCGTCAGGCGGAGCTGTCCAAGCGCATCGCCCGCGCCGCCCAGCTGCTGCAGACGCGCTCGGAGGTCGAGCGCGAGCGCCAGAACCAGTCGCTGCTCGCGTCGCTGGACCGCCGCCAGGGCATGCAGCTGCGGCTGCAGGAGATGGTGGAGGGCCTGTCCGTCATCGCGATGAGCTACTACGGCGTGGGCCTGGCGGCCTATGCCCTCAAGCCGTTGGCCAAGGCGGTGGGTGCCAACGAGGCCTGGGTCATCGGCGCCCTGGTGCCCGTCGTGGGCCTGGCGGTCATGTGGAACCTGCGGCGTCTGCGGCGCCATCTCGCACAGGCGCACTGACGCTGGAAGCCAGCCTTCCGGTGGCGCTGCCACTCCGGCACGGCGATGACCGGTGTTGTTGAACTTGTGGCCCGGCAGGGCGTGCGGATGTCACGCCAGGGGTGCAGGCGCAGAGCTTGCAGGGCGCCAGGCACAACAACAGCTCTGGAGACATCCTCTTGCCTCAACTCTTGCAGGCTGCGGCCGCCGGCGCGCCCATCGTCACCGTCACCGATGCGCAGGGCCGCATCACCTATGCCAACTCCGCCTTCCAGCGCGCCTCCGGGCTGGCGGTGGACCAGGCGGTGGGCGCGCCGCACAGCGTGGTGCGCCACCCCGAGATGCCGGCGCGCGTGTTCGCCGACCTCTGGGCCTCGCTGCGCCGCGGCCAGCCCTGGACGGGCCTGATCCGCAACCGCCACCGCGACGGGCGCGACTACTGGGTGCAGGCCAACGTCATCCCGGCGCGGCGCGGCGACGAGGCCATCGGCTACACCTCCATCCAGTTGCCGCCGTCGCGCGACGAGATCGAGCGTGCCGAAGCGGTCTACCGCGCCTGGCAGGCCGGCCATGGCAGCGGCCACCAGATCCGCCAGGGCCGCATCGTGGAGACCGGCTGGACGGCTTGGATGCGCGCCCTGCGCAACCCGCTGGACCTGCCGGTGCAGCGCCGCGTGCAGGGCTCGGCCGGGCTGCTGGCGATGTTGTTCGCGGCGGGTGTGGGCGGTGCGCTGGCGCCGCAGGTCGTCGCCGGCCTGCTCGCGGGCCTGGGTGGCTGGCAGGCCTGGGCCGTGGCGGGCGGGCTGCTCGGCATCGTGGCCTCGGGCGCGATTGCCGTGTACTTCCAGGGGCGCATCGTGACGCCGCTGCGTGCGTCGTGTGATGCCGCCACAGCGATTGCCGGCGGGGACATCCATCGCCCCTTCGACGACAGCCCGCAGGCCGGCGAGCTGCGCGACCTGAACCGCGCGCTGAATCAGCTCGTCGCCAAGATGGCCGCCGTGCTGCGCGACGCGCACGACCACTCGGTGCAGGTCGGCGAGCAGGTGGCCGGCCTGGCCGACGGCGCCGAGCGGCTGGCCGTGCGCTCGGCCGAGCAGTCGGGCGACGTGGGCGACGTGGCCCAGCACACCGCGGCCATCGACGGGCTGAGCACGGGCACGGCGGAGTCGGCCCGGCTGGCCCACGAGATGTCGCAGCTGGCCACGGCTCAGGCGGACGAGGCCTGTGCCATCGCCCGCACGCTGCAGGCGTCCATGCAGGACATCTCGGCCTTCGGCGAGCGCATCGGCGAGATCAGTGGCCGCATCGACGGCATCTCGGTGCAGACCGGCATCCTGGCGCTGAACGCCGCGGCCGCGGCCAGCCGGGACCGGGAGCTGGGGCGCACCTTCGCCGTCGTGGCCGCCGAGGTCCGCTCGCTGGCCCGCGGCAGCGGCGAGGCGGCCCAGCAGATCCGCGCGCTGAGTGGTGAGTCGCGCGACAAGACCGAGGCCGGCCTGCGCCTGGCGCAGGCCATGGCCGACAAGGTCGATGGCGCCGCGCAGCGTATCCGCGCCCTGGGCGAGCAGGTGGCACAGATCCGCCAGGCGGCCCAGGCCCAATCCGAGGGCGTGCAGCAGATCAACGACCGCCTGCGCGCGCTGGACGGCTCCACCCGACTCAATGCCACGCTGGCCCGCGACAGCGTGGACGCCAGCGCCCAGGCTCGCCAGGAAACGGCGCGGCTGCAGGCGGCCATAGGCGTCTGGCATCTCGATTGAGGTCGGCTGCAAGCGCGGCTTCCAGTGCGTCGAGCCGACTGGAAGCGTCGCTTGCACGGACCTCGCGACGCGTCGCCGAGGCCCTTTTTTTAGTTGAGGCAGATCAAGGACTTGCAGCGCCCGTTCGGTGTTTTCCCTGGACGCCCCGGAACTGGCGCGCGACTTGTAAGAAGAACGTCACCCGCCGAGGAGCGGCCCAACGACAAGGCCTGATGAGGCCAAGGAGACAAGCCCAGATGGAAACCTTCTACGAGGTCATGCGCCGGCAAGGCATCTCGCGCCGCAGCCTGCTGAAGTACTGCTCGCTCACCGCCACATCGCTGGGCCTGGGCCCGGCCTTCGTGCCGCAGATCGCCCACGCGATGGAAACCAAGCCGCGCACGCCGGTGCTGTGGCTGCACGGGCTGGAGTGCACCTGCTGCTCCGAGTCCTTCATCCGCTCCGCGCACCCGCTCGCCAAGGACGTGGTGCTTTCGATGATCTCGCTCGACTACGACGACACGCTGATGGCCGCCGCCGGCCACCAGGCCGAGGCCATCCTCGAAGAGATCATGACGAAGTACAAGGGCAACTACATCCTGGCCGTGGAGGGCAACCCGCCGCTGAACCAGGACGGCATGAGCTGCATCATCGGCGGCAAGCCCTTCATCGACCAGCTCAAGCACGTCGCCAAGGACGCCAAGGCCATCATCAGCTGGGGCAGCTGCGCCAGCTGGGGCTGCGTGCAGGCCGCCAAGCCCAACCCGACGCAGGCGACGCCGGTGCACAAGGTCATCTTCGACAAGCCCATCATCAAGGTGCCGGGCTGCCCGCCCATCGCCGAGGTCATGACGGGCGTCATCA
This sequence comes from Burkholderiales bacterium, assembly GCA_003963005.1. Lineage (GTDB taxonomy): Bacteria > Pseudomonadota > Gammaproteobacteria > Burkholderiales > Burkholderiaceae_C > Pelomonas. The sequence continues at coordinate 45,039 of RXJW01000014.1, forward strand.
CCTACATGCTGACCTTCGACCGCATCCCCGAGCTGGACCGCCAGGGCCGGCCGAAGATGTTCTACAGCCAGCGCATCCACGACAAGTGCTACCGCCGGCCCCACTTCGACGCCGGCCAGTTCGTCGAGGCCTTCGACGACGAATCTGCGCGCAAGGGCTACTGCCTCTACAAGGTCGGCTGCAAGGGCCCGACGACCTACAACGCTTGCTCCACGGTGCAGTGGAACGAGGGCACGAGCTTCCCGATCAAGGCCGGTCATGGCTGCATCGGCTGCTCCGAGGACGGCTTCTGGGACAAGGGCTCGTTCTACAACCGCCTGACCGACATCCACCAGTTCGGCATCGAGGCCAACGCCGACAAGGTGGGTGGCACGGCGGCCGGTGTGGTTGGCGCCGCCGCGGTGGCCCACGCCGCGGCCTCGGCCATCAAGCGCGCCTCGCAGAAGCGCGAACAGAACAACGACACGACCTCCAAGGTCTGAGGCGGAGACGACACGACATGGGTGCTTACGAAACTCAAGGCTTCAAGATGGACAACTCGGGGCGGCGCATCGTCGTCGACCCGGTGACCCGCATCGAAGGCCACATGCGCTGCGAGGTCAACGTCGACAGCAACAACGTCATCCGCAACGCCGTCTCCACCGGCACGATGTGGCGCGGCCTGGAGGTCATCCTCAAGGGCCGCGACCCGCGCGATGCCTGGGCGTTCGTGGAGCGCATCTGCGGCGTGTGCACGGGCTGCCACGCGCTGACCTCGGTGCGCGCCGTGGAGGATGCGCTGGGCATCACCATCCCCAAGAACGCCTACCTGATCCGCGAGATCATGGCCAAGACGCTGCAGGTGCACGACCACGCCGTGCACTTCTATCACCTGCATGCGCTGGACTGGGTGGACGTGGTGTCGGCCCTGAAGGCCGACCCCAAGAAGACCAGCGAGCTGCAGCAGCTGGTGTCGCCCTCCCACCCGCTGTCGTCGCCGGGCTACTTCCGCGACATCCAGAACCGGCTGAAGAAGTTCGTCGAGAGCGGCCAACTGGGCCCCTTCATGAACGGCTACTGGGGCAACAAGGCCTACGTGCTGCCGCCCGAGGCCAACCTGATGGCCGTGACCCACTACCTGGAGGCGCTGGACCTGCAGAAGGAATGGGTCAAGGTGCACACCATCTTCGGCGGCAAGAACCCGCACCCGAACTACCTGGTGGGCGGTGTGCCCTGCGCGATCAACATCGACGGCAACGGCGCCGCCGGTGCGCCGATCAACATGGAGCGCCTGAACTTCGTCGAGGCCCGCATCCGGGAAATGATCGAGTTCAACAACAACGTCTACATCCCGGACGTGCTGGCCATCGGCACGATCTACAAGCAGGCCGGCTGGCTGCACGGCGGCGGCCTGTCGGCCACCAACGTGATGGACTACGGCACCTACGAGAAGGTGATGGGCCAGGCTGGCACCCAGCAGCTGCCGGGCGGCGCCATCATCGGCGGCAACTGGGACGAGATCCTGCCCGTGGACCCGCGCGACCCCGAGCAGGTGCAGGAGTTCGTGGCCCACAGTTGGTACAAGTACGCCGACGAGAGCAAGGGCCTGCACCCGTGGGACGGCGTCACGGAGCCCAACTACCAGCTCGGTGCCAACACCAAGGGCACGCGCACCGACATCAAGGAGCTGGACGAGAGCGCCAAGTACTCGTGGATCAAGTCGCCGCGCTGGCGCGGCCATGCGGTGGAGGTGGGGCCGCTGTCGCGCTACATCCTCGGCTACGCCCACGCGCTCAAGGGCCACAAGTACTCGCAGCGCGTGAAGGAGCAGGTCGAAAGCTCGGCGCGCGCGATCAACACCGACATCCCCAAGGCCCTGGGCCTGCCGACGACGAACTACACGGCCAAGCAGCTGCTGCCCACCACCATCGGCCGCACGCTGGCTCGGGCACTGGAGTCGCAGTACTGCGGCGAAATGATGCTGGAGGACTACAAGGAGCTGGTCGCCAACATCAAGGCCGGCGACCTCACCACCGCCAACGTCGAGAAGTGGGACCCGTCCACCTGGCCCAAGGAGGCCAAGGGCGTGGGCACGGTGGCCGCACCGCGCGGCGCGCTGGGCCACTGGATCAGGATCAAGGACGGCCGCATCGAGAACTACCAGTGCGTGGTGCCCACCACCTGGAACGGCTCGCCGCGCGACACCAAGGGCCAGATCGGCGCCTTCGAGGCCAGCCTCATGAACACGCCCATGGTCAACCCCGAGCAGCCGGTGGAGATCCTGCGCACCCTGCACTCCTTCGACCCCTGCCTGGCCTGCTCCACGCACGTGATGAGCCCCGACGGTCAGGAACTCACCACCGTCAAGGTGCGCTGAACCCCACAAGAACAGGAGACAACATGACACGCTTCAACTCGCTGGCCCGCCGCGGCGGCCTGGCCACGCTGGCCCTGCTCGCGGCAGGCGCCGCGCAGGCCCACCCCGGCCACGACACGACCAGCCTCGTCGACGGCCTGGTTCACCCCTTCACGGGCTTCGACCACCTGCTGGCCATGGTGGCCGTGGGCCTGTGGTCGGCGGCCGCGCTGCCGGCCGGCCGGCGCGTCGCCGGCCCCGCCGCCTTCCTGACGATGCTGCTGCTGGGCGCGGCGCTGCCGCAGTTCGGCCTGCAGCTGCCGGGGCTGGAAGCCGGTGTCGCGCTGAGCGTGACGGCGCTGGCCGGGCTGATGATCGCAGCCCGCTCGCCCGCGCTGCGCCTTCCGGTGCCGGCCGGCCTGGCCCTGGTCGGCGTCGCTGCGCTGCTGCACGGCCTGGCGCACGGCGCCGAGCTGGGCGCGGGCCAGTCCTTCGCGGGCTATGCCGTCGGCTTCATGACCGCCTCGGCCCTGCTGCACGGCGCGGGCCTGGCGGTGGGCGGCTGGCTGCTGCAGGCCGGCCAAACCTGGGCCTGGCGCGCCACGGCCGGGCTGGTGGGCTTCAGCGGCCTGGCCCTGCTGGCCGGGCGCCTCTGAGCCGGCCGCCACAGGAGGGCAACCCATGTCCAACACCACCACCCACCACGGCCTCAGCCGTGAGGACATCACCAACGCGAGCGAGGTCGCCGCGGCGCGCTCGATCAAGTCGGTCTATGTCTACGAGGCGCCGGTGCGCATCTGGCACTGGATCAATGCGCTGGCCATCACGGTGCTGGCCCTGACGGGCTACTTCATCGGCTCGCCCCTGCCCACCCAGCCGGGTGAGGCCAGCGCCAACTACCTGATGGGCTATATCCGCTTCGCCCACTTCGCTGCTGGCTATCTGCTGGCGGTGGGGCTCATCGGCCGCCTCTACTGGGCGCTGGTGGGCAACCACCACGCCCGGGAGCTCTTCTGGGTTCCGCTGTTCCAGCGCGCCTACTGGACCGAGGTGTGGGGGATGATGAAGTGGTATGCCTTCATCGCCGCCCGGCCGGGGCGCTACGTGGGCCACAACCCGCTGGCGCGCTTCGCGATGTTCTTCGGCTTCTTCCTGCTGACGCTCTTCATGATCGTCACCGGCTTCGCGCTCTACGCGGAGGGCGCGCAGATGGGGTCGTGGCAGGAGCGGCTGTTCGGCTGGGTCATCCCGCTGTTCGGCCAGTCGCAGGACGTGCACACCTGGCACCACGTCGGCATGTGGGCGCTGATCTGCTTCATCATCCTGCACATCTACGCCGCTATCCGCGAAGACATCATGGGCCGCTCCAGCGTCGTGAGCACCATGATCTCCGGCCACCGCACGTTCAAAGACTGAACCCGCGATGAGCTTCGTGCAGCGCACCGGTCAACACCTGCGGCACCCGCCCGCCGGCGTGCCGGTGCGCCTGCCGCCCCATCCAGGCCGTTTCCTGCAGCGCCACTACCTGGCGCCGCTGGCGATGAACCAGAGTGACGCCGCACGCCGCCTGGGCATGTCGCGCCGCCGCCTGCATGAACTGGTGCACGGCCAGCGCGCCGTGTCGCCCGACACCGCGCTGCGCTGCGCCCTGGTCTTCGGCAGCGACGCCGCCTTCCTGCTGGCCATGCAGTCCGCCTGGGACAGCTTCCACGCCTGGAAGCAGATGCGCGCGCAGTCGCGCCTCCTCCCCCAACCCTGAATCGTTTCGTGATGGACCCGCTACGCCCCATTTCGCCTGCGAGCACCTGTCACCCCGGCGGTGACAGCCTGGAGTCCATCTGCGTGCTCGGCATCGGCAACGTGCTGTGGGCCGACGAGGGCTTCGGCGTGCGCTGCATCGAGGCTCTGCAGCAGCGCTACGAGTTCGCGCCGCATGTGCAGCTCATCGACGGCGGCACGCAGGGCCTCTACCTCGTGCAGCATGTGCAGCAGGCCGACCGCCTGCTGATCTTCGATGCCATCGACTACGGCCTCGCACCCGGCGAGCTCAAGCTCGTGCTCAACGAGGACGTGCCCCGCTTCATGGGCGCCAAGAAGATGAGCCTGCACCAGACCGGCTTCCAGGAGGTGCTGATGCTGGCCCTGCTGACCGAGAAGTACCCCAAGGAGGTGCTGCTGATCGGCTGCCAGCCCCAGGAGATCGAGGACTACGGTGGCAGCCTGCGCCCGGTCGTCAAGCAGGCGCTGGAAGACGCGCTGGCCCTCGGGCTGGACGCATTGCGCGACTGGGGTGCCCAGCCCACGCCGCGCCAGCGGCCGCTCAGCGACGTCGAGACGGTGACCTTCGCCGAGCTGGCCCTGGGCCGCTATGAGGCGGAGCGCCCGCCCGAAGACCTCGCCTGCCGCAGCGGCGACGAGCGCTTCATGCCCGTGCGCGAGGCGGGCTGACCATGTGCATCGGCATTCCCATGCAGGTGTTCGAGCTGGAGCCGGGCCACGCGGTCTGCCTGGGCCGCGGCGAGCGCCGCCGCGTGCGCACGGCCCTCGTCGGTGAGCCGGCGCCGGGCGACTGGCTGCTGGTGTTCCTGGACAGCGCCCAGGAACGCATCACCGCCAAGCGCGCCGCCGAGGTCAACGCCACGCTGGACCTGCTGGCCGCCGTGCAGGCGGGCGAGGGCGGCGGGGCCGACGCCGCCTTCGCGCTGCCCTCGCAACTCAGCGCCCACGAACTGCTGGCCCTGACCGGCGCCAACAACCCCACGATGGAGACGACGACATGAGCACCGAATCCTTGCTGAGCCTGCCCGTGCAGGCGCCGCAATCCCGCCCCGACACCTCGCCCCTGGTCACCCGCCTGGCCGAGTCCTGCGGCGCCACCTGGGTGGACGGCGACAGCATCGACGCCTGGGCCGCCCAGGGCGGCGACCGCGTCGTGCTGTTCGCGGGCGATGCGGTGCGCTTCCCCGAAGGCCAGGACGTGGCCGTCGTGCTGCCTGAGCTGCAACGCTGCCTGCCCGGCCGCTTCCAGATCGGCGTCGTGCAGCGCCATCAGGAAGAGGCGCTGGCCCGCCGCTTCGGCTCGCAGCGCTGGCCCACGCTGCTCTTCCTGCGTGACGGCCAGTACGTCACCACGCTGTCGGGCATGCACGACTGGGAGGACTTCCTGCGCCTGACCGAGGAGGCTCTTGCCGCCCCCGTCTCGCGGGCGCCCACCATCGGCATCCCCCTCGTCAGCGCTGCCGCCAACGACAGCAGCTGCCACTGACCTTCACACCACACACCCCATGAAAGACTTCCCCATCCCCGTGCGCAGCATCGGCCCCGGCAGCCAGGTCGAGGACGAGGTGCTGGACTACATGCCCATGCCCCAGGGCATGGAAACCTTCCGCGCGCCGTTGCTGCCGGAACCCGAGCAGTTGGCCGGCCGGCACCGCGCCCACGCCGCCTTGCGTGATGCGCTGGCCCAGCTCGAGGTCGTCTGCCGCGGCGGTGGCAACCGCCATGTGGACCTGGCCGGGCTGGACGCCGACGATCTGGCCCTCGTGAACCAGGTGCTGGGCGAAGGCGAGGTCAGCGCCGTGGTGCACGCGGCTGGCGATGCCGCACTCGGCGTGCAGGTGCAGGAGGCCGTGTTCGCCGGCGTCTGGCGCGTCGTGACCACGGCCCAGGGCCGCGTGGTGTCCGACATTATCGAGCTGGGCCACATCCCCGAGGTGCTCAAGCTTGCGGCCCGCCAGGATGTCGACCCTGTCGTGCCGCGCTGGCAGGGCGGGCTGCCGCCCAATGTGCAGAACGCGCCGGCGCTGCTCGCCGAGATCGAGGACCAGTGGCGCCTGTGGCGCCCGGGCCAGCCGGCGCATGTCGTGAACCTCACGCTGCTGCCCATGTCGGTCGAGGACATTGGCTTCCTTGACCATCACTTGGGCACCGGTCGCGTCCTCATCCTGTCGCGCGGCTACGGCAACTGCCGCATCACGAACACGCACCGGCCCAACACCTGGCGGGTCGTCTACTACAACTCGCAGGACGTCGTGATCCTGAACTCGGTCGAGATCAGCGAGCTGCCCGAGGTGGCTCAAGCCGCCGCCGAGGACCTGGAGGATTCGCTGGAGCGCCTGAAGGAAGTGCTGGCGTGGGTGGAGCAGGCATGAGTGCCGAGCGCCGGGCCGCTCCCAAGCCGGCACGCGTCCCCTCGGGGGACCGACCGCCGTTCGCGGCGGGCGAGGGGCTGTCATGACGTTCGAGGGCAGCTACCTCGGCGACGCAGCGCGGCTGCCGGCTGCGGCGCGGCTGGAGTGCAAGATCTGCTGGTGGGTGTACGACCCGGCGCTGGGCGACGAGGTCTGGCAGGTGGCGCCCGGCACGGCCTTCACCGACCTGCCGCCGCACTGGCGCTGCCCGCAGTGCGACGGCGATGCCGAGCAGTTCATGGTGCTGGCGGCATGAATGAGCTGACGGCACGCGTGCAGGCGCTGGAGGCGCTGTTCCGCCACGTGCAGGCCACGCGCATGGCGGGCGTGCCGGTGCTGAACGCGGCGCTGGCGGTCGAGGCCGTGGGCTTCCAGCCGGTGCCCGTGGAGGCCGGCGAGCCGCCCGCCGCCGTGGGCGTGCTCGTCACGCCATGGTTCATGAACCTCGTCTGGCTGCCGCTGCAGCCCGAGGCCGGCGCGGATCGCGTCGGGCAGGCGAGGGCACGGGACGTGGGGGGCACGAGCTTCGAATTCATCGGCGCGCACGAGCCCGGCCTGGGGGCCTACGAGGCCTGCTCGCTGGCCTCGCCGATGTTCGAGTTCCCCGACCAGGCGCAGGCGCGCGCCACCGCCTGGGCGGTGCTGGCTGAGCTGCGGCCTGCCGCGCCGCAGGCGTCCAGCGCGCGGCGCGGCTTCCTGTTCGGTCGCTCGGCCGTGAAGGCCAGCGCATGACGAGTCTCGACACCCTGGCCGGCGTGGTGCGCCTGCGTCCGGGCCAGGCTCGGCCGGGCAGCGTGCTCAACAACAGGCCCGACTGGGCGGGCACGCTGGCGCGCGGCAAGCTGGCTGCGGAGGTGCCGGGCCTGCTGGCCAGCCTCTACAGCCTGTGCGGCCACGCCCACCGCCTGTGCTCGCAGATGGCACTGCGCGCCGCCGAGCAGGGCGCGGTGGACGCTGACGCTGGTGCGGCCCGTGCGCTGCAGTTGGAGACGCTGTGCGAGCACGCGCGGCGCATCGGGTTGGACTGGCCCGGCGCGCTGTCGCCCGCTGCGGCCAAGGACGCGGCCCTGTCGCTGCGCTGCTGCCCGGTCCTGCGGTCGCGCGAGGCCGATTCCCGGGACACCCGGCTCTGGCTGCAACGCCATCTGCTGGGCATGCCGGCGGCAGACTGGCTTCGCTGCTGGGAGGCCCGGCCCGACTGGTGGGCCGACTGGAGCGCCACCGGCCATGGCTGGCTGCCGGCCCTGGTGCGCAGCGCCCGCTCGGCAGCCGACTGGCCCGTAGCCGCCGCGGAGCCGCTGCATGTGCACGCCGGTACGGTGTCGCTTCGCCAGCTGGCCGCCTGTCTGCGCGAGAACCCTGGCTACACCCGCCAGCCCCGCTGGCATGACGACTGCGCCGAGACCGGCAGCTGGACCCGCCTGCACGACGCCGCCCGCCCCATGCCCACCACGCCCTGGCAGCGCCTGGGCGCCCGCGTGGCCGAGCTGGTGCGGCTGAGCCAGCCCGACGAGCCCGGCCGCAGCGGCAGTGGCTGGCTGGCCTTCGGTGCGCTGCAGATCGCGCCGTGCGAAGGCCTGGCCTGGGTGGAGATGGCGCGCGGCCTGCTCGTGCACCATGCCTGCCTGGACGGTGACGGTCGCGTGGCCGCCTACCGCGTGCTCGCGCCAACGGAGTGGAACTTCCACGCCGAGGGCGCCGTGGCCGCTGCGCTGGAGGGCCTGCGCCCCGCGCATGGCGCGTTCGCGCAGCGCCGCATTGCCGCGCTGATGGCCGCTTACGATCCCTGCGTGCGCTTCGAGGTGGAGACGCAGGCCTTGCAGGAGGAGGGCGCCCATGCATGAAGCCAGCCTGGCCGGCGGCATCCTGAAACTGGTGGAAGACGCCGCGCGACGCGAGGGCTTCCGCCGCGTGTCGGCGCTGCACCTGGAGGCCGGCCGCCTGGCTGGCGTGGAGGTGCGCGCGCTGCGTTTTGCGCTGGAGGCCATCGCCCCGGGTACGGTGCTGCAGGGCGCCAGCATCGCCATCGACGAGCCCGAGGGCCAGGCCTGGTGCCTGCCCTGCGCTGCCACCGTGCCGCTGGCGCGTCGCGGCGACCCCTGCCCCCAATGTTCAAGCCACCAGCTGCAGCCCACCGGCGGGACCGAGCTGCGCGTGGTGGACCTGCTTGTAGATGACTGAGGAGACGACGATGTGTGTGGTGTGCGGATGCGCCGACAGTGGCGAGGCGACGACCAAGACTCATGAACATGCCCACGGGCATGCGCACGACCACGGCCATGTTCACGTGGACCCGACCCATGGCGACCTTCACTTCGGCGCCGGTGCGGCCCGCGTGTCGGTGCCCGGCATGAGCCAGGCACGCACGGTCAAGCTGGAGGCCGACATCCTCGGCGAGAACCGTCGCATCGCGCGGCAGAACCGCCATCACTTCGAGGCCCATGGCGTGACGGCGCTCAACCTGCTGTCCAGCCCCGGCTCGGGCAAGACGACGCTGTTGTGCGCCACCATCGAGGCGCTGAAAGCCCGCGCGCCGGGCGTGGACGTGGCCGTCATCGAGGGCGACCAGCAGACCAGCTTCGACGCCGACCGCATCCGTGCCACCGGCGCGCCGGCCATCCAGGTCAACACCGGCAAGGGCTGCCACCTGGACGCGCCGATGGTGGCCGAGGCCTTCGGCCAGCTGCACAGCCACGATCACCACCATCACCACGACGAGCGGGCCAGCCTGCTCTTCATCGAGAACGTCGGCAACCTCGTCTGCCCGGCGCTGTGGGACCTGGGCGAGGCGGCCAAGGTCGTCGTGCTGTCGGTGACCGAGGGCGAGGACAAGCCGCTGAAGTACCCCGACATGTTCGCCGCCGCCGAGCTGATGGTGCTCAACAAGGTGGACCTGCTGCCGCATCTGCGCTTCGACGTGCAGCGCTGCATCGAGATGGCGCGGCGCGTGAACCCGACGCTGCAGGTGCTGCAGCTGTCGGCGACGACCGGGGAGGGCATGGACGCCTGGCTGGACTGGCTGCTGGAATGGACGGCGCCCGAGGACGACAGCCAGGCCGCGCTGCGCGCCCGCGTGGCGGCGCTCGAAGCCGAGCTGGCCCAGGCCCGCGCCGCACTGGAGCGCTGAATGCCAGCCGTGCTCGCCTTCGGCGCCTGGCTGAAGAACGCCGCCTGCCTGCGGGCCGACGGCCGGGCGCAGTGGTCGGCCGTGCACGGCGACCTGGGCGACCCGGAGGCCTGCCGCGCGCTGGAGGCGTCGGTGCGCCAGCTCTTCGCGCAATCGCCAGAGCTGGTCGCGGCCGTGGCGCACGACCTGCACCCGGACTTCTTCAGCACCCGTCTCGCGCTGGAACTGGCTGCCGAGTGGGGTGTGCCGGCCGTGGCCGTGCAGCACCACCACGCCCACATCGGCGTGGTGATGGCCGACCACGGCGTGGACGAGCCCGTCGTCGGCCTGGCGCTGGATGGCGTGGGCCTGGGCACCGATGGCACGGCCTGGGGTGGCGAGCTGCTGTGGGTGGCGCCCGGCGAATGGCGCCGCCTCGGCGGGCTGTGGCCGCTGCAGCTGCCCGGCGGCGACGTGGCGGCCCGCGAGCCTTGGCGCATGGCCGCGGCGGTGCTGCATGCGCTGGGCCGTGGCGGCGAGATCGAGGGCCGCTTCGGCCCGGTGGTGGGGGTGCCTGCCGCCAAGGGTGTGCAGCGCATGCTGGCGGCGAACCTGAACTGCCCCGTCACCAGCAGCACCGGCCGCTGGTTCGACGCCGCCGCCGGCGCGCTGGGCCTGAGCGTGCGCCAGGCTCACGAGGCCGAGGCGGCCATCGCGCTGGAAAAGCTCGCCGCCCGGCACCTGGCCCAGGCCACCGTGCAGCCACGTACCGATCTGATCGACTCGCAGGCTTTGCAGCGCCTCGACCTGCGCCCGCTGCTGGCCCGCCTGCTCGACAGCCCCGAGCCCGCCGAAGCCGCAGCGCACGCTGCATGGTTCCACGTGTCGCTCGCCCAGGCCCTGGCCGACTGGGCTGCCGCTGCCGCCCGCGAAACCGGCACGCGCACCGTCTGCCTTGGCGGCGGCTGCTTTTTCAACGCGGTGCTGACCGAGCATGTCGTGCGCCGCCTGGTGTCGCACGGCCTGCGCGTGCTCGGCACTCGCTCCACCAACTGCGGCGATGCCGGCCTGGCGCTGGGCCAGGCCTGGGTCGCCGCCCACCAACTCGTCATCTCACCCGAGGCCGCCGCATGTGCCTAGCCATTCCCACCCGATTGATCGAGATCCGCCCCGGCGCGCAGGCCCTGGTGGACCTGGGCGGCATCCGCAAGGAAATTTCCATTGCCCTCGTGCCCGAGGCCGCCGTTGGTGACTACGTCATCGTCCATGTCGGCCACGCCATCGGCCTGATCGACCCCGAGGAAGCCGAGCGCACCTTGCGCATGTTCGGCGAGCTGACGGCGCAGGAAGCGAGCTGACATGAAGTACATCGACGAGTTCCGCGACGGCGACATCGCCCGCAAGATTGCCGAGCGCCTGCGCGCCGAAGCGCTGCCGGGCCGGCAGTACAGCTTCATGGAGTTCTGCGGCGGCCACACGCACGCCATCTCGCGCTACGGCGTGGCCGAGCTGCTGCCGCCCAATGTGCGCATGGTGCACGGCCCGGGCTGCCCGGTCTGCGTGCTGCCCATCGGCCGCATCGACCTCGCTATCCAGCTGGCGCTGGAACGCGACGCCATCGTCTGCACCTATGGCGACACCATGCGCGTGCCGGCGTCCGACGGCCTGTCGCTGGTCAAGGCCAAGGCGCGCGGCGGCGACATCCGCATGGTCTATTCGGCGGCGGACGCGCTGCAGATCGCACGCCAGAACCCGCAGCGCGAGGTCGTGTTCTTCGCCATCGGCTTCGAGACGACGACGCCGCCGACGGCGCTGGCCATCCGCACGGCCGAACGCGAGGGCCTGGCCAACTTCAGCGTGCTGTGCTGCCATGTGCTGACGCCCTCGGCCATCACCCACATCCTCGAAAGCCCCGAGGTGCGCCAGTACGGCACCGTGCCCCTCGACGGCTTCGTCGGCCCCGCCCACGTCAGCATCGTCATCGGCTCGGCGCCCTACGACCACTTCGCCGAGGAATACCGCAAGCCGGTCGTCATCGCCGGCTTCGAGCCGCTGGACGTGATGCAGGCCGTGCTGATGCTGGTGCGCCAGGTCAACGAAGGGCGGGCCGAGGTGGAGAACGAGTTCACCCGCGCCGTCACGCCGGAGGGCAACCTCACCGCGCAGACGTTGGTGTCCGAGATGTTCGAGCTGCGCACCAGCTTCGAGTGGCGGGGCCTGGGCGAGGTGCCCTACAGCGCGCTGAAGATCCGGCCCGCCTACGCGGCCTTCGACGCCGAACGTCGCTTCGAACTGGGCTACCGCTCGGTGGCCGACAACAAGGCCTGCGAGTGCGGCGCCATCCTGCGCGGCGTGAAGAAGCCGACCGACTGCAAGATCTTCGGCACCGTCTGCACACCCGAGAACCCGGTCGGCTCCTGCATGGTGTCGTCGGAAGGCGCCTGCGCGGCGCACTACTCCTACGGGCGCTTCCGCGACATTCCGGTCCGCGTCGAGAGGGCTGCGGCATGACGACGCGCAAGGACTACACACGGCCGCTGGACATCAAGCATGGCCGTGTCGACATGGGCCACGGCGCCGGTGGCCGTGCGGCGGCGCAGCTGATCGAGGAAGTCTTCGTCAAGGCCTTTGACAACCCCTACCTGCGCCAGGGCAACGACGGCGCCGCGCTGGCCATCCCGGCCGGCCACCGCCTCGTGATGGCGACGGACGCCCACGTCGTGTCGCCGTTGTTCTTCCCTGGCGGCGACGTCGGCTGCCTGAGCGTGCACGGCACGATCAACGACGTGGCCATGTGCGGCGCCCGCCCGCTCTATCTGACGGCCAGCTTCATCCTGGAAGAGGGCTTCCCGCTGGCCGAGCTGAAGCGCATCGTCGACTCGATGGCGGCCGCCGCGCGCGAGGCCGGCGTACCGGTCGTCACCGGCGACACCAAGGTCGTCGAGAAGGGCAAGGGCGACGGCGTCTTCATCAGCACCACCGGCCTGGGCGTCGTGCCGCAGGGCGTCGACGTGGGTGGTGCCAACGCCCGCCCGGGCGACGTGATCCTGCTGTCCGGCACCATCGGCGACCACGGCGTGGCGGTGCTGTCCAAGCGCGAGTCGCTGGAGTTCGAGACCACCATCGCCTCCGACACTGCGGCCCTGCACACCCTGGTGGCGGCCATGCTGGAAGCCGCGCCGGGCGGCGTGCGCGTGCTGCGCGACCCGACGCGCGGCGGCCTGGCGACGACGCTGAACGAGATCGCCCGCCAGTCCGGTGTCGGCATGCTGCTCGACGAGGCGGCCATCCCGGTGCTGCCCCAGGTCGACGCGGCCTGCGAGCTGCTGGGCCTGGACCCGCTCTACGTCGCCAACGAGGGCAAGCTGGTGGCCGTCTGCGCGCCCGAGGCGACCGAGGTTGTGCTGGCGGCCATGCGCGCCCACCCGCGTGGCGCGGCGGCGGTGCGCATCGGCAGCGTGACCGAAGACCCGCACCACTTCGTGCAGATGGCCACGCGCTTCGGCGGCCGCCGTGTCGTCGACTGGCTCAGCGGCGAGCAGCTGCCGCGCATCTGCTGACCGGCCCGCGAACGGCATGAACCGGGCCGACGACAGCGTCTACCGCAAGACCGCACGGGGCGTGGCGGCACTCGCCACGCGCTCCGGCGCGCTCGCACCGCGCGCCCGGATGGCGTTGATCCTCGTCAACGGCCACGACTCGCTTGCGCTGCTGGCGGGCAAGCTGGGGGCGGATGCGGTGGCGCTGGTGGAGATGCTGTTCGACGGAGGGCTGATCGAGGAGGTGGTGGCCGCGCCCGTCCCGGCGCCACCTGCGCCGCCACCCGCCCCGGTGGTCCCTGCCGACGAGCGTCTGGCATCACTGAAGCGCAAGGCCATCGTCCGGCTCACGCCGCATTTCGGCCCCGATGTCGATGTCGTCTGCCGCCCGCTGCTGGCGGCAGCCACGAACGAGGCCTACGGTACGGCGCTGGCCGCGATCGAGTCCAAGCTGGCCATCTATCTCGGCCGCAAGGGCGCCGGCAGCCTGCTCGCCGACCTGCGCCCCGGGGGCGATCTGCCATGACCGCGCCCCTGCGCATCCTGCTGCTCTGCCACAGCTTCAACAGCCTGACGCAGCGGCTGTTCGTCGAGCTGGGCGCCCTCGGATATGCGCTGGCCGTCGAGTTCGACATCGCCGACCGTGTCACCGAGGAGGCGGTGGAGCTCTTCCAGCCGCAACTGGTCGTCGCGCCCTTCCTGAAGCGGCGCATCCCCGAGTCGGTGTGGACGCGGCTGCCCTGCCTCGTCGTCCACCCCGGCCCGCCGGGTGATCGTGGGCCTTCGGCGCTGGACTGGGCGGTGCTCGAAGGGCGGGCGGAGTGGGGCGTCACGGTGCTGCAGGCCAATGCCGAGTTCGATGCCGGCCCGGTCTGCGACCATGGCCATGTGGCCATGCGCGCTGCGTCCAAGGGCAGCCTCTACCGCCGCGAGGTGGCTGAGGCCGCCGTGCAGGCCGTGCTGCGCGCGCTGGCGCGCTTCGCCGAGGGTGGCGCGAGCGCGCCGGTTGCGGCGGCGGCAGCGGCCGGCACGTGGCGGCCCGCGATGCCGCAGTCGGAGCGGCGCATCGACTGGCAGCAGGACGGCAGCGCCCGCGTGCTCGCCAAGCTGCGCAGCGCCGATGGCCAGCCCGGCGTCGCCGACGAGCTGTTCGGCCATGCCTGCCACCTGAGCGACGGCCATGCCGCCAGCGTGGCCCTTCTGGCCTCGTTGCCGCCTGGCCTGCCGGGCGAGCTGCTGGCCCGCCGCGATGGCGCGCTGCTGCGCCGCACCGTTGACGGTGCGGTCTGGATCGGCCAGGCGCGCGCCGCGTCGGCCTGCGGCGACGGCCAGCCCTTCAAGCTGCCCGCCGCGCTGGCCTTCGCCGCCCAGGCGGAGCGCCTGCCCCAGCTGCCCGTGCCTCTGGAGCGCCCCGACGACGAATGGGGCGAGCTGCGCTACCGCGAGTCCGGCCCGCCGGGCGGGCGGCTCGGCTGCCTGTCCTTCGACTTCCACAACGGCGCGATGTCCACCGCCCAGTGCGAGCGGCTGCTGGCGGCGCTGCGCGAGGTGAAGCGCCGCGACACGCGGGTGCTGCTGCTGCTGGGCGGTGGCGACTTCTTCAGCAACGGCATCCACCTGAACTGCATCGAGGCCGCCGCCCACCGCCCGGGCGACAGTGCCGCCGACGAGTCCTGGCGCAACATCAACGCGATGGACGATGTGGCGTTGGAGCTGATCACGACGACGGACCGGTTGACCGTGGCCGTGCTGCGCGGCAATGCCGGTGCCGGCGGTGCCTTCCTGGCGCTGGCCGCCGACGAGGTCTGGGCCCACCGCGGCGTGGTGCTGAACCCGCACTACAAGAACATGGGCAATCTCTATGGCTCGGAGTACTGGACCTATCTGCTGCCGCGCCGGCTGGGTGCCGACGGCGCCCGGGCGCTGATGCGGCGGCGCCTGCCGCTGGGCGCGGCCGAGGCGGCGCGCCTGGGCCTGATCGACCGCTGTGTCGACGCCGACGCGACCGCCTTCGAGGCGGGCGCCATCCTCGACGGCGAGGCCCTGGCCCTGTCGCACAATCTGGCGCAGCGCATCGCTGCCAAGCAGCAAGCGCGCCACGCCGACGAGGCGCGCCGCCCGCTCGCCGCCTACCGCCAGGACGAACTCTCCCGCATGCACCGCAACTTCTACGGTTTCGATCCCAGCTATCACGTGGCGCGCTACCACTTCGTCCACAAGCTGCCGCAGGCCTGGACGCCGCGCCACCTTGCCGTGCACCGCGAGCGCGGCGCCGCTGCCTGACATGAGCCTGGCGCTGTCCCTGCCGGTGGTGCTGGTCGTCGACGACGAGGTGCGCTCGCAGGATGCGATGCGCCGCACGCTGGACGAGGATTTCGTCGTGCTCACCGCCAGCGGCGCCGACGAGGCCCGCGTGCACCTGGAGCGCCAGGACGTCAGCGTCATCCTGTGCGACCAGCGCATGCCCGGCCTGACCGGCGTGGCCTTCCTGAAGGAGGTACGCGAGCGCTGGCCCGACACGGTGCGCATCGTCATCTCGGGCTACACCGACTCCGAGGACATCATTGCCGGCATCAACGACGCCGGCATCTACCAGTACATCCTCAAGCCCTGGATTCCCGAGCACCTGCTGGGCACGGTGCGCAACGCCGCCGAGGCGCGCACGCTGCAGCGCGACATGCACCGGCTGGACCTGGAGCTGCGCACCAGCACGCCGGTGCTGCGCCAGCGCGCCGAGCGCAAGCTGGAGCGCGCCCGCGCCACCTTCGACTTCGACCGCATCGAGCGCCTGGCCGGCAGCCCGATGGATGCCGTCTGTGCGCTCGCCGAGCGCATGGCGAGGGTGGATCTGAGCGTGCTGGTGCAGGGCGAGTCTGGCACGGGCAAGGAGCTGCTGGCCCGCGCCATGCACTACGCCAGCCCGCGGGCCGCGGGCGCCTTCGTCGTCGAGAACTGCGCGGCGCTGACCGACACGCTGCTGGAGTCCGAACTCTTCGGCCACAAGCGCGGCGCCTTCACCGGCGCCTTCGACGACCACATCGGCCTGTTCCAGCGCGCCGACGGCGGCACCATCTTCCTCGACGAGATCGGCGAGACCTCGCCCGCCTTCCAGCTGCGCCTGCTGCGAGTGCTGCAGGAGGGCGAGGTGAGGCCGGTGGGCGCGACGCGGGTGGTGCCGGTGGACGTGCGCGTCATCGCCGCCACCCACCGCGACCTGGAGCAGCGTGTGCGTGAAGGACTGTTCCGCGAAGACCTGTACTACCGCATCGCCTGCGTCACGCTGACCGTGCCGCCGCTGCGCGAGCGCAGTGGCGACATCGGCCCCATCACGCGCCGCCTGCTGGCCGACGTGGCGCCCGCGCTTGGCCGGCCGCAGGCCCGGCTGGGCGATGACGCGCTGGCGGCGCTGCTGGCCTATCCCTGGCCGGGCAACATCCGCGAGCTGCGCAATGAGATCTCGCGCGCGGTGGCGTTGAGCGACGGCGATGCGATCAATGCGTCGGCATTCTCTTCGCGCGTGCTGCAGGGCCAGGCGGGGATCAGCGTGCAGGCGCAGTCGCAGGCGCTGCCGTCCAGCGGCACGCTGGTCGAGCGGCTGGATGCCGTGGAGGCCATGCTGCTGCGCGAGACCCTGCTGCGCCACCGCTGGAACAAGACGCGGGCGGCGCTGGAGCTGGGGCTGTCGCGCGTGGGGCTGCGCGGCAAGATGAAGCGCTTCGGGCTGGAGGACTGAGAGTGGAACGTCAGCCGTTCAACGTGCTCTGGCTGCAGTCGGGTGGCTGCGGTGGCTGCAGCATGTCGCTGCTGTGCGCCGACACGACCGATTTCCACGGCCAGCTGCGCGACGCGGGCATCCACCTGCTCTGGCACCCGTCGCTGTCGCTGGAGACCGGCGGCAGCGTCGTCGCCTTGCTGAACGATGTGCTCGAAGGCCGGATGCGGCTGGACGCGCTGTGCGTGGAAGGCGCGCTGCTGCGCGGCCCCAACGGCACGGGGCGCTTCCACGTGCTGGCCGGCACGGGGCTGCCGATGATCCACTGGGTGCAGCGGCTGGCGGAGGTGGCGGGTGTCGTCGCGGCCATCGGCAGCTGTGCGGCCTGGGGCGGCATCACCGCCGGCGGTGCCAACCCGACCGACGCCTGCGGCCTGCAGTACGAGGATGACCGCATCGGCGGCCTGCTGGGCGCGGGCTTCCGGTCTAAGCAGGGCCTGCCGGTCGTCAACGTGGCGGGCTGCCCGACGCACCCGGGCTGGGTCATGGACACGCTGATGGCGCTGGCGGCGGGCGAGCTTCAGGCCGAGTCGCTCGACGCGCTGGGCCGGCCGCGCCTGTATGCCGACCAGCTCGTGCACCACGGCTGCACGCGCAACGAGTTCTACGAGTTCAAGGCCAGCGCCGAAAAGCCGTCGGACCTGGGCTGCATGATGGAACACATGGGCTGCAAGGGCACCCAGGTACATGCCGACTGCAACACGCGGCTGTGGAATGGCGAGGGCTCCTGCACGCGCGGCGGCTACGCCTGCATCGCCTGCACCGAGCCGGGCTTCCAGGAGCCCGGCCATCCTTTCCACGAGACGCCCAAGATCGCCGGCATCCCCATCGGCCTGCCCACCGACATGCCCAAGGCCTGGTTCGTGGCGCTGGCCTCGCTGTCCAAGTCGGCCACGCCCAAGCGCGTGAAACTCAACGCCACGGCCGACCACCGCGTCGTCACGCCGGCCATCCGCAAGACCCGCCTGAAATGAAGCGCCTGCTCGTCGGTCCTTTCAACCGCGTGGAAGGTGACCTGGAGGTCACGCTCGACATCGCCGACGGCCGCGTGCGCGCGGCGCATGTCAACGCGCCGATGTACCGTGGCTTCGAGCAGATCCTGCAGGGCAAGGCCCCGCACGACGCGCTGGTCTATGTGCCGCGCATCTGCGGCATCTGCTCGGTGTCGCAGTCCGTCGCGGCGGCGCATGCGCTGGCCGACCTGGCCGGCGTGGCGATGCCGGCGAACGGTCGCCACGTCACCAACACCATCCTGGCCATCGAGAACCTGGCCGACCACCTGAGCCACTTCTACCTGTTCTTCATGCCCGACTTCGCCCGCGCCGTCTACGCCGGCCGGCCCTGGCATGCGGAGGCGGTGGAGCGCTTCCTGCCGGATCGGGGCGAGCAAACGCGCAAGGCGATTGCCGCGCGCCAGCGCTGGTTCGAGCTGCTGGGCACCCTGGCGGGCAAATGGCCGCACACCCAGGGGCTGGAGCCGGGCGGCTCGTCCCGCGCCGTCGAGCCTGCCGAGCGCACGCGGCTGCTCGCGCGGGTGCGTGAGTTCCGCGGTTTCCTGGAGCGCGAGCTGTTCGGCGGCACGCCGCTGGAAGCGTTCGATGTGCTGCCCGACGAGGACGCGCTGTGGGCCTGGCATGCGCAGCAGCCCGAGCGCGGCGACTTCCGCCTCTTCCTCAGTGCCATGCTGGACCCGGCGCTGGCAGCGCTCGGCCCGGGGCCGGGGCGCTACCTGAGCTACGGCGCCTACCCGCAGCCCGAAGGCGGCCACGCCTTGGCGGCGGGCGTCTGGGATGCGGCGCTGGGTGCCCTGCAGCCGCTGGACACCGCCGTCATCACCGAGGACGCCACGCACGCCTGGTTGCTGGACGCCGGTGGCCCGCGCCACCCACGCGAGGGCGTGACCGAACCCGACGCCGACAAGCCTGGCGCCTACACCTGGAACAAGGCGCCGCGGCTGGCCGGGCAGGTGGTGGAGACCGGTGCCATCGCCCGCCAGCTCGCTGCGGGCCATCCGCTGGTGCTGGACGCAGTTCGTCGCCACGGCGGCACCGTGTTCACGCGCGTGCTGGCCCGCGTGCTGGAGCTGGCGCGCGTGGTGCCGCTGATCGAAGCCTGGCTGCGCGCCCTGGAGCCCGGCCAGCCGTATTGCGAGCCCACGCGCCTGCCGCAGGACGGCGAAGGCATGGGCCTGAACGAGGCGGCGCGTGGCGCGCTGGGGCACTGGGTGCAGGTGCGCGGCGGGCGCATCGCCAACTACCAGATCGTGGCGCCCACGAGCTGGAACTTCTCGCCACGCGACGCGGCCGGCACGCCCGGCGCGCTGGAGCAGGCGCTCGTCGACACGCCGGTGCAGGACGGCGAGGACACGCCGGTGGCGGTGCAGCACGTCGTGCGCTCCTTCGACCCGTGCATGGTCTGCACCGTTCATTGACCGCCATGCCCCCGCGCCGCCGCATCGACACCCAGCCCCCCGCGCCTCCGCAAGGCATGGATGACGCCGCCTGGGTGGACGTGATCCAGAAGATGGACGAGGTCTACTCCCAGCTCGTCACCGACGAGATCGAGCTGGAGAAGAAGAACGCCGAGCTGGAGCAGTCGCAGCAGTTCATCTTCAGCGTGCTGTCGGCGATGTCGGATGTGCTGGTGGTCTGCGACGCGCAGGGCTTGATCGAGGAAACCAATGCGGCGCTGTGCGAGCTCGTGGGCCGCACGGACCAGCAGCTGCGGGGCACCTCGCTCTACGACCTGCTGGCCGACGAGGCCAGCGTGGCCGCCGCCCGCGCCGTGATGGGCAACCGCAGCCCGACGCGGCGCGGCGACTCGATCGAGCTGAACCTGCGCGGCACCGGGGGCGACAGCGTGCCGGTCGACGCCAACTGCACGCCGCGTTTCGCGGCCTCGCAGCGCCGCGTGGGCACGGTACTGGTGGCGCGCCCCACCGCCGAGATCCGCCGCGCCTACCAGGAGCTGCGCACGGCGCACGAAGCCCTCAAGCGCACCCAGCAGCAGCTGCTGCACTCCGAGAAGATGGCGTCGCTTGGCCGCCTGGTGGCCGGCGTGGCCCATGAGCTGAACAACCCCATCAGCTTCGTCCTCGGCAATGTGCATGCGCTCTCGCGCTACAGCGAGCGTCTGCGCGACTACCTGCACGCCGTGCACGAGGGCCTGACGCCGGCCGAGCTGCAGGCCCTGCGCACCAAGCTTCGCGTGCCTCACATCCTGGACGATCTGCCCTCGCTGCTGGAGGGCACCATCGAAGGCGCGCAGCGCACGGCCGACATCGTCAACGGGCTCAAGCGCTTTTCGGCGGTAGACACCGAAACCCGCCAGGAAGTGGACCTGAACAAGGTGGTGGACCGCTCGGTGCTGTGGGTCAGCAAAGGCGCGCCGCGCGACCTGCAGCTGAACTGGCAGCCGGGCGAGCCGCACCTGGTGCGCGGCAACGCCGGCCAGTTGCAGCAGGTCGTCATGAACCTCCTGGAGAACGCACTGGACGCCATCGCCGAGCGCCCTGGCCAGACGCCGCAGCTGAGCATCGCCATCGACGCCATGCCCTCGCACTACCTGCTGCGCGTGGACGACAACGGGCCGGGCATCCCGGAGGTCAACCTATCCCGCATCTTCGACCCCTTCTTCACCACCAAGCCGGTGGGCAAGGGCACCGGGCTAGGGCTATCGATCAGCTACGGCATCGTTGAGCAGCATGGGGGTGTGTTGCTTGCGTCGAATCGTCTGGAGGGCGGGGCTAGATTCGAAGTGCGTCTCCCCGCCTCTGAACTCAGCAGGGTCGGTACCCCTCCGAATGGGGAGATATTTCGGTAAGCAATGGAATAGACGCACCAATTCGCAAACGGCATTGAGTTGCCACCTTGGAAGTCTCCGCAGGCTACCACGCCAGCCGGCAGCGGTGCCAACCTGCAGGAAGTCTCGTGCGATCCGCCCACCACGGATCTCCGCGAAGTTGAAGACCGCCGCTCTGTCGCTCGGCACAATGGTGGATTGAATCGCCCCACGATATCGAGCGGGCTCAACACTCTGAGAGGATTGAGCTAAGAGCAAGTCGAACAAGTTCTCGCCCGAGATGCGTGAGCGCGCGGTGAGGAAGGTGCAGAAATGCCCAGGAGTGTTGGCGCCGATCTAAATTTGACCCACCCTGCCGATTGAACTTTGACCCAGGGCTTGGAGCCGGCGTCGCGTGACGCCGGCTGTGGACAA
>RXJW01000155.1 GCA_003963005.1 Burkholderiales bacterium
GGCCGAGTTCGAGGCCAACTACCATCGACAACGCGCTGGTCAGGCCGCGACCGTCTGACTTAAACCAACGGGCCTCCGCGATACCCGGGGCGATTCACTTCCGTCGGCTGCCAGGCGCTGGAGTCGATCTCTTCAGCAAGGCGCTCTAGAGCCAACGCCGCGATGCGATCCCGCAATCGCTCAAAGAGTGGATCTGCCGCGAGAGCGAGCTTTGCACTGAGAGCCTCCTGTCCACTCGTCTTCATCAGCGCATCGAAGATGTACCGACGCCCGTTCTCAGAAAAATCCCGCGCCCCGGGCGAGTAGACGGTGTCGTGGACGAGATCGTCCTCTGACCTCACATGGCGATGAAACTCCAGCGTCAACTGGAGTAGCTCGGCAGGTGCCAGCTTCGCGGCCCAATCGGTCGATCCAGAGCCAGTCCGCTCATTGAACAGTGAACCGATGATGCGAACTGCTGCCCCGTTGGGCTCCACGGGAAGTGCGGCAAGAACGGGAAGCATGCTCTCCACACCGCGAGACGGCGCGAGCGAGAACAAGACCGGCAGCCAGAACAGCAAGTACGGGCCTGTGCCAGCCGCGCGGACCTGAGCCGCCGCCAGTTCCTCCAATGGTCCTTTGACCTCTGGGCCAGCGTGCGCTAGCAGCACGCGTACAACGTGGGAGAGCTTCTGCTCGTTCGACGGCGAGTGCGGAAGCTGCATCAACGTCAAGCCCGACCAAGCGAGCCAACCAACGAGACGAGGCACAAGCAACTGTGCTAAGTCCTGCGTTCCGTTACGAAGGGACTGCAGCACCATGGAGTGCCAGCCTGAATCCGCACCTGCATCGAGCAGTTCATCGAGCAGTTCGGCGCCAACGACGGCCTCCACCTCAGCAGGGTGCGCCTTAGCGAGGCTGCCAAGCCAACTGGGCAGGCCGTTCAGTTCCAGCAACGCGTAGCGGGCAGCGAGCTCCGCTTCGCGGGGGGTCAACTTGGCAGACCAGCGGGGATCCTCCGCTTCCGCATAAACGCCCATCAGGCCGATCGACCAGACCGTGAAATAGGTGTTCTCCGCTCCACGGGGGCGTTCACATCGAACCGTCGGACGCCTGCCGCGCCAGTAAGCAGTCAAGGCAAGCCTCAGCCTGTCTGTGACGTCGCCTCCGAACTGGGAGGTCAAGAACGCACGATCCCATCGCCCTTCGTCGCCATTTCGGCCCAACTTGCGCAAGACGAGCCAGAGGTTCCAGATCGTGCCGTCCCTGCGACCCGGCCCTAGCGCCAGCGCGGGCTGCTCAACCAGCTCTCGCCTGATCTGGGTCCATGCATCTCGCTCATCGGCGCGCTTCTTGGCCTGGCGCTCTTGCCGCTTCCTCTGGTCCTCCTGCATCTTCAGGAATTCAGGGTTTGGCTGGTTGGACGCAACGATCGAGTTCAACTCGTCGGTCAGCGCAGTCGAGTCAGCAACGGCCCGGAGGAGAGCGTCCGCGCCATCCTTCAGGCGTCCCTCTATCGCGTAGAGGTGCGCGGCCAGGTGCAACAGAACCGCCCGACGCTCCTGCAACATTTGCACGTTGGCCAGCGCTGCCTGTACCCACAGGCCGTCCCGCTCGAACGTGTAGTTCAGTGCTCCTTCATAGACGATACGAACCAGTCGGCACCTGGCACTGCGATCGCCACCAAGCGACTCCACACAGGCCAGATCTGCATCGAAGACCCGCGGGCGCCAATCATGCGGCAGCGCGTCGAGCAGCGCACTCAGGTCAGTCTTGCCCTTCCCTAGGCCAGAGGACGCGTCGGTCGACCGCCTTGCAAGAACCGAGGCCACGATCAGTGTCTCGCTAACGCTTCCAAGTTCGAGCAACCGGAGACACAGCGAGCGCAGGATGCTCGACATCTGCAGCCGCCCATCAGCCTCTCGAAACTCTTCCTCGACTGGGGACAGCCCCCCGCGCGCGAGCCGAAGCACATCAGGCAAAAGGGCTTCAAGGCGGGCCTGGCCAATATCCGCTTTCTGGATCACCCGGGCGACACTGTCCGCGTAGTCTCCACTGCGCCTGTGTTCGCTGCGCACCCTCGCCAAGAGCTGAACCAGTTGGGCTTCCGTGACATGTTCTGGATAAAGCATCGTCCCGACCCAACGCGCAAGTCGTTCCGACCACCCTGGCGCCAGCGTGACGATCGCATCGACCATTGGTGCAAGGCGGGAGTCGCCCAGGGCCGCAAGCGCGAGCAATGCCTCGAATCGATCGCGATCGCTGCATGATGGGTCCGCTGCGACGCGTGCAACTAGGTCCGCGCAGCCCTGCATTCGGCCCGCGCTCACCAGCCGAAGTAGCAGTTCCCTGACCTCAGGCGCCTCGACCCCAGATGCCCAGGCAGATTGCACCGTGCCGGCAAGGCTTAGCTGCGCAAGCCGCGCCACCTGCAGATTCGGAACTTCAAGGCCACGCCACTGACCCTTGCCGTATCGGGCCACGAAGCCGAGCAACGCGCGCTCCCGCTGGAGATCTGTAAGAGATTCAGGGTCGCCCTGGGTCAGCAGCGTTTCCGGCTCGATCTTGGCTACCCTCTCGAACATGTCGGGCCGCAGCAAGGCAAGCCACGCAGCCACGGGCCTCATCGACGGCCTGACGATCGTCTCGTTCGAGCCCGTGAGTCCAAACAACATGCGGGCAGCGGCGGACTGAGTCAGCAGGCCTGTCTCCATCAGGTCATGGATCTGTCGGGCCGCGAGAAACTCCATCACTGACCGATGGTGGAACCGGACCCTGCCGTATCCGCCTTCGACAAAGATGGGACGCTCCAAGAGCGTCAACACCTCGTTGGAGGCCCAGTCCGCCAGCAGCTCACGCGGATCAATCGGCGCAGCGCCCGATGCATCGCCATCCGATCCAGCGCTGTACCGGAGGGTCAAGCGCCGACTCAGGATGACCGCGAGCGCAAGACGCTGGGCGCCGATCTGCGCCTTCGCTGGAGAAAGCTCTGCCTTCTCCCGCCGCTCGGGACGGGCAGCGAGCCGGGCTCGCACATGAGACTGAATCTGCTCGAAATGGACACGAAGGCCCCCATATTCTCGCCAGTCATCGCAAAGCTCGATCAGGTCCTGCGGCTTGCGGGCAAACTCCCTGGCATGCTTGGCGTCAATGGCGGCCAGCAGGACCTCAGGGTCCCCAACCCCTCGGGACCGCGCGAACTCCATGATCTGGGGGCCGCTCATCGGAAGCAGTTCGACCTCTCGGATGGCGGGCCGGCCGTCATCGTTGGTCTTGCTCGGTCCATCCATGGCGATGCGGATGAACTCATCTTGCGAGTCGTCATGTCGCACTCGCGCCGACCCGGGCAGGATCTCCCTGAACGCTTGGCGATCGATGGGCACCGGGCGAGCAGTGACGACCACCGTGGCTCGTCCCATTCCTCCTCGAATGTCATGTGCAAATCGACGTAGTGCGTCTTTGAACGAACGATGAACGAGCTGAAGTTCGTCGATTGAGTCGAGAAAGAAGTAGGCAAACTGCGATGAAGACGCCAGCCAGTTGGTGAAACGCTCGTGCTCATCCCCGAAAAGGTTGGCGACCACGCCAGTGGATGCAATGTCTTCGAGAGACAAGAAGAACGCTGGCTCGCCCCGAGCGAAGAGTTCCCTCGCCTTCGTCTCGCACTCATAGGTCTTGCCGGCGCCTGCCTCCGAGACGATGAGAATGCGGTGAGACTTCAGCAGTTCATCCCAGCTGATGCCGGAATCGTCGAAACGCTCACCCCAGGAGAATTCAAGCGCTTGGTCCCCGCTGGACGGGCCTCTGAGGTCTTTGAACGTTCGATCCATCTTGCAAGACGGCTAGCCCGCCAGCGCTCGGTCGATCAGGGCACCCGCGAGTACCGTCTGCGTGGCGCTGCTGCGCGCCAAACACTGCCTCAGGTTGGTGCAGAGGAGACGGAGTTCGGAGACGCGGGCGACGATGCGCGCTTGCTCTGCGATCGGTGGAATGGGGATCGGCATGCGCCGAAAATCACCGACGTTCACGCCGGGAAGCGCGACGCCTTGAGTCTCTCCGCGCATCCAAACTTGCCCATGAGGTGAATCGATGACAAGACGCACATATTCGCGATTGAAGTCTGGGGCAATGGAGAAGCGGAGGACATGCTGAGTGATATTGCCGCCCTCAAGAGCTTTAGGGACGAAGGCCGTCTTTCCAAGCGTTGCGCCGTCCTTGGCGATGAGCAAATCACCTTCGCTCAGTTTTGTTCTTGCAAACTTCTCAGCTCTGGCGGGCGCGCACTGCGCTACCTGGTTTGTCAGGAGGCGGCCAGCCTGAATGTCTTGGACACGAACGGTTGGCACGCCAACTTCAACCCACTCAGGTTTTAAGACGCCGTAGGTGATGATGCTCAAAGGTGACGTAAGGTCTTGCGCTTTGGCCCAGGCCCAGCCAGTTGGCAAGGCAAATGGCGGCTCCTCTGCGGCCTCAGCTTCGACTGAATCCGCCCTCCTGGATCTTGACGCCTGCTCTTCCTTTGCCCGCTGGGCGCGCAATCGCCTTAGCGATTCAATCGCAGGCTCCTCCGTCTCATCCTGCGTCACCAGCAGCCCGCGCACGGCCAGCAGCAGGATGGTTTCCTCCAGTGCATCCACGGCCTCGGGACGGTCGAGCAGCAGGTCGAAGTTATCGGCGACCCGTTGCCAGTTCGCGGCAAGTTCCTCGGGCGTGCTGCTGTCGGTCAGCATGGCCAGCAGGGCGCCGAGCAAGCGGGCGTGCTGCTCAGCTTCGAGCCGGCCTTTAGCTTCGAGTGCGTCGCACAGGCGCATGAGTTCGTCGACGCGGGCGACGATGCGGGCTTGCTCGGCCAGAGGTGGCAGCGGAACCGGCTGACTCACGACGGTCGATGTGTTCAGCTCAATCTGATTGGTGGTCCCCGACGCCGAACCTTCAATCTCAATCTGAACGAAGGGACTCTGAATCCACCTCCACAGAAACACACTGTTGACCTCCAGCGGTCGGACCACAGTGACATGAGAATCCGCCACCAGCCCAGCGTCATCTAGTTCGGTCGGTACAACGCATGCTCGACCAATTGTTCCGGTGCCTGTTGAGTTCCACAGCAGGTCTCCAGCTCGTAAGAAGCGAATTGGCTCGTACTTGGCGAGCGACTCGGGCGTCACGAACCTCGCGGGCGCCAGATCCAGTCCATACCAGCGCACACACTTCTGCGAGATAACCTTGTGCTCTGACTGCTCGGCGTAAGCCGGGCCCTTGCCTCGCTGGATGTAGCTGCAAAGTTCACCAAGGCTGACCCACGTCCACCCCTTGGGAAGCTCGAACATCGGCTCTGCGTCATCCAATTCAGGTGACTGCTTTCCCTGCTTGATCGCTCCTGACGCGATCAATCGCAATTTGCGGCCTCGGATGCGTTCCAGCAGTGCCGACGCAGGCTCATCGTCGCAGCCCTGAGAGGTCAGTTTCCCTTGCACCGCAAGCGACAGAATGAACTCGCGAAGCCGCTCCACTCCACCCGGCGCCGTCGCCAGCAGCTCGAGCTGCCGCACCAGCGCTGGTTGCACCGCCTCAAGATACCGCGCACTTGGCTCCCTCGCCTCCGGCACCGAACTCACGCCTGCGCTCCTGTCAGCGACTCGGCCAGGATTGCCTTCAGCTGATTCCGCAATCCCTGAGCCTCGGCCTGAAGCCGCGTGTAGTCGCGGAGGAGCTCATCGGGGTCGTGGCTGACCGCATCCGGCGCATGCGGGTTCTTCTGGTCCAGGTTGTAGCCCGCTGCCTTGATGGCCGCGATGTCGACCTTCCAAGCCCGCTCGTTCTCCACCCGCCCCGCAAAGCCATCGGCCTCGGTGCCCCACCAGGCCTTCTCGGCGTCGAACTCCTCGATTCGGATGGGCTTGGTCTTGTTGTAGCTCTTCACGCCTGCAGGGTACGGATGCTCGTAGTACCAGATGGCCTCGGTCGGCCGGCCCTTGGTGAAGAACAGCAGATTGGTCTTGATGCCGGTGTAGGGCGCGAAAACGCCATTCGGCAAGCGAACGATGGTGTGCAGGTTGCATTCGGCCAGCAGCTGTTCCTTGATGCGGGTCTTCACGCCCTCGCCGAACAGCGTGCCGTCGGGCAGCACCAGTGCGGCGCGGCCGTTGGCCTTCAGGATGTGTTTGATGAGTACCAGGAACAGGTCGGCCGTCTCCTTGGTGCGCACGTCAGCCGGGAAGCCGGCCTCGATGCCGGGCTCCTCGATGCCGCCGAAGGGCGGATTAGTCAGCACCACGTCCACGCGATCGGCCGGCGCGTAGTCGCGCAGCGGGCGGGCCAAGGTGTTGTCGTGGCGTACGTTGCTGGGCACCTCGATGCCGTGCAGCATGAGGTTGGTGACGCACAGCATGTGCGGCAGTTGCTTCTTCTCCACGCCCAGGATGCTGCTTTGCAGCAGTGCCTCTTGCTCGGTGTTCTTCACCTGCTTGCGTAGGTGCTCGATGGCGCAGACCAGGAAGCCACCTGTGCCGGTGGCAGGATCCAGTACCTTCTCGCCCAGCTGCGGATTCACCATGTCCACCATGAACTGTGTGACGGCGCGTGGCGTGTAGAACTCTCCCGCGTTGCCGGCGCTTTGCAGGTCGCGCAGGATCTTCTCGTACAGATCGTTGAACTGGTGGCGCTCGGCCTGGCGGTTGAAGTCGATAGCGCCGAGCTTGTTGATCACCTGCCGCAACAACTGGCCGCTCTTCATGAAGTTGTTGGCGTCTTCAAACACGCCGCGCACCACCCAGCCCCGCGGGTTGCGAACCGGGTCGGCCGGCAGGGCCTTCAGCTTGGGGAAGAGCGTGTTGTTAACGAAGTCCAGAAGGGCGTCACCGGTGATGCCTTCCGGGTCTGCCGCCCACTGGCGCCAGCGCAGGTGCTCGGGGATGGGGCTCTTGTAGTCATCCCGGGTTAGTTCCAACTCCTCTTCCAGCGCGTCGAAGACTTTCAGGAAAAGAAGCCAGACCATCTGCTCGATACGTTGCGCGTCGCCGTTGATGCCGGCGTCTTGACGCATGACGTCCTGGACGGATTTGATGACGGGAGTGAGGTTGGACATCTACGGGTCAGTGAAAGTCGGTCAGGCCTTCGCCGGCGCATAGAGCTCGCGCTCCAGCGTGGCCAAGGCTTGCAGATATTGAGGGCGGCCGCCGAAGCTGCGGATCAGCTCCACGGGCGAGCCGAGGTCGGTGAAGGGCTGTACGCGCAGCACAGCGTCGCTTTCGATGGTGGTGATCCCTTCGTCGGCATACTTGTCGAGCAGCGTGTCCAGCACCTGGCGGGCCACCGGGCCATATTGGGTGAAGACGTTGCGTTTCTTGACGCGCTGGGCGCGTTCGCGGCGGGTCAGGGGCGGCATGTCGTAGGCCACGTGCAGCAGCAGGTCGAAGGGGTCGAAGTCCTTGCCCACCTCGTCAGCCAGTGCGTCCAGGAAGATGCCACGGCGCTCGAGTTCCTCAATCAGTGCAGCCTTGCGCTCGGCGCTGTTCCAGGCCTGCAGGAAGCCGTCCAGCGAGTCGTAGGCCTTGCCCAGGTTGATGCGGGTGTAATCGCGCAGGCTTTCGGTGACCAGCTTGCCGTCCGCATTGAGGTACTGCACGCGCTCGCGCGCCACGGCCACGTTGACGCTGCCGCCCACGATGTACTTGCGGGGCTCGCCGGGCCCATCGTCGCCACTTAGTTGAGGGCCCGAGCCGCCAGGCAGATCGCGTGAGGCCCCCTCCGGCCCGCCTGCCGGCTGGTCGGGCTGGTCGGGCTGGTCGGGCTGATCGGGCGGCTTAACCGGCTGGTCAGGGCCGGGCTCGTAGACCTGCGCCGGATCGCCATCGAAGGCGGGGTCGGCGAACAACTCAGTGGCACGCTTGAAGTCGAGGATGGTGAACCAGGTCTTGCCCAAGTCCTCGCGCAGGCGGGTGCCGCGACCGATGATCTGCTTGAACAGAGTCATGGACTTGATGTTCTGGTCAAGCACGATCAGCTTGCAGGTCTGGGCGTCCACGCCTGTGCTCATCAGCTTGGAGGTGGTGGCGATGACCGGGAAGGTCTTCTCGGGGTCAATGAAGTTGTCGAGCTCGCGCTTGCCCTCGGGGTTGTCGCCGGTGATCTGTACGACGTAGTTGGGTTGTGACGCACAAAGGTCAGCATTCGCGTTGCTGAGAGCCTGTCGCATGCGCGCGGCGTGCTCGATGTCTTCGCAGAAGACGATGGTCTTGTCGAAGCGGTTGGTGGCCTTCAGGTACTCGGTGATCTTGGCGGCCACCACCTCGTCGCGCCGTTCCAGCACCAGCTTGCGGTTCATGTCGGCGCCGGTGTAGACCCGGTCCTCGATGACGTTGCCCAGCTTGTCGGTCATGCCCTCGGGTGGGCGCCAGCCGAAGGCGTCCTTGTCCAGGTCGACGCGGATGACCTTGTACGGAGCCAGGTAGCCGTCCTCGATGCCCTGGCGCAGGCTGTAGGTGTAGACAGGCTCGCCGAAGTAGTCGGTGTTGGAGACCTCGGCGGTCTCCTTGGGCGTGGCTGTCAGGCCGATTTGCGTGGCGGTGCTGAAGTAGCTGAGGATGTCGCGCCAGGCCGAGTCTTCCGCGGCGCTGCCACGGTGGCACTCGTCGATGATGATGAGGTCGAAGAAGTCGGGCGAGAACTGCTTGTAGATGTTGCGTTCTTCTTCCGTTCCGCTGACGGCCTGGTAAAGCGACAAGTAGATCTCGTAGCTCTTGTTGACCTGCTTGGTGGCACGGTTGATGGCCAGGTCGACGTCTTCCACCGTGGTCTTGCCCTGACCATCAACCACTTCCACGCCCTTGGCATGGGGGCTGAGCTTGGCCATCGCACCCTTGAACGGCCGGAAGTCGTTGACCATCGTCTGGTCGATCAGGATGTTCCGGTCGGCCAAAAACAGGATGCGCTTCTTAGCGCCGCTCTTCCACAGCCGCCAGATGATCTGGAACGCGGTGTAAGTCTTGCCGGTGCCGGTGGCCATGACCAGCAGCGCCCGGTTCTGGCCGCGTGCCACCGCCTCGATCGTGCGGTTGATGGCGCTCAGTTGGTAGTAGCGCGGTGTCTTAGCTGGAGCGTAGTCGTACTCGGTGATCTGACGCACCTCTGGCGTCCAGCCCTTCCAAGCGCAGTAGCGTCCCCATAGCTCAGCAGGTGACGGGAACTCGTCGAGCGTCAGGTTGCGTTCGAGCAGACCGTCGGCCAGCGTCGAATCACGGAACACGAAGCCGTCGCCATTGCTCGCGAAGCTGAAGGGCACGTCCAGCAACTTGGCGTAATTGATGGCCTGCGCCATGCCGGCGCCCATCGCGTGGTTGTTGTCCTTGGCTTCGATGACCGCCAGCGGGATGTTTGTCTTAAAGAAGAGTACGTAGTCCGCTCGAAGGACAGTCGAAGCATCACGCCGCGCCTTGCGGCCACGAACGACAACTCGCCCCGCGCGCAGGGGGTACTCACGATAGATCTGCGACATGCCGTCCCACCCGGCCGACTCCACGGCCGGACGGATGAACTTGTCGCAGATGTCGCTTTCGGACAGGTTCTTTTTGTTCATGCTCCCTCAACCGAGCTCACGTGATCTTGTCGCGAGTGCAGGCGCTTGAGTTCTCGTCCTTCCGCCCGCCTTTTACTGCTCACCGCTGGAAGCGCACAAAGCCCCCAGTGCTAGGGCGCACCCCCCGACCTAACGACATTTTCAGCGGTGTTTGCCGGCGCTGATACGCCGTGCTTCCTGCAGTAGTCCAGCACCATGAACTCAACCATGGATGCCAGGCTGCGTCGCTCTTGATCCGCGGCTGCAACCAACGCGGCCTTCACGTCAGGCGGCACCCGCACGCTGACGACTTCGGTTTTAGTGATTGCCACGACCAGCTCCTGTGTGAAAAACGCTAGCGTTTCGCTAAGCGTACCAGTGACGCTCATTCGGGGCCGAAAAATCTACGAAGTTGGTGCGGTCCGCGCGCAAGCTGCCATCGCGCACCTGGTGGAACGAGCATCAAGTCGCTGCCACACGGTACTGTTTGTTGAGCTTCCGCAATATGGGGCCGAAGCCGCCCTCCGCCTCAAGCCACGCCGAGAAACTGAGCAGCCCTATTGAGAGAGGACACACGAAAAATGGAACCGTCCGGGGCGTCAAGAACTGACGGCCGCCAATGATGCGCGACGTTGAAATGTGCCCTTGACATGCGCGGGGCACATTATCGGAGAGCAGAACGTCGAATTTGTTTTTCTAGTTCCATCAATGACTTAGCGCCAACGCAATCCTCTTGCGCCCCTAGCGCCCATAACCTAGCATCGACGGTATTTGGCAACGTCAACGAGTTGCCAAACATTTGTACGGTCGAAATTCAAGGAGATTCGCCAACCCAATTCATGATCCGCGCTAGCGCAGGGGAGCAGCCACTCCCCTGCACAAGTTTGGAGAAAGCAGGGCGCTTTCCGGGGTGACATCTGGAATTTAGCTCTGGTTTCGCCACGGGTCAACTTTTCCCTGGAGAAACTAGGTATGCGCCACATCAGAGCAGCGCAGGGGCGTCGTTACGCCGAAAAAAGCCGGCCCGCCTGCCGCCGGCGTGCCCAGCAAACCGTCGTAGAGCTGTCGTCCGCGTCGCACGAGGCGGCTTCACCATGCTGACCGACGACGAACTCGCCGAGCTGTTTGAGCGGCTCCGTATCCCGGCGGCTGGTCGCGAGTACATCCGACGGGTCCGTGCCGATCCGCCATCGCGAGCTACCAGTACGAACAAGTGCTCCGGCAAGCTGCGCTACACGCCGCTCAAGATGCCCTTTGTTGTTGAGGTGTTGGCGCCGATCTAAATTTGACCCACCCTGCCGATTGAACTTTGACCCAGGGCTTGGAGCCGGCGTCGCGTGACGCCGGCTGTGGACAACTG
>RXJW01000235.1 GCA_003963005.1 Burkholderiales bacterium
TGGCCGCGAGGGCGGCGCTGGGGGTCAGGGCCTTCATGAAGGCGGCGTTGGGCGTGCGCTTCTTGGCGGGGGCGGCGGCCTTCTTGGCCGGCGCTGCCTTCTTCGCAGGCGTCGCCGCCTTCTTGGCCGGAGCGGCCTTCTTCGCCGCCGGTGCGGCTGCCTTCTTGGCCGGAGCGGCCTTCTTTGCCGGCGTCTTGGCCGGGGCGGCCTTCTTCGCGGGCGCGGCCTTCTTAGTCGCAGTTGCCATGTCGATTCACTCCATCAAAGGTTGTTGATGTGCCGGGCCCGGGTGAAAGCCGCGTAAGCCTTCAATACTCTCTAGCACCCTGCGGCGGCGATGGTACTGCGCTCCCTGGGGAAAAAGAAGGCTTTCATAGAGGGGATGACCCGCAGAGCCCCATGAAATCGGCCCTTTCGGGCCCAGCATGTCGCGGGGCCGCATCATTCGGGCCTTCGCGGCGGCGCCTGCTCAGTCGACGTCGCGGCCCTCAGGCGCGCGCTTGCGCCCGCTGATCATCGCGGCCACGAGGTTCTCTCGATGCCGCCAGCTCGTCATCACGACGCCGGCCAGATGCCCCGCGACGAGCGCAGCCACCAGCCAGCCCAGCGCGAGATGCAAGGCTTCAAGCCAGGCATAACCCCACAGCCAGTCGGTGGTGTAGAGCCAACCGGTGGCAGCCACGGCGGCGGCGCTGGCCCACAGCATCACGGCCGCCCAGCCGCCGAGCGGGTTGTGGCCGATGTAGCGCGGCTCGCGGCCCTCGCGCAGCGCGCGGGCATAGCTCAGCACCTCGGCGGGCCGGCGAACGAATGAAGCGAGCCGCGCATGGCGCGGGCCGATCACGCCCCACACCACGCGCAGCGCCACGGCCGCGAGGGCGACGTAGCCGGCGGTGTGGTGCACCGCGTCGAAGTCGGTGGGCGCCCAGTGGCCGCTGATCCAGGCGGTTGCGACCGCACCGGCCAGCGTCCAGTGCAGCAGGCGCACGAAGGCGTCCCAGACGCGGATGCGCATGACGCCCGCTTACTTCTTGTCAGCGGCCTTCTCGCCTTCGGCGTAGACGCGCTCGAAGGTCTTGGGGTTGTAGAAGACCTCGGCCTTCTTGCCGTCGGCGTCGATGCCGTAGACCTCGTAGCAACCGTTGTAGTCCTTCACCTTGCGGACCTTCCAGCCTTCGGCTTCGAGCTTCTTCTGCAGTTCCATCTGCGGCTTTTTTTCTTCCTTGGGCATGGCCGGGCAGGAGACGTTGCCGTGGGCAAAGGCGGCGGCGGCGCTGACAGTCAGGGCGAGGGTGAGCAAGTGCTTCATGGCGAGTCCTTCAAGGTGAGACGAGTGGGAACGAAAGGGCCAACGCGCCCGGCCCCAGCAGGGCGGGCGTGGCGTCAGCCAGGGTCTTGCAACCCGAGAGCGCCATCGCGATCTCGAGTTCGTCGCGCAGCAGGCGCAACGCCTGCGCCACGCCGAGTGCACCGGCGGCAGCCAGCGCATGAACGTAGGGCCGGCCGAGCAGCACCGCGTCGGCGCCGAGCGCGATGGCCTTGAGCACGTCGGTGCCGCGACGGATGCCGCCGTCGACGAGCAGCGGCACCTGCGGCCCGACGGCGGCGCGCAAGGGCGGCAGCAAGGCCGCGGTCGGCGCGACGGTGTCGAGCGTGCGACCGCCGTGGTTGGACACGATCAGGCCGTCCACGCCGCGGGCGATCGCGTCGCGGGCATCGTCGGGGTGCGTCACGCCCTTGAGCAGCAACGGCAGCGGGCTGTGGGCCCGCAGCCAGTCGACCTCGCGCCAGGTCGCGGCGCGCGGCATCAGGCCGTCGAACAAGGCACTCTGGCCGGGCTGCAGGTCCAGCGGCTTCTTCTGGCCGCCAAGGTTGACCGCGCGGATGTGCGGCGGCAGCTGGTAGCCGGCGCGGCGCTCGCGGTCGCGGGCGCCATGCACCGGCGCATCCACCGTCAGCACGAGGGCCTGGTAGCCGGCGGCCTGCACGCGCTGCAGCAGGTCGCGCATGAAATCGTGGTCGTCGCGCCAGTAGAGCTGGAACCACAGCGGGCCGGCCGCGGGGTCGGCGAGCATCGGCTCGGCGACCGTGCGCAGATCGACGCTGGCCTGCGCACTCAGGATCAGGCCGGCTTCCTGCGCAGCCGCGGCGTGCGCGGTGGCCAGCTCGCCGTCGTCGTGGAAAAGCCGCTGGTAGGCGATGGGCGCCAGCAGGATCGGATGACGCAGTGTGCGGCCGAGCAGGCTCACGCGCGTGTGCCCGCCGGCGAGGTCGCGCAGCACACGCGGCAGCAGGCCGATCGCATCCCACGCCGCCCGGTTGGCCTGGCGCGTGATCTCGTCGCCCGCGCCACCGTTCAGGTAGGCCCAGACGCCCTCGTCCAGCCGCGACTGCGCGGCCGCCTCGAAGTCGGCGAGGTTGACGACGCCGTCCGGCAGGGATTCGATGCGCGGCGTGGTCATGGCTGCCCCGCGGGCCGAGCGCCGGGCCTGCCCCGGGCCAGAGGCCCAGGTCCTTCCGTAGGCACAAGCAGTCCGCAGGGACTGCTTGTGTCCGACTCCAGCCCCCAAGCCGGCCCGCTCAGGCGATGTGCTTGCCGGTCGAACCGGCAAGCATCGCCGTCCCCGCGGGGGCTGAGGAGGGACTCAAGGTGCCCGGTGGGCAGCTTGTGACCACCGAAGGGCCGGGGCGGGAGACCCGGCGCGGTCTGCAAGACCGGCCAAGGTACGCCTTGGACGAGGGGCTTCATGTGTCGGCCCACATGCGCAGGAGGTTGTGATACGAGCCGGTCAGCTGCACGAGTTCCGGGGTTTCGCCCAGCTCGCTGCGCAGCGACATCAGGCTCTGGTCCATCTCGTACAGCAGCCGGCGCTGCTCGTCGGCACGCACCAGGCTCTCGATCCAGAAGAAGCTTGCCAGCCGCGCGCCGCGCGTGACGGGCTCGACCCGGTGCACGCTGGTGCCGGGGTAGACGACGAGGTCACCCGCGGCGAGCTTCACGCGCTGTTCGCCGAAGCAGGTGTCGATGACGAGCTCACCGCCGTCGTACTCGGCCGGGTCGCTCAGGAAGAGCGTGCAAGAGATGTCGGTGCGCACCCGCTGCGCACCGCCCGGCAGGTAGCGCACCGCCTGGTCCACGTGGCTGCCGTAGGCGTTGGTGGCGCCCGTGTACCGGTTGAAGAGCGGCGGCAACACGCGCTTGGGCAGCGTGGCCGAGAAGAAGCCCGGGTGCCGGTCCAGCGCCTGCAGCACGAGCGCCTGCAGTTCCCGGTGCGGTTCGCTGCCGGGCTGCAGCTGCTCGTTGTTCTTGACCTGGGCCGCCTGGGTGCCCGCGGTGCTGCGGCCGTCCACCCAGGGGCCGTTGGCCAGCAGCGTGCGGGCACGGGCGACGCCGGCGGCATCGAGGATCTGGGGGATCTTCAGCAGCATGGCGTCGCTCGGCTCGTCTTGGCGTCAGAACTTGTAGGTGCCGGTCAGCGTCGTCACGCGGCCGGTGCCGGGCACGTAGAAGCTCGTGTAGAGCTGGTCGGCGTACAGCTTGTTGGCGACGTTGCTCACGTAGAGCTTGAAGCTGAGCTGCTCCGGGATGACGGCGTACTCGGCCATCACGTCAGCCGTGGCGAACTTCGGCGCGTAGATGTTGGCCGGGTTGCGGTTGGGCGTCTGGCCGCTGCGGGCATTCAGGCCGGCGCCCAGGCGCAGTTGCGGCAGGACCTGGTAGGCCGTCCACAGGCTGCCCGAGTAGCGCGGCGTGAGCGACGGGCGCTGGCCCTGCAGCTCGCCGCCGGTGGCGCTGGAGATGTCGATGGTGGCGACCGGCATCCACGTGAAGTTGCCGAACACCTCCCACTCGGGCGTGATGCGGCCGGCGACGTCGAAGTCCAGGCCCGCGGCGTGGCGCTTGCCGGACAGCGTCACCACGCTGGCGTTGAGCGGATCGGTGTTGCGCTCGTGCAGCTTGGTGTTGCGGAAGGCGCTGGCGCGCAGGCTCAGCCGCCCGTCGGCGCTGTCCCACTTGGCGCCCAGCTCGACGTTGATCGACTTCTCCGGCGGGATGCCCTGGTTGGCGGCGTTCAGCGAGTAGGCGTCACCCGAGGTGTTGAAGGACGTGGCGCCCATCAGGTGGAAGGACCATTGCGCATCCGGCTGGAACAGCACGGCGGCACGCTGGCTGACCTCCGAGACCTTCATCTGGTAGGTGCTCGTGGTCACCGGCGTGAGGGCGTTGGTCGGCACCGCGTAGGTGTCGTAGTCGCCCTTCAGGTGGTCGTAGCGCAGGCCCGCGAGCACCTTCCACATCGGCGCGATCTCGACCATGTCCTGCACGTAGCCGCCGTAGGCGTCGGACACGTAGGCGCTGGCCTTGCGGTAGCTGCGCAGGGTTTCATCGATGCTCGCGCCGTCGCTCGGCGTGCCGATGGTGGTGTTCGGGCGCACGGGCACGATGCCGCCCTGGGCTGCGGTGATCTGGCCGAAAACCTGCTTCTTTTCCTGCGCGAAGTCCACGCCCGTCTGCAGGCTGTGCTTGAAGCCGAGTGCGTCGAAGCGCGTGCTCAGGTCGCTTTGCGCCGTCACGGTCTGCATGTCCTGCTTCTTCGGCTGGAAGCCGCGCACGAGCACCGTCGCCGGACTCAGCGTGGCCAGCGACACGACCTGGCCGTCAGGCTGCTGCGCGGCAGGCGCGAAGTTCCAGAGCGTGGCGCGTTGGTCGCGGGTGTATTCGGCGTAGCGCAGCTTGGTCACCAGCTCGGTGTCCTTGGCGAACCGGTGCGTGTGGGTCAGCATGCCGTAGTAGGCCGTGCCCTTGTTGAAGTCGCTCGCCAGGCCGTAGTAGGCATTGGGGTCGAGCTTGGTGTTGAGCTGGTTGGCGATCGGATCGGTCGGGGTCTGGCGCATCCAGCGCACGCCGTAGTTGATGCCGTTGTCGTTCTGCAGGCCGTACAGCGTGATGCCGAACTCGTCGGTCTCGTCCACGCCGACCCGGTAGTTCACGCCGATGCCGCGCTTGTCGATCTTGGAGCCGGCGCCGTTGCTGTCGGCGGTGTTGGCCATGGCGCTCACGCGCAGGCCGGAGGTCTCGCCGGTGCGGGTGTCGAAATCCGCGACGGCACGCAGCGCACCATGGTTGCCCATGCTCACCGAGACCTCATTCTGGTTGGCCAGCTGCGCCTGCTTGGTGACCTGATTCACCGCGCCGCCCGTGGAGCCGCGCCCGAACAGCAGCGAGGCCGAGCCGCGCAGCAGCTCGATCTTGTCGAGGAAGAAGGTGTCGCGGTCGTAGAAGGCCGGGTCACGCATGCCGTCGATGAAGATGTCGCCGGTGCTCTGCAGCGAGATGCCGTGGACCTTGATGTCCTCCTCGCCGCCCTCGGCCGCCTGGAAGGTGATGCCGGCGGTGTTCTTCAGCACTTCCTTGACGTTGTTGAAGTTGCGGTCGTCGATGACCTTCTCGGTGATGACGGTGAGCGACTGTGGGATGTCGCGGATGTCCTGCTTGCCCTTGCCGATGCGGGTCTCGGTGGCCTGCACGCTGTCCTTGCCCTGCGGCTCGGCGCTCGCGCGGGCGCGCACCGTGGGCATGACGGTCTCTTCCTTGGGCGGCGTGGTCTGGGCCAGCGCGGCCGAGGCCAGGCCGAAGCCGGCGGCCAGCGCGCCGAGGGGCAACAGGGGATTCAAGGGCGACGTCGCCTTCTTGTGCTCGCGGGACATGGAACTGCTCTCCGATGGATCGTGGGTCAGGGGGCTGGCTTTGCCCACGGCGGCGTCAAGGCGGCCCACGGCATGGCTACTTCGAAAATGGGGTCAGGTTCAGCGATCGAGTTCGTAGGACATCGGGGCGATGACTTCCCACTCGACGGCCTGGCCGTTCTCGGTCTGTGGGGCGAAGCGGGCGCTGCGCATGTCCTGCAGCGCCTGCTCGTCCAGGCGGGCGAAGCCGGAGGACTTCGCCAGCGTGATTTCGCGCGGCAGGCCATTGACGTCGACCACCACGCGCAGGTGCACGACGCCGGACTCGCGCAGCCGCTTGGACATCAGCGGCACCGCCGTGCGCGGCTCGCGGATGTAGCGCACGGCACTGGCGGGCACGCGCTTGATCGACGGCGGCGCGGGCGGCGGCACGACCAGGGCGACAGGTGCCGGCGCCGGCGCGGCCTGCACGGGGGCCGGCGGCGGTGGCGGCGGCAAAGCGGCCACGACGACGGCCGGCGCCGGGGCGGCGGCCACGGCGACGACGGGCGGCTCGATGAGCGGCACCGTGGGCGCCTTCATGTCGGGCAGGGCGGTCGGCACGGGCGGCTGCGGCCGGGGCGGCTCGGCCGGCGCCACGATCCTGACGACGATCGGTGCCACGCGGGCCACGGTCTGGCGCAGGTGCTGCACCCGGCTCAGGCCCCAGAAGCCGAGCAGGTGCAGCGCGGCGATGCCCACCAGCAGCCAGCGGCGGCGGCGCGGCGTCTCGCCGAAGCGGGACACACCGACGTCCGCCCGGACCCGCGCCACCGGGGGCCACGGCGCTGCCACTGGCGCCGGAGCGACGAAGGCGAGAGGCTTCAACAGGGGCGAATCAGCAGCGACCACGAGAAAATCTTAACACGAATGCGAACGATTCTTATTTAATTCTCCGCACCTGAGACGGCGAAGCGACACCTGGCGCGCTCTGGCGCCCGATATGCTCCCGGCCATGAAGACCCTCACCCGTTGGCTGCTGCTGGCCGGAGCGCTCCTGCTCGTGGCGCACCTTTACCCCGGCGTCGTCGTGAAGAGCTTCACCGCCGCGCTCGTCGCGGCGCTCGTCCTGGGCCTGCTGAACACGTTGCTGCGACCGATCCTGGTGCTGCTGACGCTACCTGTGACGATCTTGAGCCTCGGGCTCTTCCTGTTCGTCATCAACGCGCTGATGTTCTGGGCCGCGGCCTACCTGCTGGACGGCCTTGCGGTCGCGGGCTTTGGCGCCGCGTTGATCGGATCGCTGATCTACAGCCTGTGCGGCATGGTGATCGACGTCATCATCGAGCGGCTGTTCCCGTCGGACTGAGCACCATCGCGACCCCGGCTTGCGCCAGCGCGGCCAGCGCCTCGCGGGGCTCGCCGGCCCGTGCCCGCAGGGCCATCGAATGCAGGACCGCGGCGGCGAGCTGGGCCCGCATGGCCACGTCGGTGCCGGCCGGCAGTTCGCCCTGCACGACGGCCTCGCGTAACCGCGCCTCGAACGCAGCGGTGAAGCCGTGCAGTGCCGCCGCGAGTGCCGCGCGGATGGCCTCGTCGCGCGGCGCCTCGGTCGCCGCCGTGCCGATCAGCAGGCAACCCCGCGGCGTGGCATCGGCCGGGTAGTA
The DNA here is from genome assembly GCA_003963005.1 of Burkholderiales bacterium. Lineage (GTDB taxonomy): Bacteria > Pseudomonadota > Gammaproteobacteria > Burkholderiales > Burkholderiaceae_C > Pelomonas. The sequence goes on from RXJW01000235.1 coordinate 7,335, forward strand.
GAGCTGCAGCGCCAGCGCGTAGACCCGCGCCAGCCCGTCGCGCAGCGGGCAGCCCTCGAAAGCCGCCGCGATGGCGGCGTCCGACTGCTCGGCATACAGCCGCAGGGCCTGCAGGTAGAGCGCATGCTTGTCGCCGAAAGCACCGTACAGGCTGGGCCGGTTCAGACCCGTGGCCTCGCTCAGGTCGTCCATCGACGTCGCCGCGTAGCCGCGCTGCCAGAAGGTCAACGTGGCCTGGGCCAGCGTCGCACCCGCGTCGAAGCTGCGCGGGCGCCCACGTGACCGGCGAGCGGGCAACGGCTCCTTTTCAGATTTCTGTACCACGTTGAACGAAATTGATTGACGTCGTGCAATTCTATTCAATACAGTACAAAAATACTGATGGAGATGCCGATGGAGTTGTTCTTTTCCCCGATGGCCTGTTCGCTCGCCAGCCGCACCGCCATCTACGAAGCCGGCGCCACCGTCCAGTTCAGCATGGTCCACAGCAAGACCAAGCGCACCGACGACGGGCGCGACTACTGGCAGATCAACCCGATGGGCCAGGTGCCCGCCCTGCGCACCGATGACGGCGACGTGCTGACCGAGAACGCGGCGGTGCTGCAGTTCCTGGCCGAAACCTGGCCGCAGGCGGGCCTGCTGCCGGACGACCGGGTCGCCCGGGCCCGGGTGCGCCAGTGGCTGGGCTTCATCGGCACCGAACTGCACAAGGCCGTGTTCGTGCCGCTGCTGGACGCGCACGCGCCGGCCGAGGTGAAGGCCTACGCCCGCGAGAAGGCCGCGCTGCGCCTGGGCGTGCTCGACGCCCATCTGCGCGACCACGCCCATCTGGCGGGCGACTACGGCATTGCCGACATCTACCTGACCGTCGTGCTGAACTGGGCGCCCTACGCGGGCGTCGACCTGGCCGCGTGGCCGGCGGTGCAGGCCTGGCAGCGCCGCATCGGTCAACGGCCTGCCGTTGCCCGCGCGCTCCAGGAGGAGTACGCGATGTTCCAGGACGAACAGCGGCGGCGCGTGCGCTGAGCCGGCCGCAGCGGCAGCGCTCAGCCGTACAGCCGCCGCCCCACCAGCACGAGGTCGCGCTCGCTGCCCTCCAGGCGGGCAACCCGCGGCATGAAGCCCCAGCGCTCGAAGCCCTGCTTCTCGAACAGTCGCAAGCTGCCGGTGTTGGACGCGAAGATGGTCGCAGTCAGCACCTCGATACCCAGGCCCGGCGCCGCGCGGGCCGCCTCATCCAGCAGGTAGCCGCCGAGGCCGCAGCGCTGCCGCTCGGGGTGCAGGTAGATGGCGAGGTCGGCCGTCATGAAGTAGCCGGGCCGCTCGTTCATGAAGTGGAAAAAGCCGAGATACCCGATGACGCCCAGCGCCGGTGCATCCGCATCCTCCGCCACCCACAGCGGCCGGTGGTCGGGCGTGTGCTGCAGAAAGGACGGCCGGCGCGCCTCGACGGTGATCGGGTCCAGGTCGCAGCTGCAGGTGCGTGTGGCGACCGCAGCGTTGTAGATCTCGACGATGCGGGGGAGGTCGGCCTCGGTGGCGTGGCGGTGGGTGAAGCGCATGGGCGCAGGCTAGCGCGGTCATGAGGACCGAGAGGCGCGCGATCGGGGGTCACGCCCTCACGGTTTGTGGGATGGCTTGCCGTACTCCACCCGCTGGCAGCCAGGCCCTTTCGGGTCTTCGCAGCAGGCGGCGAGCTTCTTCAGGCTGTCGCTGAACTGCTGGTCCCACTGCGCGCGGCTGTGCAGGTTGCCGGGGCTCATCCAGTGCGACTGCGGGAAGCGCGTCGACCAGGCATCGCCGCCCTCCTGCGGCAGCGCGCCGGCCGACTGGTGCATCGCCACCTGACACGAGTTCATGTTGCCCATCCGGTGGCAGGCCGTGCAGGTGTTGCCGCGCGTCGTGATGCCGAAGGCGTTCAGCTGCGCCCAGGCCTTCTTGAAGTCAGCGCCGATCGCCTTGGGCTCGTAGAAGCCGAAGGGGTCGCCCGGGAGCTGCGTGGTCTGCGCGATGTAGGGCGAATACATGAAGGGCCCGCTGTCATGGCAATGCATGCAGGCCGGCACGCTCTGGGCGACCTTCTGCGGCGACAGCCACAGCTCGTCGGCCGGCGGTGCGCGGCGGCCGTCGGGCCCCGGCGGGGGCGGCCTGAGCGTGCTGGGCGAGGGCACCCAGCGGCCGTCGATGCCGCGCTCCGGCCGCAGCGGCAGCGCGGCCTTGGCCGTGAACCAGCAGGTCTTGCCGTTCTTGAGGCTGTGGGAGATGACATTGATCTCGTCGAACCAGGCACTGCCCGCCTCACGCGCCAGCTGCTTGCGGCAGATGGCGCTGACCTGCGCGGTGGCGTCGTCGCGCAGCACGAGGGCGCGGCTGCCGGGCACGCATTGCGCGGGCCGGCGGCCGTCGTGCTGGGGCAGCAGCGAGGGCCGGTCGCAGCGTTCGGGCGCCACGTCGGCCGGCACCCGGCGGCCGTCCACGGTGATCGGGATCTCCTCGCCGGCCATGCAGCTGAAGGCAGGGATCTCGGTGATCTGCTCGGCGCACTGGCGGCCGTACTCGGCCAGCGTCTCCGCCCGGGCCACGCCGAGGGCCAGCCAGCCCAGCCACAGCAGGCGCTTCATGCGATCACCAGCCCCTTCTCCGCCAGCACCACGGCGCGGATGGCCTGGTGGTAGCGGACATAGCCCGTGCAACGACACACGTGCTGGCCGACGGCGGCCTCGATGGCGGCATCGAGCTGGTCACGCCGCACGGGCTGTGCGCGCAATCGGCCGAGCAGCATTTCGGTGGCCATGACGAAACCCGGGGTGCAGTAGCCGCACTGGAACGCGAAGTGTTCAAGGAAGGCCATCTGCACGGCGCTGGGCTTCTCCAGGCTGCCAGTGCCTTCGACCGTCGTGATCGACTGGCCCTGCAGCAGCGCCACCGGCGTGGAGCAGGCGAGCATCGGCTGCGCCTGCGCGCCGGGCACGCGCCGCGCCGCGACCGTGCAGGCCTTGCAGACGCCGATGCCGCAGCACATACGCGTGCCGGAGAGGCCGAGTTCCTCCTGCAGGAAATCGAGGAGTGCCAGGTCGGTGGGCACGCGGGTGGTGACGGGGCGGCCGTTGACGTGGAACTGGATGGGGATGAGGTCGGTCATGGGTGGCCTCTTGTGGGCGAGGTGGCTTTTGCTTGGAGCCATTCGACTCGTTGCACCGTGCCGGGACGTCGCCCCGGCGGGCGACCTACTTTTTGGGCGACCAAAAAGTAGGCAAAAAGTCGCCCCTGCAAAACCGCCACTGCGCTGCGCTTCTCGGCGGTTTGGAAGGGGAGCGCGTGAAACA
>RXJW01000203.1 GCA_003963005.1 Burkholderiales bacterium
CCGTGCTTCAACGGCGATCTCATGTCCCGCCTCCACGCTCAGGGTGGCGTCGACCTCGATATGCGCGTCCGCCACGACCATGTCGCCCATCTTGCGCGTGCGGATGTCATGCACGCCCTGAATGCCGGGCGTGTCCGCCAGCGTCCGACGGATGGCTTCGACTTCCTCTTCGTCCGCCGCTCGGTCCATCAGGTCGTGCAGCGCGTCCCAGCCGAACTCCCAGCCCATCTTCGACACCATGAAGCCGACGATGGCCGCCGCGATGGGATCCAGGATCGGATAGCCCGCCAGGTTGCCGATGATGCCGATGCCAACGACCAGTGAGGACGCGGCGTCCGACCTCGCATGCCAGGCGTTGGCCACGAGCATGCTGGACTTGATCCGCTTCGCGACGGCCAGCATGTAGCGGAACAGCAGTTCCTTGGCGGTCAGCGCGCCGAGGGCCACCCACAGCGCCGCCATGTGAACCTGCGCGATGGTCTCGGGCTGTTCCAGCTTCGTGATCGATGACCACAGCATGCCCACGCCGACACCGAGCAGCAGCAGGCCCAGTACCAGGGAGGCCGCCGTCTCGTAGCGGTGGTGGCCATAGGGGTGATCCTGGTCCGCATCCTTCTGGCTGTGGCGGTTGGCCAGCAGCACCACGAAGTCGGCGACGAGGTCCGACAGCGAATGCACCCCATCGGCCACTAGACCTTGGGACTTGGTCAGCAGGCCTGCCGTGATTTGCACGGAGGTCAGCAGCAAGTTGACCGCCACGCTGACCCAAGTGCTCCGGGATGCGGCCGCCGCGCGCTCGGCGGGGCTGTGCTCGCTGTCTTCGGTGTCTTCAGGGGTGGGGGGCATCGGATTCACGTCAAAGGTCTCCCGTTGAGGTTGACTCGCATCATTCTTCGGCGCTCGCATTCCAGAACGCCTGCACGACACCCGGCACGGCCTCGAGGCGCGCCATGACCTCGTCGAGTTGCTCCGGTACGACCGCGGTGGCGTAAAGCGTGGCCTCGATCTCGGCATCGTTTTGTCCGAAGGGATGCTGATCCACCGACCGGACGGGATAGCTCGCTTCCTCCAGCAGCTCGATCAGGCGTTCGTGCACCTCGGCCTGGCAGCTGCGCTCGCAGACGACGTAGACCGCATAGGTGGCCTCGCTGGCTTCTTCCTGGACCGGGCGGCGGTTGATGCGGTTCACCACTGGGCGCAGCAGCGTATTGCTGGCGAGCACGAAGAGCGCAGCCACGACGGCTTCGCCGAGCAGGTCAGCCCCCGCGCAGGCGCCGACGGCGGCCGAGCCCCACAGCGTCGCCGCTGTGTTCAGGCCGATGACATTGGCGCCTTCCTTCATGATGGCGCCGGCGCCCAGGAAGCCAACGCCGGAGACGACATAGGCCACCACATGCACGGCGGCGTCATTGCCCCCGAGCCGCTGCGCCATGTCCACAAAGACGGCCGAGGCCACAGCCACCAGCGCATTGGTGCGCAGCCCCGCCGTGCGCTGGCGCCATTGGCGCTCCAGGCCGATGAGCCCACCCAAGGCAAAGGCGGCACTCACGCTGAACAAAGTGTCCAGCAACGACCCGAGATTCAGGTTGTGCAGGGCTTGCATCGATCAGTACTCCGCATGCAGACGCAATGCAAAGACCGAGACCGGCCCGCGGTCCGCGTTGTAGGCCGGGTTGCGCACATGCTGGTAGTCGCCGGTCACGGACAGCCAGCGGCCCAGCGGGACCTTGTAGTAGGCCTCCAGGATCCGCTCGTTCGCATAGTGCGCAAGCATGCCGTCCCCGACCAGGATGCCCACTCCACCAGCCGCGAAGAACTGCCGGGCCGGGCTCGACAAGCCGTTTGACGCCAGGGCCACGCCCAGCGTGTGCTCCGGTTGCTGCCAAAGACCGCCCTTGACCTGCAGGCCTGCCGCGATCGAGCGGTTGATGTCGGTGAAGTCATAGGCCTCGGTGCGACCATCGTTCCAGCTGTAGCGAACGAAGGCGCCGATGCCCTGGGCCACCTCCTGCTCGGCGTTGAACGCCAGGCCATGTTTGCGCTGGAACCTGCGCAGCGGCGCCAGGTCCGTGGGCATCTGCCCGGTGGCCTGGGCCTGGTCCAGCACGTCGGCATAGCCCGCCATGCGTGCCTCGGTGGCGAAGCCCAGCAGGCGCACGGCGCCCGGGCGCCCCATCCAGCTGTAGCGGCGCTCGGCCTCGATCAGCCACTGGCGCTGACCGAACTTCCCGTCCAATGTTTCGCCGTTCGGCACCTTGGACATGGCATAGAAGCCGGCTCGCAGCGACCAGTCGCCCCGCACCCATTCGGCGGTTGCGCCCGAGCTGAAGCCCCAGGAATCGGCGGCGTAGTCGAATGCGCCCCCGTCGATGATCGACCAGTTCAGGAAGTCCGCCCGCGGATCATGGGCGTAGCTGTTGCTGTCGAACAGGTCGACGACCGAAATCTTGCCCAGCGTCAGCGTGAGCCGCTCATCTGGGCGGCTGCCTGCCAATTGGTTGGCACCGGACTCGACCTCGCTGGCCGCGGTGCCTAGTGGGATGGTCTGGCGCAGGAATGCGCGGTGCAGGCGGCCGTAGGCGCTGTCGTGGCCGACCTTGTAGGCATCGCCGCTGGTGAAGCCCGCAACGCCCAGGGTGCCGGTCAAGCCGTAGCCTTGGTCGAGCTCTGGGTTGATATAGAACTCGCCGCCTTTCCAGAGCCGCAGGCCGAGGAAGAGCGTTGCGTCCACCGTCTCCTTGGCACTTTCGTGCGGCAGCAAGCTGTTGGGGCCTACGTAGGGCGAGTTGAAGGCGCCGTGCCGCTGGGTGGTGTTGGTCGCCTGCACATGCCAGTTCCAGTCTTCCTGGCTTGCGCCATCTGTGGCCAGGGCCGCTGGGGCGCGCGTTGCCTCCTGAGTCTGCGCCTGAGCCTGCATCGTCAAGCCACCGCCGACAAGCGCGGCGACCAGCCAAGCAAGAGCGCCGGACCGGCGCGACGTCATATTGGACAGAAGTTTGATCATCATTTCTTCATTTCAAATATTTGTGTGGCGAAGCACGGCGGGATTGGGAGCCCCCGCCGGACGCGAATCACCGATGAATGCGTGGGTCAGGCCTGGGCAAAGGCCAGTTGCAGGACGCGCACGGCAACCATCGCGACCGCCAGCACCAGATACAAGCGCAGCACACCCATCCAGAGCCGCGTCGATGACGTGAGCTGGGCCGGCTCCAGCAGATGCAAGGGCGGCATGCGCCACTGCTCCATCTGCCGTGGGTTGAACTCCCGCCCATGGTGCTGCGACCGAGGCCTGACCGCCGCGCGATAGGCTCGCATCGCCAAGGTCGCCAAGCCGATCAGCGTGGCCAGCACGCCCCCGCCGACCAGGATCGCGACGATCTGGTTCTCGCCGATGTCGGGGAAGATCACTGCGGCCGTCAGCACGGTCGACAGGATCACCAGCACCGCCACCACGGCCGAGGTGAAGGCGTTGGTCCAGCGGCCATTGACCCACGGGCCCAGCACCTGGCGGTCATTGCACAGCAGTAGCAGAAAGACCGATGCGCTGGGCAGCAGCACGCCGGCCAAGGTCTGCACCGCGTTGGTCAGCAGCCCGAGCGGGACGCCAGGCAGCAGCACCAGGGCCGCTGCCAGCACGATCAGCCCGCAGTAAACGAGATAGAAGCCCTTGGCCTCGCGGGGCTTGCGATGCAGGGAGTGGTTTACCGACAGCACGTCGCCCACCGCGTAGGCGGTGGACAGCGACACCGCCGCCGCGCCGATCACGCTGGCGTCGATCAACGCCAGCGCGAACAGCGTTCCGGCCCCATGGCCGTGGTACTGGGCCAGGCCACGGGCGACGCCCAGCGCGTCGGTGAATTGGCCGAATTCCGGCTTTCCGGCAAAGCAATGGGCCACGAGACTGATCAAGGCAACCGCCCCCAGCACCACCAGCACGATGCCCAGCCAAAGGTCGAGGCGTTCGTAGCGGATGAAGCGCGGCGTGATGCGCTTGTCGATCACATAGCTCTGCTGGAAAAACAACTGCCATGGCGCGATCGTCGTGCCGACGATGCCGATGATGAGCAACATCACGTCGCTGAGCTTGCCGTCCTTCGGCATCTGCACGGTGCTGAAGTCGTGCACCACCTGTCCCATCGGGGGATGCACCATGACGAACAGCGGCAACAACAAGAGGCTGCCCAGCACCAGGATCAGCGCGAAGCGTTCGAATCGACGGAAGTCGCCCGTGCTGGCCGCCATCATGACCAACACCGCGGCAATGCCAACTCCCGGGAGCCGGGGAATGCCCAGATAGTCCAGGCCGAGCGCGATGCCGATGAACTCGGTGACGATGGTCAACGCATTCAGCAGGAACAAGTCGATGACGCTGAAGGCGCCCCAGAACTTGCCGAAGCGCTCGAGGATCAGTCGCGCGTGGCCCACCCCGGTCACCGCGCCCAGGCGCAGCACCATCTCCTGGTTCACATAGAGCACCGGGATCAGCAGCGCGAGCGTCCAGAGCAAGGTGGTGCCGTAGTTCTGCCCCGCCTGTGCATAGGTCGAGAACGCTCCCGCGTCGTTGTCGCCGACCATCACGATGAGGCCCGGCCCCAGGATGGCCAGCAGCGTCTTGAGGCGCCGAAACAGGCCACGCTCGTGGCCGGCGTCACCAAGCTTGATGGTTCCGAGCGCACCTCGGATGTCGCCGACGTGCGCTGTATCCAGGGCTGCGCCGGCGTGCGGCGGCACAGGCGCGGCGTTGAGCAGGTTTGTGGAATTCATGGGAATCCTCCTCGCGGCGCATTCAGCGCTCTGCACCGGGGCCGGCGACGAGCAAGCCGAAAGCCTGATGCCGAGGGTGCTGGATTGCGGGGCGAAGAGCGCGCCGGAGCAGTCGGCCCATGAAGATGGCTGCTGCCAGCGAACGGAACTTGAGGGTCATCGGTATCTCCTGCGGCAGGTGCGGAGACACCGTCGTCGCGCTCAGGCGAGACCAGTCCTCCGCGGCGGTGCCGGGTTTTGAGTACAAGTGGAAAGTGCGGGGTGAGGTGGCGCGCAGTGGCGCCAACTAGGGTCGGGGTCCATGGCAGCTCCTGTCGTTGGGTGGAAGCGGTTCAGGCCGGCTGGCGCAAGGCGCAGCGCAGCCGCAGAGTGGGCCAGGCCGTGAGGCGGTCCAGAGCGGCCACGCGCTCGGCAAGGCTGGGATGGCGGGCCTGGCGATGGAGCTGCGTCGTGACCGGGCACGACGGCGTGCGCACGGGATCGGTGGGAATGGATTTGCGCATCACTGCTCTCCTGGACGTTGGAGGCGTGCTGCGGACGGTGAGCGACCATGGGATGCCCTGGCCAATAGGCCACGGTATCGCCATGGGGCGATTCGCGAACTGAAGAAGTAGAGGGCTACGGCCTGCGAGGCCAGCAGCCCGGAGCGGGCGTCAGATGGCCTGGCAGGCGGCGGCCATCACGGCACGCACGGAATCGCTGCAACAACTGGCACTGTCCACGCACTGGGCTCCGAAGTGGGAATGCCAAAATTGTTGCACTGCGAAATCACCCTTGTCAACGAAAATTCCTATCCCCCCGGATAGGATGCGAATCATGACGATTCACACTACTCATTCCGAGGTGCTGAAGCGCCTCAAGCGGGCCCAGGGGCATCTGAAGAGCATCGTCACCATGCTTGAGGAAGAGCGCAGCTGCCTCGACATCGCCCAGCAGCTGCAGGCCGTGGAGAGTGCGATCACCAATGCCAAGCGGGCACTGGTTCACGACCATATCGACCATTGCCTGGACAAGGCCGTGCACGAGGGCAAGCAAAGCGCCCGTGACGCCATCCAGGAATTCAAGGCCATCTCGAAGTACCTCTGAGGGTACTTCGGCATCGACGCCTGTCCAGAAACCGCGCTTGCACTCAAGGGCGCCTGGGGACCACTTCAGAAGCCAAAGCCTGATCCCGCACCCAGAAGCGTTGCAACGCCCAGCACGGCGAAGATCGCCGCAGCGATGGAGTGCACCAGCTTCATCGGAATTCTGTTGGCGAGCTTGTCGCCGATGAACACGGCCGGCACGTCGGCCAAGAGCATCCCCAGCGTGGTTCCGATGACCACCCAAACTGGGTTGGCATAGTGAGCCGCCAAGGCCACGGTGGCGATCTGCGTCTTGTCGCCCATCTCGGCGAGGAAGAAGGTAATCAACGTGGCCCCGAAGACGCCGAAGCGCTTCGCGACCTGCGTCTCTTCTTCCTCGATCTTGTCGGGAATCAGGTCCAGATGGCCATGCCGATGAACGAGGCACCCAGCACCCAGCGGAGGATCGCGGGAGAGACTGCTGAGGTGATCCAAGCGCCCAAGGCGCCGGCGACGCCGTGATTCACGATGGTGGCGCACAGGATGCCGGCGATGATGGGCCACGGCTTCTTGAAGCGAGCGGCCAGGATGAAGGCGAGGAGTTGGGTTTTGTCGCCAATCTCGGCGAGAGCGACGACACCAGTCGAGACGAGGAGTGCTTCCACAAACGTTCCACGGCCGGTCCCAAGACGAATGACCACGTCGCTTCCCCGGCCAGTGCGGAGGCGAAGTGGTCAAAGGTCTTGCCAGGTCGAGAAACTGCTGACGCCATGGCCTGCGGGCCAGGTGTTGACGTCAGCCTCTTCGGGCGAAGAGCGGCTACTCCCCAATGACGGTTGGATTATCGCTCGACGAGGGCGATCGCACGTGGTGCTTCGCCATCGCTATGCGATCAGGGCTACTTCAGGTAGGTGCGAAGCACAGAGACGACTTCTTCGATTTCTTCCTGACGCTGCTCGGGCGTGATGTGCTCTGCCGCCACATGGTCGCGCAGGTGGCCTTCCAGCACTTCGGCCATCAAACCGGCAACCGCGCCTCGGATGGCGGCGATCTGCTGCAGCACCTTGCCGCAGTCCAAGTCCTGCCCTGCCTCGATGAGGCGTTCGAGGCCGTCAGCCTGGCCTTTGATGCGGCGCACGCGTGCAAGAAGACTCTTTTGACCGGTGACTGTGTGGGACATGGGCTGACTTTATCAGGGTACTGGGGTAGAGTACGCAAAGGTACTGGGGTGGGGTACCAAACGAACTCATCAACAACCGTATTTCATGACCGACTTCGCATCCTTACTGCAGCAAGGCAACGCCTGGCTCTTCGTGCCCAGCGCCATCTTGCTCGGCGCTCTTCATGGCCTGGAGCCCGGTCATTCAAAGACGATGATGGCCGCCTTCATCGTGGCCATCCGCGGTACGCTCACGCAGGCCGTTCTGTTGGGGCTGTCGGCGACGCTGTCCCACACCGCCGTCGTCTGGCTGGTCGCGCTCGCCGGCCTCTACTTCGGCCGCAACTGGAACGCTGAGGCCACGGAGCCGTACTTCCAGGTCGCCTCCGCCGTGCTCATCGTCGGCGTTGCCGCCTGGATGCTGTGGCGTACTTGGCGCGATCAGCGCAGTCATGGGCACAGCCATGACCATGACCACCATCATGACCATGACGAGCTGAAGCGGGTCGATACGGGTCACGGTACGGTCCGGCTGGAAGTCTTTGAGACCGGCGTGCCGCCACGCTTTCGCCTGCACATCGAGAACGGCCACCGCTGGTCGGCGGGCGAGGTTGAGGTCACGACGACCCGTCCTGACGGTGCTCGTCAAACCTTCCGCTTCACAGAGGGCAAGGGCTATCTGGAGTCCGTCGACGAGATTCCCGAGCCGCATGAATTCGAAGCGCGGCTAAGCCTGGGAGACGAAGGCCATCGGCACGACTATGACCTGGCGTTCACCGAGCATGAACACGACCACCATCACGAAGGGCTGGAGGTAGGTGACCTGGAGTACCAGGACGCGCACGAGCGTGCCCACGCCAACGACATCAAGCGGCGCTTTGCGAACCGCGAGGTCACGACGACGCAGATCATCATCTTCGGTCTCACCGGCGGCCTCATTCCGTGCCCGGCCTCGATCACGGTCCTGTTGCTTTGTCTGCAGCTGAAGCAATTCACGCTCGGGGCCGCGCTGGTGCTGTGTTTCAGTGTCGGGCTGGCGCTGACGATGGTGGTCTCCGGTGCGATGGCTGCACTCAGCGTGAAGCACGTATCGAAGCGCTGGAGCGGGTTCGGGGAGTTCGCGCGCAAGGCACCTTACTTCTCTGGCGCGCTGATTCTCGTGGTCGGCCTGTACATTGGCTTTGAAGGCGCCCGCCATCTCGTGTGACCTGGGGGGAAAGAAGCCCTCACTGGCGCTTGCCGACCGGCTGCGCGAGGAAGTCTGACCGGCGAGGACGCCTGGGCCCGCGCATCGAGCCTGCTTAAGGGGCTGCTGTGGACTGCCACCCACGCACCGACAAGAAAGCGACCGAGCTTTGCCTGGCACGAGCGCTTCCGCTCCGAGCAAGACGTCTAGGAGTCGCTGGAAGCCTTCTTCTTCGTTCGAGCCTGCGACCTGGCCAGCGCGAGCGGCTTGGCACTACCTGCCATGAGCGTCGAACGGCTCTTGGGCTCCAGCGTCGCCAATGTCCGCACTACCTCGTGCGACAAGCCGCGGCCGAACACCCGCTCAGCCTTCTCGGCCAATTCGGCAGAGATCATGACGTGCTTGCCCTTCGCGACGCGGATGCGTTTCATGGGTGTTGTTCCAGAGGTCGGCTGGCACTTCGCCTATGGGCTCAGTTTGCCACCGGAGTCCGCATCGGTGCCGTCCCTGAGGTCGTCACCCGAGGGTGCATCCTGTGTCTTGCGGCGACGCACGGTAGCAAGGCACCCCCAGTTCTGCGTGTTCCGCGCGATCCCGGACACCGTTCCGCTCTGATGGCGGACAGCATTCCGCTGTGATGGCGGACACCGTTCCACGTTGATGGCGGACGGCATTCCAAACTGATGGCGGACACCGAGCGGGTGTCCTGAGTGACCCAACGAGGCATAGGCTGCCCGGCTTTTTTGGCCGGGAGAGGCGATGCCCACACCGAGGGTCCGCATGAGCAAGATCAGACAAACACTTCAGCTGCTGGCCGAGGCCAGCCTGAGCGCGCGGCAGGTGGCCGCCGCGCTGGGCATCAGCAAATCCACCGTCAGCGACATCGCGATGTACGCACGCGATGCCGGCGTGGACTGGGCATTGGCCCGCACCCTCACCGACGACCAACTGCAGGCCAGGCTGTACCCACCACCACGCCCTCGCAGCAGTACGCGGCGCGAGCCCGACTACGCCGCGCTGCACCAGGAGCTCAAGCGCCCCGGCGTCACGCTGCAGCTGCTGTGGGAGGAGTACAGCGCGGGGGCCGGCGAGGCGGCCTACCGCTACAGCGCCTTCTGCGACAAGTACCGCACCTGGGCCAAGAGCCTCAAGCGCTCGATGCGCCAGATACACCCCGGCGGCGAGCGGTTGTTCGTCGACTACGCCGGCCAGACGGTACCGGTGGTGGACGCCGGCACTGGCGAGATCCGCCGCGCGCAAGTGTTCGTGGCCGTGCTGGGTGCATCCAACTACACCTACGCCTGCGCCACGTGGCAGCAAACGGCCGCCGACTGGGTCAGCGCCATCATTGCCACACTGACGTTCATCGGTGGCGTGCCGCGGCTGCTGGTGCCCGACCAGCCGCGCGCGCTCATCGCCAACCCCGATGCCTACGAGCCCGTCACCGCGCGGCTGATGCAGGAGCTGGGCGAGCACTACGGCGTGGCGGTGCTGCCGGCGAGGCCAGGGCGCCCGCAGGACAAGGCCAAGGTCGAGGTGGGCGTGCAGGTCGTCGAGCGCTGGATCCTGGCGCGCATGCGCCATCGGCGCTTCTTCAGCCTGGTGGAGCTCAACCGTGCCATCGCCCAGCTGCTGGTCGACCTCAACCAGCGGCCGTTCAAGAAGCTGCCGGGCTGCAGGGCGGTGGCGTTTGCGGCGCTGGATGCACCGGCCTTGAGGCCGCTGCCAGCAATGCCGATGGTGCTCGCGCAGTTCAAGCCGGCGCGCGTCAACATCGACTATCACGTGGCCTTCGAGGGCCACTACTACTCGGTGCCGCACCAGCACGTCGGCGCCGCCGTGGAGCTGCGCATCACGGCCGGCACGCTGGAGGTGCTCCTGCGTCGCCAGCGCATCGCCGCGCACGCGCTCAATCCCCATGTCGGCAGCTTCACCACGGTGGCCGAGCACATGCCGGCGTCGCACCGCGCACACCGGCAGTGGACGCCGGCCAAACTCATCGGCTGGGGCGAGCGTATCGGCGCCGCCACCGCCGGCGTGGTGCGCTGGCAGATGGAGCATCGCAAGCACCCTGAGCAGGGCTACCGCGCGTGCCTAGGCCTGATGAGGCTGGCCCGTGAGTACGGCGACGAGCGGCTGGAGGCGGCATGCGCGAGGGCGCAGTCGATCCGCGCGCCGCACTATCGCAGCGTCAAGTCCATCCTGGCCAGCGGCCTCGATCGGCAAGACAGCAGCCTGCTCGCCGGCGCCACGCCGTCGATGCCGACTCACGACAACGTGCGCGGCCCCGGCTACTACGGCCATCACTGATCCAACGAACACGACATGCTTCACCAACACACCCTGGATCAACTGCGCGGCCTGCGGCTGGACGGCATGATTGCTGCGCTCAACGACACCGCCACCCAAGCAGCAGCCGAGGCGCTGCCCTTCGAGCAACGGCT
>RXJW01000099.1 GCA_003963005.1 Burkholderiales bacterium
GTCCAGACGCGGTAGGGCGAGGCCTCCGATGCGTTCGGGTGCATAGAGCCCGCAGAAGCCCAGCTCGCCCGCGGCCGCAATGGCCTGGCGCGGGAAGGCCTGTTCGCGGTCCCACTGGGCCGCGAACGGGGCTAGCTCGCTACGGGCGAACGCGCGTGCGGCTTCGCCGAAGGCGCGCTGCTCCTCGCTCAGCTCGAATTCCATGGCGATGCGGCCCGGCCGATTACTTCAGCGTGATGGTCGTGTTGACGCCGGTGCTGACGTCGTCCTCGAACCAGCGCGCCGTGACCGTCTTGGTCTGCGTGTAGAACATGACGACCTGCTTGCCGTAGGGGCCGAGGTCGCCCAGCTTGGAGCCGCGCGAGCCCGTGAAGGAGAACAGCGGCACGGGCACGGGGATGGGCACGTTGATGCCGACCTGGCCGACGTCGATCTCCTCCTCGAACTTGCGCGCCGCCGCACCCGACTGCGTGAAGATGGCCGTGCCGTTGCCGTTGGGGTTGGCGTTGATGAGGGCGATGGCCTCGTCCATCGTCTCGGCCTCAACGATGCACAGCACGGGACCGAAGATCTCCTGCTCGTAGACCGACATGCCGGGCTTCACGCCACTGAAGACGGTCGGGCCGACGAAGTTGCCCTCCTTCAGCACGCCGGTCAGCGGGGGCAGGCGGCCGTCCAGCTCCAGCTTGGCACCGTCCTCAACGCCGCGGGCGATCAGGGCCTCCACCCGCTCACGCGCTGCGCAGGAGATCAGGGGGCCCACATCGGTCGTCGCCGAGTCGCCAGCGCCGACGGACAGCTGCTTCGCGCGCTCCACCAGGTCAGGCACCCACTGGCGGGCGGCGCCCACAAGCACGGCCACCGACAGCGCCATGCAGCGCTGACCCGCAGCACCGAAGGAGGCACCAGCCAGCGCGTTGAGCGTCTGCTCCTTGTGCGCGTCGGGCAGCACGATGGCGTGGTTCTTCGCGCCCATCATGCACTGCACGCGCTTGCCGGCCAGGCTGGCGCGGTTGTAGACGTGGGTGCCGACCTTGGTGGAGCCGACGAAGGAGATGGCCTTGATGTCGGCGTGGTCGCAGATGGCGTTCACCACGGCTTCGCCGCCGTGAACCACGTTCAGCACACCCGGCGGCACGCCGGCTTCCAGCGCCAGCTCCACCAAGCGCATCGTCACCAGCGGGTCCTGCTCGGAGGGCTTGAGCACGAAGGTGTTGCCGGTGGCGATGGCCATCGGGAACATCCACAGCGGGATCATGGCGGGGAAGTTGAACGGCGTGATGCCGGCACACACGCCCAGCGGCTGCAGCAGCGTGTAGGTGTCCACCCCGCCGGCCACGTTGTGGGCGCGCTCGCCCATCTGCAGACTGCCGATGTTGGCGGCGTGCTCCACCACCTCCAGGCCGCGGAACACGTCGCCCTCAGCATCGGCCAGTGTCTTGCCCTGCTCGGCGGTCAGCGTGGCGGCCAACGACTTGATGTTGTCGCGGATGAGCTGCTGCAGCTTCAGAAAGATGCGTGCGCGCTGGCCGATGGGTGTCTTCTTCCAGGTCTTGAACGCGGCCTGGGCGGCGGCGATGGCGGCATCCACCTCGTCGGCCGTGGCCATCGGCACGCGGGCCAGGGGCTGTTGGATGGCCGGGTTCACCACGTCGCGCCACTCGGTCGTGCGGGATTGGACGAACTCGCCGTTGATCAGCAAGGGCACGCGGGGCAGGTTGTCGCGGGTCATGAACAGGTCTCCTGGACGCTCGGATTGATTTCACACAGAATCTATCCACAGGCTTCACATCGCTCAACAAGTGGTTGATGTGAAAAGGAAAAACTGCAAATCACTTCGCAAGCAAATAGTGAAATCTGCGAACTTTGCAAAGATCGAATCGGCGGGCCGCAAACTCTTCGTCGGGCCGCGCGTTCGTCGATTGCGCGAGCAACTGGGCTGGAACCAGACCCAGCTCGCCGCTCGGTTGGAGCTGTCGCTGAGCTACGTCTCGCAGATCGAGACCAACCAGCGCCCCGTGACGGCCGCCGTGCTGCTGAAGCTGGCCGAGGTATTCGGCGGCGATGTGGCGCAGTTCTCCGAGGAGCAGGACAAGCGCCTGCTGGCCGAGCTGGACGCTGCGCTGAACGACCGTACGCTGGGCCACGAGCCGCCACAGGCCGCGCAGCTTGCCCGGCTCGTCGAGCAGGCGCCCGAGCTGGCCGAGGCCTATGTGGCGCTGTACCAGCGCCACCAGCGCCTGCAGGACGAGCATGCGCAGCTCATCGACCGCTTCTACGGCGAACAGGGGCGGGACCCCGGCACCGGCCAGCCGCGCGCCTGGGCCGCGCCGCTGCCGCACGAGGAGGTGCGGGACTTCTTCAACCGGCGCAACAACTACATCGACGCGCTGGACCGCTTGGCCGAAGCACTGGCGCAAGGCCTGGCGCTGCAACCCGCTCAGCGCGCCGCGCCGCTGCGCGAGGCGCTGCTGCAGCAATGCGGGGTGACGGTGGAGCCGTTGGCTGACCCAGGCGATGCCGGCCTGCTGCGCCACTACGACGCACGCCGTCGCCGGCTGCACCTGCCGCCGCACCTGACCGACGCGCAGCAGGCCTTCCAGATGGCCACCCAGTACGCGCTGTTGGTCGCGGCGGACGCGGTTGCCGCCGAGGTGCGCGAGGCCGGCTTCTCCGACGACGCCACCCGCGCGCTGGCTCGCCAGGGCCTGGCCCACTACTTCGCTGGGGCCGTGCTACTGCCCTACGCAGCCTTTCTCAATGCCGCGCGCGAATGCCGCTACGACGTGGAGCTTCTGCAGCAGCGCTTCCACGTCAGCTTCGAGACCATCTGCCATCGGCTGTCCACGCTGCAGCGCCAGGGCGCCCGCGGCGTGCCGTTCTACTTCGTACGGGTGGACCAGGCCGGCAACATCTCCAAGCGCCAGAGCGCCACGAGCTTCCACTTCTCACGCCACGGCGGCGCCTGCCCGCTCTGGAACGTGCACGAGGCCTTTGCCCAGCCCGGCCGCGTCCTGACTCAGGTGGCCGAGATGCCCGACGGCAGCCGTTTCTTCGGCATCGCGCGCACCATCGAGCGGCACGGCAGCGGCGGGTACAGGGCGCAGCGCAAGCACTTCGCCATCGGCCTGGGCTGCGACCTGGCGCATGCGCGTGAGTTGGTCTATGCCGACGGGCTGGACCTGGGTAACGCCGCGCAGGCCGTGCCCATCGGGCCAGGCTGCCGCGTGTGCCCACGAGAGCACTGCGTGCAGCGGGCGTTTCCGCCGGCAGGAAAGCTGCTGGTAGCGGATAGCGACCGAGAGTCGCTGGTGTCGTATCGTTTCAATTCGACGTAGTTTTCACCCTTGGACAGTGGCGATAGCTTGAGCCATCGAGACACGATGAACGACGCACAGACCGAATTCCTTGCCAACCGAGTTCTCGAGCTATTAGGCGGGCGCGAAGCGGCCATCGCATCGATGGAAGCGGAGTACCACGCTCTAAAGGAGCGATGGAAGCAGGACGTGGACACGATCGGGCGAATCCTGCGCGCGCATTTGCATGTCGAGTACTACCTCACGGAGCACTTGCAGCACATGAATCCGATGCTTGGCGACATAGACGGATCGCGACTGAGTTTTGCTCAAAAGGCGAACTTGCTCACGGACCGGGGCGATGTCGCCGTCTGGCGGTTGATCGGCGGCATCCGGCATCTCAACAAGATCCGTAATCGCCTCGCGCACAACCTCAAGGCAGAGGTGACTGAAGAGGACCGAACGGTCTTCTTGTCCCAAGACGTTTTCAAGATGATGCGGGTGTGGGGGCACAAAGATGACAAAACGCCCTTAAGTGACGCGCCAATCGATGTGCTGGAGCACTTTGCCGAGTTCGCCAGCAGCATGCTGCACAGCGCTACGACACCGCATAGCAAGGCGTTTAAGCAAGCTATGGAAGAGTGGGCTGCGAAGAACACCTGACTGAATGGATCTCGCTGAGCAGTACAGGCGCCAGTACGGCTGGCGCGCATGGGCTGACGCCTACGACGCACTGCCTGAGCTGGCCGGGGCGCGAGTGTTGGACCTCGGCTGCGCCGTGGGCGACCAAGCGGCCGCGTTGGCCCGGCGAGGCGCGCAAGTTGTCGGGGTCGATGGCAACGAGCAACTGCTAGCGCTCGCAAAAGCGCGAGGGATCGAAGGCGCCGACTTCCATGCCGGCGACCTTCGCGACCCACAGGTGGGCGATGGCTTCGACGGTATCTGGGCCAGCTTCGCCGCGGCGTACTTCCCGGACTTCGGGCACGTCCTATCGCGTTGGAGTGAACTGCTTCGCCCCGGTGGCTGGATTGCGCTGACGGAGGTCTCGGGCCTGTTCGAGCACAAACCAATACCCGTGGCCGCTCAGCAGTTGCTGCGCCATTTCGCGCGCGAAAGCGCCGCGGCTGGCCGCTATGACTTCGACATGGGCGCCAAGCTCACCGACTTTCTGTCGGCGGCAGGCTTTGCCGTCACGCTGCAGCGCACTTTGGCAGACCGCGAGCTGTCGTTCGAAGGGCCGGCCGAACCCGAGGTGCTGCAGGCGTGGGCGGCGCGGCTGCAGCGCATGCACCTACTACGGCAGCGCGCTGCGCAGGATTGCCCATCGCTGGCCGATGACTTGCTGGCCTGTCTTGGCTCAGCTGATCACAGCACCCAGTGCCGCGTGCACTTCGTCATCGCCACGTTGACGCAGCGTTCGTAGCGATGGCGGCATCTTCAGGATTCAGCTCTGTCCAGCAGCGGCTGAAGTCGCAGCATGATGGAGCGCTGCAGCAGCACCGGGTAGAGATGAATGGCGACGCCCGGTAAAAGCATCCACAGCGCGCCGGCCCATGGGTGCCGAGTGAACATCGCGAGGATGGCCAACAGGACGTGGATGACGAAACAGGTTCCGTGGGCGCCGGCATTGCGTCGCAGCGAGTCTTCCAAGGCCCGTAAGCCTGTCCTTTTGCCTGTGAACCTGCGTAAGGGTTCGGCCACGCGACGATTCCATCCGGAGATATCGAGCAGCCAGGCAAAGGCGCCGATGCCTACGATGAGGTGAAGCACGCGCTCGCCCGCCGACACGCGGAAGTACCACCGCGGCAGGCGCCGCATAAAGGGGGAGATCGCTACCGCCGGCCCGAGCGCGAACGTTCCTGCCGCCACACTCACTGCGTACGCCGGATTGCTCGGTCCGAGGACGAACCAGAGCACCACCAGATATACGGCAAAAAACAAGAGCTGAGCCGGTACCAGGGGCGCTGAAAGACATCCATGGGACTTGCTTTCAGCGACGGCTCATCACCCACCGGGCTTCCCTTTCAGTTGAGCTGGATAGCGACGGTCGATCCGGCCTCACTCGCCCAGCGGCGAATCATCCTTGCCGTAGAACTGCACGCCCAACTCGATGCGCGGCCGGCCCTGGGCCACGCGGTGGCGGTTGGTGTCGCGCAGCCAGTAGACGCAGCCGCAGTACTCCTGCTGATAGAACTCCTCGCGCTTGCTGATCTCGATCATGCGCGACGAGCCGCCGCACTTGCGCCAGTTGTAGTCCCAGTAGTGCAGGCCGGGATAGCTCTCGACGGCACGAACGCCGCAGTCGTTGATCTGCGCCATGTCCTTCCAGCGCGAGATGCCCAGCGAGCTGGTCATGACGGGGAAGCCGTTTTCGTGCGCGTACAAGGCCGTACGTTCGAAGCGCATGTCGAAGCACATGGTGCAGCGGATGCCGCGCTCGGGTTCGTTCTCCATGCCCTTGGCGCGCTCGAACCAGTTGTCCCGGTCGTAGTCAGCATCGACAAAGGGCACCCCGAATTGCTCGGCGAAGCGGATGTTCTCCTGCTTGCGCAGCTCGTACTCCTTCAGCGGATGGATGTTGGGGTTGTAGAAGAAGATCGCGTAGTCGATGCCCGTGGCCAGCATGGCCTCCATGACCTCGCCCGAGCAGGGCGCGCAGCAGGAATGCAGCAGCACCTTGCGCGGGCCTTCCTGCATGTAGGTCGGCAAGGGCAGTGGTTCGCGCTTGAAGTTGGCGGTGTCGGTCATGGATTGCTTTCGGTGGCAACGCCCTTGCGTGCCAACTCGATGAAGGCCTTCAGATAATCGATGTGCAGTTCGCTGTCGCGGGCGCCGAGGTGGATCTGCTTGGCGACGCCCTTCTTGCCCAGCTGCACGGGCACGACATCCATTCGTTGCGCATATTCCTCGACGAGCCAGCGCGGCAGGGCCGCCACGCCACGGCCGCTGGCGACCATCTGCAGCATGATGTCCGTGGTCTCGATGCCTTTGTGTCGGCGCGGAGAGATGCCGGCGGGCATCAGGAACTGGGTGTAGACGTCCAGCCGCTCGATGTCCACCGGATAGGTGATCAGCGTTTCACCCGTCAAATGCTCCGGCTTGGCATAGTCGGCGCCGGCCAGGGCGTGGCGGCTGTTCACCACCAGCACCTGCTCGTAGTCGAAGACCGGCTCGAAGTGCAGGCCCGGCTTGAACAGCGGGTCCGGCGTCACCAGCAGGTCGATCTCGTAGCCAAACAGCGCGCCGATGCCACCGAACTGGAACTTCTGCTTCACGTCCACGTCCACGTCGGGCCAGCCTGCGAGGTAGGGCGAGACGATCTTCAGCAGCCATTGGTAGCAGGGATGGCACTCCATGCCGATGCGCAGCGTGCCGCGTTCACCTGCGGCGAACTGGCGCACGCGCTGCTCAGCCAGTTCCAGTTGCGGAAGCATGCGGTTGGCCACGGCCAGCAGGTATTCGCCGGCCTGCGTGAGGCGCAGCGAACGCCCCTCCCGCAGCCAGATCTGCGTGCCCAGGTTGTCTTCCAGCTTCTTCATCGCATGGCTGAGCGCGGACTGGGTCAGGCACAGCACCTCGGCTGCGGCCGTCAACGTTCCGTTGCGGTCCACTTCCCGGATGACCGCCAGGTGCGAGCGTTCAATCATGAGCGAATTCGATGGATCGTTGAGAAAAGACCATTTTACGTCATGGGTCGTGATCCCTAGGATGCCGCCATTGCCAGGTCTCCGGACGACGGCGCACCCATACACGCCTGCAACAGCTCAGGTGTTTATCGCGATGAATCAGCAGTTTGCATTCGCCATCAAGAGTATTTGTTTCGATGAGAACTATCACCCATCGGACAGTACGCGCGCAACCACCAATTTCGCCAATCTGGCTCGTGGGCAGAAGCGTCAGGAGAATCTGCGCAACGCCCTGCGGATGATTGACAACCGTTTCAACGCTCTGGCGCGCTGGGATAACCCCAAAGGGGATCGCTATTCCGTTCAGCTGGAGATCATCTCCGTCGAAATGAATGTTGGCTCTGACAGCGGCGGCAGCAATTTCCCGGCGATCGAGATACTGAAAACCTATATCGTCGACAACAAGACGGGCAAGCGCACCGAAGGCATCGTGGGGAATAACTTCTCCTCCTATGTTCGGGACTACGATTTCAGCGTATTGCTGTTGCAGCACAACAAGGATCGAGCGGGATTCAGCGTTCCGGACAATTTCGGCGACCTGCATGGAAAGCTCTTCCAGCACTTCGTGAACTCGGACGCCTACAAGCGGCACTTCGCCAAGCCGCCCGTCATCTGCCTCAGCGTCTCGGACAGCAAGACCTATCACCGGACCGAGAACCGGCACCCGGTGTTGGGGGTCGAATACCAGCCCGACGAGTCATCCCTGACCGAAAGCTATTTCAGGAAGATGGGCCTGCAGGTCCGCTTCTTCATGCCGCCCAACAGCGTGGCACCGCTGGCTTTCTTCTTCTTTGGTGATTTGCTCAACGATTACACCAATCTTGAGCTCATCAGTACCATCAGCACGATGGAGACCTTTCAGAAGATCTATCGGCCCGAGATCTACAACGCCAATTCAGCCGCAGGCGCCTGCTATCGACCCAACCTGAAGAATCAGGACCATTCGGTGACACAGATTGTTTACGACCGGGAAGAACGCAGCAGGCTGGCTGTTGAGCAAGGAAGGTTTGCCGAGGAGCACTTCATCAAACCCTATCAGGCCGTTCTCGAGCAGTGGTCCGCTGAATACGCTCACTGATTTATAAAAATACAAGTCCGCCAAAAATGAAGAAACTGTTCCCCACCTCGACCGCCGGCAGCCTGCCCAAGCCCTCCTGGCTCGCCGAACCCGAGAAGCTCTGGTCGCCCTGGAAGCTGCAAGGCGAAGAGCTGGCTGACGGCAAGCGTGACGCCCTGCGCTTGTCGCTGCACGAGCAGCAGCACGCCGGCATCGACATCGTCAGCGACGGCGAGCAGTCCCGCCAGCACTTCGTCACGACCTTCATCGAGCACCTCGACGGCGTCGACTTCGAGAAGCGCGAGACCGTCCGCATCCGTGATCGCTATGACGCGAGCGTCCCGACCGTCGTGGGCCCCGTGTCTCGCCAGAAGGCAGTCTTTGTCGAGGACGCCAAGTTCCTGCGCCAGCAGACCAAGCAGCCCATCAAGTGGGCCCTGCCGGGTCCCATGACGATGATCGACACGCTCTACGACGCCCACTACAAGAGCCGCGAGAAGCTCGCTTGGGAATTCGCCAAGATCCTCAATCAGGAAGCCAGGGAGCTTGAGGCGGCCGGTGTCGACATCATCCAGTTCGACGAGCCCGCCTTCAACGTGTTCTTCGACGAGGTCAACGACTGGGGCATCGCCACGCTAGAAAGGGCCATCGAAGGGCTCAAGTGCGAGACCGCCGTGCACATCTGCTACGGCTACGGCATCAAGGCCAACACGGACTGGAAGAAGACGCTGGGGTCCGAATGGCGTCAGTACGAGCGCATCTTCCCGAAGCTGCAAAAGTCCAACATCGGCATGGTGTCGCTGGAGTGCCAGAACTCGCGCGTGCCGATGGAGCTGATCGAGTTGCTTCGCGGCAAGAAGGTCATGGTGGGCGCCATCGACGTCGCCAGCAATACCGTCGAGACGCCGGAGGAAGTGGCCGCCACGCTGCGCAAGGCGCTGCAGTTCGTCGATGCCGACAAGCTGTGCCCCTGCACGAACTGCGGCATGGCGCCGCTGTCTCGCACCATCGCCCGCGCCAAGCTGGAGGCACTGAACGCCGGCGCGGAGATCGTCCGGCAGGAACTCTCGGCCTGACCGTGTCGCTGACCCGTTCCGCCATCGAGCCCTTGCGCTTTCGCGAAGCGCTCGGGCACTACGCTTCAGGCATCACGGTGATTACGTCGCACGTGGATGGCGAGCCTATCGGCTTCACCTGCCAGTCCTTCTACAGCGTGTCGATGAGCCCACCGCTGGTCTCGTTCAGCGTGAAGCGCAGCTCGTACAGCTATCCCAGAATTCGCCAGGCCGGCCGATTCGCAGTCAACATCCTGTCAGGCGAGCAGGTCGGGATTTCCGACCAGTTCGCGCGGCAAGGCGAGGACAAGTGGCGCGGCGTCGAGTGGCAGGAGTCGCCGCTGGGCAATCCCATCATTGCCGACAGCCTGCACTGGCTTGACTGCGAAATCCACGCCGAACACGCTGCGGGTGACCACCTGATCGTGATTGGTGAAGTGAAAGCTTTGAACCCGCGAGATATCGCTGCAACGCAGCCCCTGCTGTACTTCAAAGGACAGTATTGCAACCTCACCGCGCGTAGCGCGGCATGAGCGTTTTGCCGCTGATCCGTTTCAACAAGCCTTACGGTGTCCTCAGTCAGTTCACGGCTGAAGGACGCTGGCGTGGCTTGAAGGACTTCATCGACCTTCCTGACTTCTACGCCGCGGGCCGACTCGATGCCGACAGCGAAGGCCTGCTGCTTCTCACCGATGACGGTCGGCTCCAGGCACAAATCGCCGATCCCCGCTTCAAGATGCCCAAGACCTATTGGGTGCAGGTCGAAGGCGTTCCGGACGATGCGGCACTGACGGCGTTGCGCAGCGGCTTGCCTCTGAAAGACGGCATGACGAAGCCGGCGCAGGCGCGGGTGCTCAATGCGCCGCCCGCGGTCTGGGAGCGAGAGCCGCCGATCCGGACACGCCAGTCCACCCCGACCACCTGGCTGGAACTGGTCATCCGCGAAGGTCGCAATCGCCAGGTGAGGCGCATGACGGCGGCGGTCGGGTTTCCCACGCTCAGGCTGATCCGCGTGGCCATCGGCCCGTACACACTCAAGGGGCTGGCGCCAGGCGCATGGCGAGATGAAACGCTGATTGCGCTCCGTCCTTAGCCGCTCACGCGCCAGCGGCTGTACGCGGTTGCTGGCGCAGTTCGAAACCATTGCCCTCACTATCGCGGAACGTCGCGACACGCACGGGCACGCCCGTGCCGGGCTCGCGCAGCTCGATCATCTGGCCGCCCAGTCGTTCGATGTCGACCTGCATCGCCTCGATATCGTCGACCTCGAAGTTCAGCCCTGCATGGGGCAGTGGGCCTTCGGCCTCGGTGTGGCCGGGATACAGCATGTGCAGAGCGACTTGACCTTGCCCCTGAATCCCGTAGCTCTTAGCATCCTTGTTACGCGGCCTTGTTGAGCTGTGCCGCGACCCAGCGCTCTTCATACTGCCTGGGG
>RXJW01000113.1 GCA_003963005.1 Burkholderiales bacterium
GAGCAGCTTCGTGCACCTCGGTGTAGCCGATCCGATCACGCAACGACACGCACTGCTGGCGCGCCAGGTAGAGCCGCCCGAGGGTTTCGCCCTCCATCCCGATCTGGCTCTCAATCTCGTCACGCTCGATGAAGCCCTTGAACTCTTCGCGGCTGAACCCGTACTGTTCAACGGCTTCCTCGATGGCAATCCAGGATCCCCGCCCGTCACCAAGAGGGCACTTGCGCGCGATCCAGCGAGCGACGTCGGACTTGGACAGGAACATCTGTCCATCGCGGAGCGTGGCCACCAGCGCGCCGCTGCGCAGAGCTGTCCGCACATCACTCACGGAGCGCCCTGCCCGGCTGGCGGCCTCATCCAGGGTCAGGCCGGGCGTCCACTTCATGGTCAGATGCCGCTTTGCCCCGTGCGCCAGGCCGGGGTAGCGTGCGGCGAAGCCCGCGAAGTCGAGCGGCGCACCACCCTGGCCCCAGAGGTTGCAACAGGTCTCGCAGGACTCGGGGTGCCGCCGTTCCTGGAAGAGTTTCCAGCTCGCCTTGAGGTTTGAGAGCTGGGGCCGCCCCGCCCATGGCATCGGCTTGCCGGCCTGCCGGTCGACGAGCAACTGCTTGGCCACGCCGGGGCTCACGAACCAAAGGCCTGCGTCTCCTGCCTGCCGCCCGTTGACCCGAACCTGCACCGCGGACGGGATGTATCCCATGCGGGCGAACTCGGCCAGCTTGCCCGACCGAATGCCCATCGGCTCACGCAGCGACGACAGGGCGACATACCCCTCGGGTGGCACCTCCAGCTGTTCCTGGAACGCTTCCAGGTCCTCGCGGGCAATCACGAGGCGTTGGCCTACCTTGCGCCCGGTCAGGTGCCCCTTGCGCAGGGCCTGCTGGATCCTGGTCGTGGCGCCTACCGCCGCGCCCGCGTCCCTCACCGTCACGCCCCCGATCACATCGGCGGCTTGAAGGCCGATGCTGCCGAGCACGTTCTGGACGCTGCTTGCGCTGCGGGTCGCTGACGGGTCGCCAGTGACCTCGCGCAGACGGGCGCTCAACGCAGCGGCGATCGCCGGCACGCTGATCTGGCCCACCAGCGTGGCGATCAGGGTCAACTCGGGCTGTTGCCACTCGTACGCGCCCCTGCCCTTGACGAATGCCGGCCGCGGCCACTCCTCGTCTGCCGGCGGGCGACCATGCCACGCTTCGAAGAGCGCCGAAAATCCCAGGGGGCGCCGCTGCGCCGCGGCGCTGGCCCTGGCCTGGTTGCGGACCTGTCGAATCTCCTCCTCCGGCCGTCCGAGCACGGCGGCCAGGTCTCGCGTCCGACACCCGTAGCCCTGCACGAGGACGAAGGTCTTCCAGCCGAGCTCGCCTTCATCCGCCTGTGCATCCAGGCCCAACGGGTCTGAATGGCCTGGCTCAAGCATCATCTCGACGCCAGTTCGTCCAGCAGCGCTGCCCTTCCTGCATCCATCTTCGCTGGCGGAACACCGGCGATCTGTCCCAGCAGGTCGACCACGGGGTCCGTGAGCGCGGCTAGGCGTTGCCGCGGCATGTCGCGCATTGCTCGGTCCCACTGGCTGAAGGTGGCGGGCAGGACGCGCTTTGCCGGCTTCGCCTTGGGGGCGACCTTGGCCAGCGCCGCAGCCATTGGCATCCGCACCTTCTCGACGCCGCGAGTACTCGTGCAGAAGAACTCGGCGGCGCCCAGCGAGCTGAGATCGCCGAAGCTCAGGCCCACCGACTTGAACTGCGGGGCCAGCGAGGACCAAGTCCGGGAGTCCCGCTGCGCTCCTATCAGCGTCAGGTTGGCGCTGTCGAACAGAGACCGGCTGACACTGCCCGTGTGGCGTAGGGCTGTGACGAAGAAGTCAATGGCGCGCTTGCGGCCGCGCTCGGCGAAGTCTTGCAGGATGCGCGCCGCCTCCCCCAGGCTGTCCGCGCGCAGCTGTGGACCGCTGAACAGCTGCCCCTCATCGACCATCACCAAGAGCGGCTTGCGGACGAGGTCCGCCACCTCCAGGATCACTTCGCCGTAGGGGACGAATTCGTCTGCGCCAGCAGCGCGCACCACAACGATGGGCTTGTCACGCGCCAGCAACCGCTCGCGCAGCTCGCCCGGGCTCTGGACGGCCTGGCCGTACATCAGCTCCATCTCTCCTTCCGGGTCGATGATCAGCGAGCACCAGCCCTGCTGCGACAGCTGCTCGACCATGACCTGGCCGGCATTGGTCTTTCCGCATCCCCGAGGGCCGACGCAGACGCAGCACAGCCCTGTCGTCTCGTAGTCGGCCAACGGAATCTTCACGGTACCGAAGTTCAGCACTGCGTCCCGCATCTCCGGGCGGCTGATCACCGCATGCATGACGTCACCCATGACCTCAATCCTCCAGGGCAGGCAGCACGATGTCCTTCAGGTCCACCAGCTGCTTGGCTGTGAGCTGGAAGACCACCGCAAAGTCTTCGAGCACCTGTTCGTTGACGGCGTCCAGCACGCCGCTGCGCCGAGCGTCCGCCAGAAGACGGCGCAGCGCCGTCCAGTCGCGGGCTCCGCCCTTGTCCGCCTGTGTCTGCTGCTCCGCCAGCGCTTTGGACAACTGCTCGGCCGTGTAGGGCATGACTCTGCGTCCAACGTCCGCCAGGAGGCGCTGGTTCAGGATCTCAAGCAACTGGGCCTCAGGGACGATCCGCCCGAGCTTGCGGATCATCGAAAGGTCCGCAGGGGTGAACTCCCGAGGCGGCGCCGGCTCAGCGGCACCGCGCGCGCCGCTGTCGGCACCCTTCCTGACCACCAGCGGCCGAACCTGGCCGCCGCCAGTGGGCGGTTGCGCTGGCTGAGCGTCCTGCGCATTGAGCTGGAGCAATTGGGCGAATGGACCAGCCGCACCCCGGGCCGGCGCCAGGCCCGCCACCGGCTCCAGCAGCGCGGCCTCCTCGGACTTCGTGCATTGGCTGCATAACGCGGCGTCGACGTCATCGCCGTCTGCCCGGCGAATCGACAGCTTGCAGAGCCGGCACTTGTCCAGGCGACGAAACGCCCCAAGTGGCGACGCGTGATTTGAGGAAACCTCTGCGCCCATGGCACTTCTCCCTAAATCCCAGCAGCAAACACGAAGGCGCCCCATGCCCCACGGTCCAAGGCACTGACAGTCCCCCACCAGATGCCTTCATCGGGCGGCCGAGCGTGGCCGTCCAAGAGCAGGGCGATGCGCTCAGTGCGCATGAAGTGGTTCCTCATGGGGTCTGCCTTGTCTGCGGGCGTACCGCCGGAGCGGCTACGAGAGCGACGGTCACATAGGCCGCCGAGGTTCGGTTGCTCAGCGCTCCGGCTTGGCCGTGAACACGACCGTTCCGTCTTTGGCCACCAGTTCAAAGGCCTCAAACCGAACAGGCGCGGAATAGGTGCGGTTCTCTCCATAGCGCCCCTCAGTCGAATGGCGCCGCAGGTTGTCATAGCGGTAGTGAAGACGCCAATGCGCCCCGTCCGCGAAACCTCTGAAGGCTGGAGGTGCCATCTTGAGCTGGGCCTGCAATTGGCCCTTCGCGCCGTAGTCCGTCAAGTAGACGGCATACGGTTCGATGGTGGAGTGGCTGACGCCGACCGGCACCTTTGCGGGGTTGATCGCGATCGTCAAAACACCCTGCTCTGGGTCGTAGCGGGCCATGTACAGGAAGCCGCTCTCGTTAACCACCAAACGATCGCGCCGTCCGTCAAATTGGAGGAGCTCGAACGGTCGAAGGCTGATCTCCCGCGTCCGCATCGGCTGAGCGGCAACGTATTCCGCCTCGGTTTCGTCGGGCCGCTGAGGATGTTCGTTGATCGTCTTCACCAGGCTGTTCGCGTTGAACTCGGGAGTGAACCAGTAGAGGTACACGCCGAGGACGCCTGAAAGCACAACGGCAGCCAAGCCGAAAGCGATGAGCCGATGTTGCAGATTCTTGTTCAAGAGAGCCTCCGTTAGCTGGTTGTGTCGGGCTTCACCCGTAGCTGCTCGATGTCCGGAATGCCGTAGTCGCGCTCGTCTAAGCTGCCGAGGGACGCCGTCGATGTTGTGGTCCGCATGTTCTGGTCCTCGTCCCTCTGGACCATGCTTCTATCGGTAGCGTGGGATGTGCGGATTCGGGCCGTGACCCGCACTCAGCAGGGTCAGCGTCGCGTGCCACCGTGCGAGGGCTGTGGCCGCTGCAATGACGTGCTCGATAGCGAGATCCACCTTGCCGGACCGAAGCGCGTCTCTCGCGTCAGCGCCCAGGTCAGCAACCCTCAGTAGCCACTCTGCGGCATTTGCCGGCTCAGGCTCCGCCGCGGGTGGCGAGCCGCTCACGTCGACGCGCTGCTCGCCGGGATTGACCGGCTCGGCTAGGTGAGGCGCCCCTGGCCGGTGCTGCAGTTGCCCGACCCAACGGTCCAGACCCTCCAGGCCCTCACGGCCCCGCGCTGACACCCTGGCGCTGTCGCTCGCACGCAGCACTGCGACAGCGGCTTCCGCCAGCAGCGGCGCCAGCGTGCGCCCCATGTCGGCCGAGGCCGCGGCGACGAGTTCCGGATGCCGCGCCTTCACCTCATCACTGAGCGGCGGGAACAGATGGCTCGGGTAGGCGGTGGCCGCAGCCACCAGCCTCGCGAAAAGGTCGTTGGCGATGGGGTCGCTGTTCATAGTGGCTCCCTGATGCTCGCGCGATCCGCTCAGTACCGCGGCGAGAACGAGCGCCCCTGGCTCCAGTTGCGCTCGAAGTGCGCGTCATATGCCTTGGCAAGGGCCGGGTTGTCCCAGTTCACCAGCACGTTCTCCGAGTTGCGCGACTGCGCCGCGGCCGAGTAGTTAAATGACCCAAGTTCAACCGTCTTGCCGTCCACGACGATGACCTTGTCGTGCGCGATGGCGTACACGTCGATGGTGCGGACGTCAGCGCCTGCGTTGGACAGCGTGCTCAGAGCTGCACGGGCCTTGCCCGACTTGTCGTCGGCGATGTTGGACTTGTAGTCCACCACGGCTTGCACCTTGGCGCCGCGCTTCTGCGCTCGTAGCAACGCCTGCACGACGGGCGCGCTCGTGAAGCTGTAGGCCATGACCCGGACGCTTTGCTGAGCGGAGTCGATGGTCTTGACGACAAGGGCCTCGGCGCCAGCGTTCGGGCTGAATGCCACCTCGAGCCGTCCTGCGGCGGGCACCTCATGGGTATTGCGGCCTTCAACCGCACCCAGCACCTGGTTGACGAGCGATGTTGCCCCGCTACGGCCGCCCGCAGCGGCCGGCCAGGCCGTCCAAAGCCCGCTGATGGCGAGGGTGGCAAGAGCGGAGGCGATGGCCTTGCCAAGGCGCCAACGGATGAATTTCATGAGCATGGGATTCCTCGTTGAAGTTGGGAGTGGGGCAGCGCGTCGCTTGTGCCCCTTTCTGTCGCCCGACGCCTTGATGGCGTGGGTGACTCTGGATTCAGACTACGGACCAGATCCGCATGCGCAAGCCTCCCCTTACGAGAAGGACAACTCATCAAACCACACCGGGTTCCCGTTCTCATCGGACCATGGCAGCCCCAGATCCAGCTGCAGCTCAGGCAAGGTTCGGCCCAGCACGGCGTCAATCGGCACGTAGAGGAACACGGCAGCCTTCCCTGCTGGCACGTGGAACTCCGGTGGGCGGCCAAGTCCAGCGCCGCCGACGACCGCTTGCCCCCAGAGGCGGGACGCTGGGTTGGGCGCGGTCCCTTTCGCAGCACCGCCCAGAGCAAGGCCGAGGTCCCGAGCGACATGCTCCTCTGACACGCCGATCAACAGGGCTGCCGGCACCAAGAGGACCATCAGCGCCATGTCGTGACGAATCGGATAGAAGCTCTCGGCGTCAGCCAGTACCGCGGCCAAGACGGCTGCGCGCAGCACGCTCGATGCGGGGTTGGGAATCGTTCGGGTCTTGGTCATGGCGCACTGGCGCTCCAACACACCGGTCCGAGATGCACCAGTCGGCCAACCGGCCGCGCGCGTCTACAAGCCGCCAGGCGTCGAAGCAGATGGTTGAGTCGGCCGACAGTGTGCGGGCGCCGCCGAGGGCACCCTGAGAGACGCACCTGGCTGCGACCAGGACGATGCCACTCCAGGATTCGGTCAGCGGGCCCAGTTCTTGGACCAAGCTGCGACGAACTCGCCAGCCATGCTGTTGGCCCGACTCACCGCTTCGCTCGTGCAGGAGACGCGCCAGTCTTCCGCGAAAAAGGCGTCCGAGGCCAGTTCCAGCATGTCCTTCATCTCCTGAATAGCTTTGCGAGCTATCCGCATCCCTGGAATGTCAATAGCCTTGGCTGCCAGCGCGCACAGATCCGGATCAGCTACCAGGAATGACGACATCAGCACGAAGGCAGCTTCAGAATCTGCACCCTCGGCACCCTCTGCGTCCTCTGCGTCGCTACGCAGCAGCAAATGGGTTTTGCCCCGCATTGCCTTCACCAGGGCGCCGTCCACGAGCAGGTCCGCGCGAGCCAGCAGGCGCAGGCCGTCGTTCACCTCCTCGGCTTGCAGCAGCACAAACCCCGCCGCGATCAGCGCCTCAACGTCGGTCTGCGCAACGGCCTCAGCAAGGTGATCAAGCAAGCCGTCTTCCATCTCAGCAAGAAGCGCATCCCGCATACCTCGCGCCACCAGCGTCACGCAAAAGCTTGCAATCAGCGAAGGCGCAGGCTCTGCCAACCGCGTGATCAGCGACTCACCCAGCGCGTGGGCCGCGCGGGCCTCGCCGCGCTGGGTGAGGTGATGCATCATCAGTCTGACGACGTTGACCAGCTGATCAACCGCCGGCATGCGATCGTCTAGCGTCCCCAGCGGCCGCATGAGCTCCAAGATGGCAGCGCTTCCGCCGGAGAGCATGTCATCCCAGTCGGAAGGCTTTGCCACCGGCAACGTAAGCCCCAGGTCGAGGACCCACTCCCATGCCGGCAGCAGCGTAGGGTTCCGGCGCAGCAGCGTGGTCAGCCTCTTCAGCTTCTCAGGATAAGGCGTCTTCGCATCGATCTCGTGCTGCAGATGGTGGAGCACTACTTCGCCTGCTTCAGACGGATCGATCAAGGAGCCGTTCTCCTCGTCGTATGCGATGTAGACGGGTTGCACCGCGTACGGGTCTCGCGCCAGCAGTTCCTGGTAGGACGCTGCCTCATTGGCATACGCGATCACCTTGTCGAGGACCTCCTGCGGCTTCACACCCAGTTGTTCTCCAATGCCGACGGCCATGCGGCCAAGTTGTTCGGCTAGGGTCGAGCAAGGCGGCTCGAAGCTTTCCAGCGGGCAGCGAAACAGTGGCTCTAGTCGCTCGAGGATGGCCCGAGTGCCCTGGTGCGGCCTGTCCAGCGACGCGCTGAGTTCTCGGAAGTCTTTGAACCGCAGCGCTTGCGCGATCACCTCGATGGCTTCGGAGTGCTTGATCTCCGGCTTGATGCGCTTCAGCGCCTTCGCGTAGCGCTTGAGGCTCTGCTGAACCCAGTCAGCGATGTCGCTGAGAAGTTGTGGCCCAACCTCATCGAGCAAGGTGGCATAGACGCGGGCGCCCGCCTCTGTGCCGAAGTGATGGTGCATTGCTTTCCCCCTGATCGCTGCGATGGACGTGCCCACTAGGTCGGTGCGACAAAGGTTGACGAGTGCGGCATACGACGGGCGCAGATCGGACCAGAGTCATGTCCCGGATCACAAGTTCGCCAATGTGGGCGGCAGGCCTTCCGGGCAGGCCGGCTACCATTCTGGCCGAGAAATCGCCCAGGGTGGCGCACTGCGCTGGCTGCTGAACTGAGCGGTGTCCACGACCCCGCCGCACGCACGACAAGGCTGGCCGCGCCCCGTCGCCGGCCGTGCACCAGCCCAAGGTGAGATCAGGTCTCGCAAGTGCCGACCGCCGGCGCAAACAACTCGTTCAATGCCCAAACTTCACGATCCGCCAGATCGCCCCTCGATGCCCTACGGCTTCTCGGGCTAGTTCCTCGGCAGGTGTCATCTCGCACCCCTCTGGGCGCGACAGCGCAACCCACACCTCGTTGTCCTGCCCACCCAGCACCTCGTAGGGCCATTCTTCCTCGACAGAACAATCCGCGATCGCTCGCGCCAGGTTCATCGGCATCTTGCCTGCGCCGTCCTTCTCTATGAGCGCAACCACCACACTGTATGGGTCCCTGGGAATACGCATTGCCGCCGTCCTTGCCGTCAGGAAGGCTCCTTCATTCCCTCGGAGTCGTCGTAAGAAAGGCTCTCGGGGTAGAGGTCGGTGAGGTCGGAAAGGGCTCTTTTGACCGAGTCGAAGCGGTCCCCCAGCTCGTCTCGCACCCTCTCTTCCAAGTCGACCGCGAGTTCGAAGAGCTTGCCCACTTGATAGCGACGGCCTTCGTTGAACACATCCATGGCCAGACGGTGCAGATTCAGGATCTCCGTCCGAAAGTTGCCATGGCCGCGCCAGTCAACTGTGTCGATCAGCCGCAGCAGCCTTGCAGTTTCAAACGGGTCGTCCTGCCAGAGCCTGTCCCATTCTTCGTCAGTGATGCCAGACATAGTCGCGTCCCTACGTTTCAAACGTGAGCTGGATGGGCTCGGCATCGTCGGAGAAGATGGCGAACAGATCCACGTCGCTCATTCGGTACTGACCACCCGGACCACCGATGACGCCATACTCGCCCTGCGATGCGACGACGACAGCGAACAGCTGCCCTCGAGTGCCTTGCCCGTAGTACTTCGAGCTAGGACGAATCCGCGCGAGCAACCTCTGACCGGTGACCCTGAGGGTGCTGCAACGGGCCTCAAACGCCGCGAGCCTATCCCGCGCCTCGCCCATGTCGATCCTTCGCATCGGCATGCTCATGAACAGTCCTCTTTCCTTGATCCGTTCGTGGACCTGACCGAGGCCGACGCCATAGCGCGGGTCGCGGCTCGCTGGCGCGCGTACGCAGCCTTGGAGACGAAGCGAACGCCGGAGCCGCCACACGCGAAGCACTTGCCGCTGTACTTGGCGGAGAAACTTGCTATCGCACAAGCACCGTTGCACCGCCCACACGTGATCGCAACAGGGCCTCGGTTGTCGGTCTTCTGAATGAGAGGCCTGTCCCAGTACGGCACCAAGGAGCCTGGCACAGGATGACGAACCTCACCTCGAAGCTCGTTCCACAACTTCCAGCCGATTTGTTCGAGTTCCTTGGGAGTCAGCATCAGGCCATTTCCATGCTATTTGACCAATGCGAGCGATGGCTTCTTAGGGTCCTCGATCCAGGCGTGCATGGCATCCTCCGCATCCTGCGCGCTGATCTCGACGCCCTCGGCATGTTGATGTACGTCCCTTCCGCCACGGCCGGTCCATCCGCCACCGGACTGAATCGACCACTGCCACAGCAACGCACCCTCTGCGAGGATCGGCTTCACGAAGCATAGGTAGCCCTCAACCTCTGCGCAGAAGCCGCGGCGGTCTGAAGTGATGCGGTAGTCCATGCGTCAACATCTTATTTGAGCGGGTTGCCCCAGCGGCGCCTGCCCCGGCCATGGCGGTACCCAGCCGGCCTGACGGCAAACTGTCTACGGCCGCCGTAGACATGACGCTCGCCAGGCGCTTCCTTCGGATCGGCCCTGTAGGACGTCCTCATTCGCGATTTGCTGCTCGCGGAACAGCCACATCTTGACTTGCCCCGCTCCCTTCTCGTCGGATCTAGTGGCGGAGACGCAGCCATGTTCGAGGAGCACCTCTTGGTCGGCGTCGAACTTCATCTCGCTGTACGCGACTCGCGGGTCGCAGTCCAACGACGGTCTGCGCAGCGCGATGGTCCTGTCGTTGACGACAACGATCCAGTCCGCGCCGTCGATGCGCGCGCGGGTGTCTGAACGCTCATCGTTCCTTCTTTCCAGGATTGACAGGAGCAGCACGCCCGATGCCCTTCGCCGCAGCCAACTCGTTCGCGCGAATGCGCCTGGCCCCCTCACCAGGCACCGCTTGGAACGATGTGTAGTCGGCTGGCTCCATCAGCACCATTTTGGGAAACGGCCAGTTGGGTGGCGTCACCGCGGCCTCGATCCGCAGGCGATTACCCGTGCCGACGAAGCGCTGGAACGTGTACGAGTAGCCATGCAATCGACCGCCCTCGATCTTCCCGCACGAAGGTAGCCACAGCGCGAATGGATCGTCTTCCGCGTCAGACCGGTTCATGCCTACGACCTGACCGGCAACAAAAGCGCGTGGCCGCCGTCGAACTGGAAGCGGACCAAGCCGCCCGGATCTTGGGGCGCCATGACGACTGAGGGAAGCGTCGCAAGCCACGCCAGGTAGCCCGCGTTGACGCGCACCTTCGGCAGGCCGTCGCCCGGGTCGAGATCCTGCCATTGAGCGCGGCCGAACCCCAGACCGCAACAGCGGGGGCAATCAACGCTCTTGGC
>RXJW01000195.1 GCA_003963005.1 Burkholderiales bacterium
GCTCGACCTCGGCTGCCCGGCCGACGACTTCGCCGCCTTCTGCGACGCCCACCCCGACCGCCAGGTCGTGGTGTACGCCAACACCAGCGCCGCCGTGAAGGCCCGCGCCGACTGGATGGTGACCAGTTCCTGCGCGCTGGAGATCGTCTCGGACCTGCATGCCAAGGGCCAGAAGATCCTCTGGGCCCCGGACCGGCATCTCGGCCGCTACATCCAGGAGCAGACGGGCGCCGACATGTTGATGTGGAACGGCGCCTGCATCGTGCACGACGAGTTCAAGGGGCTGGAGCTTCAGTTGCTGCGGGAACAGCACCCCGGCGCGCTGGTGCTGGTGCACCCGGAGTCACCGAAGAGCGTGGTCGAGCAGGCGGACGTGGTGGGTTCGACGTCGGCCCTGATCAAGGCGGTCGTCGAGGGCACGGCGCCGGCCTACATCGTGGCGACCGACAACGGCATCCTGCACCGCATGCGCCAGCTGGCGCCGGGCAAGACGCTGGTGGAAGCGCCGACCGCCGGCAACAGCGCCACCTGCAAGAGCTGCGCCCACTGTCCCTGGATGGCCATGAACGGACTGGCCAACCTGGTGGATTGCCTGGAAAGCGGGCAGCCTCAGATCCACGTGGACGAACCGACCCGCGTCAAGGCCGAGCGCTGCATCACCCGCATGCTCGACTTCACCGCCGCCAGAAAGTCACAGGTCTCGGGGATGACCCCGGGGATCGGCGCCGCTTGATCTGGGACAGTCCGCCGAGCACCGCCCCGGCGCTATAAAGCCGCATCGCACCGCCACGAAAGGCCGCACCATGTCTGCCGACTTCAGCTCCCTGTACAACCACCATGAACGCGAGGTTTTCGCCGCCGTGATGGAAGCGGCCAAGGACTACCCGGAGGTGGGGGCCAGCAACGACCTGCTCTGCGACGTGGCCTGCGTGGCGCTGAACCGTCTGCAACCGCGCTACATCCGCCATGAGGTGGACTTCAGCTTCTACCTGACCGAACACGAGCGCCACGAGATCGACACCGCCATCTCGGATGCGGTGAGCTACGCGTTCAACTTCGTGCAGGCACGCACGGCGCTTCGCGCCCGCAAGTGAGCTCAGCCGCGCGGCTGACCGGCGAGGGTCTCGGCCAGCACGGTTGAAAACCCGAGCGACTCGCGGGCCACCCACGCATCGGCCATCCACTTGAACTGGTACCAGCCGTAAGCGTTGGGGTCTTCGCTCAAGGCCTGGTAGTTGCGCTCGAAGTGCTGCTGCGCATCGGCACCTGGCGGCACCGGGCTGGGCAGCTGGTCGCGCAATGCCACCCAGACCGCCCCGCAGCGGGCCAGCCGCTCCCGCATCACCGGCTGCGCCTGCCAAAAGGCAACCATGAAGCGGTTGGCCTGCGCTTCCTCGCCGTAGAAATTCCACCGACGCGCCTTCGGCACGTTCCGCTCGATCAGGAAGTGCGCCATCTCATGGGCCACCAGCGCCCAGTGAAAGGTGTCGTCGAAAAATGTGGCCGCCGGTACCGGCCCGCCCACGCGCGCCACCCAGTCGCTGAACACCTGCTGCAGCGGCGGCGGCAGGTCGGTCCAAGCCGGCGGCACGACCAGCTCCGGCACCGGCACGTCGAGGTTCACACCAATCAGGAAAGGCTCGGCACGCACCGCGACCACCGGCGTGCCAGATCCGGTCTTCACGCCGGGGCCGCAGCGGGCCAGCACGTCCGTCACGATCGCCTGGGCGGCGGCTCTGATGGTTTCGGCAGGCGTCGCTGCTCGCGCGAGCGGCGCCGCAGACAGCGCCAGCAAGGCCTGCAAGCAATGGCGACGGGATGAAGCAGCTTTCAGCATGACGAAGACCTTTGAGGCATCAGGACGGCACGAGACCGGCGCAAGGGCCGCAAGCACTGCTCACCGGCGACGCCGCTCGCTGATCAGCACCGTCGGGAAGCTGACCGGCAGCGTCTGGGGGTAGTCGCGGCTGTAGTGCAGGCCCCGGCTCTCGTGGCGCATGAGCGCCGAGCGCACGATCAGTTCCGCGCAGTCGACGAGGTTGCGCAGCTCCAGCAGATCCCGCGTGACGCGGAAGTTGGCGTAGTAGTCGTCGATCTCGGTCTTGAGCAGCGCGATGCGGTGCAGCGCCCGCTCCAGCCGTTTGGTGGTGCGCACGATGCCGACGTAGTTCCACATCAGCAAGCGCAGTTCGTCCCAGTTGTGGGCAATGACGACCTGCTCGTCGGCGTTCTCGACCTGGCTCTCGTCCCAGGCCGGCAGCGGCGCCGGGGGCAGCGCCGGGTGGCTCAGGATGTCGCCGGCGCAGGTCTGGCCGAGCACGACGCATTCGAGCAGCGAGTTGCTGGCCAGCCGGTTGGCGCCGTGCAGGCCGGTGTAACCGGTCTCGCCGACGGCATACAGGCCCGGCAGGTCGCAGCGCCCCATCAGGTCGGTCACCACGCCGCCGCAGGTGAAGTGCACCGCCGGCACCACCGGGATGGGCTGGCGCGCGATGTCGATGCCCAGCTTCAGGCAGCGGGCATGGATGGTCGGGAAGTGCTCGATCAGGAAGGCTTCGCCCAGGTGCGTGGCATCCAGCCACACGTGATCCAGGCCGTGCTTCTTCATCTCGAAGTCGATCGCGCGGGCGACGATGTCACGCGGTGCCAGCTCCATGCGCTCGTCGTGCGCCGCCATGAAGCGGGTTCCATCGGGCAACTTCAGATGGCCGCCCTCACCGCGCAGGGCTTCGGTGATCAGGAATCCGCGGTCCTGCGGGTGGGCGTTGGGCACGTACAGGCAGGTCGGGTGGAACTGGATGAACTCCATGTTCGCGACGCGGCAGCCCGCGCGCCAGGCCATGGCGATGCCGTCTCCGGTGGAGGTGTCGGGGTTGGTGGTGTAGCGGTAGACCTTGCCTGCGCCGCCCGTGGCGAGCACGACGGACCGCGCGGCCAGCGTCTCCACGCGCTGCGCGTCGATGTCCAAGGCATAGACCCCATAGACGCGCGGCGCGCCCTTGTCGACATCCTCACGCTGCACGTGGCGGGACGTGATGAGGTCCAGCGCCATCCAGCGCTCGCGCAAGGTGATGTTCGGATGCCGGCGCGCGGCCGACAGCAGTTGATCGTGGATGGCCTTGCCGGTGGCATCGGCCGCATGTGCGATGCGGCGTACGGCATGACCACCTTCGCGCGTCAGGTGCAGGCCCATCGGCCCGGAATCGTCCGGCGTGAAGGGCACGCCCTGCTCCACCAGCCAGCCCACCGCGGCCGCGCTGCGCTCGGCGATGAAGCGGGCAGCGGCCTCGTCCACCAGCCCGGCACCGGCATCCTGCGTGTCGCGGACATGGCTCTCGATGGAATCGTCGTCGCCCAGCACGCCCACGATGCCGCCCTGGGCCCAGGCCGTCGCGGCCTCGGTCAGGTCACGCTTCGCGAGGATGACGACCGGCACGGTGTCGGCGAGGTGTAGCGCCACGGTCAGGCCGGCGAGGCCGGCGCCGATGATGACGACGGGAGCGTCTTGGGGAGCAGCAGTCATGCCCGGATTGTCCCGCAGGGGCGAAGCACCCCGGGCGAGGTGAGGATTGCCCAGGGGACGGCGCGCGAGAACGCCCGCCGCACGCCTATGCTGCGGCCGCCGACCCACCGCTGCGTCGGGGCGCCATGCCCGACGGGCTCCGCGTTTCTCTGTCGCCCTAACCAGGGGCTTCCAGGGAGACTGCTGCGGATGTCGGCCGTCTACAGTGCTGCGACTCCGCCATCGATCAACGCCATGCGACTGCTCCTGCCCTTGATCCGCCACTTCCGGCTGCCGCTGCTGGCAGCCCTGCTCCAAGCTGCCTCAGCGCATGCGGCGCCACCGCCTGCCGAGGTGTTCTTCAAGGATGCCGACTTCAGCGAAGCGATGCTGTCGCCCTCCGGACGGCAACTGGCCCTGGTGTCCTCGCGCGGGCTGCCGCGCCAAGGCCTGGCCGTCATCGACCTGGACACCGGCAAGATCAACCGCACGGCCCAGTTCAGCGACGGCGAAGTCGTCAACGTGCGCTGGGTCAACGAAGGCCGACTCATCTTCAGCGTCATCGACACCTCCGAGGGCCTGGGGCGCATCAGCGCGGCCTCTGGCCTGTTCGCGGTGGACCCGGACGGCAGCAACTACATCACGCTGGTACGCCGCCGCTGGAAGGAAGGCATGACCGCGGGGCTGATCAACATCAAGATCCTCGACTGGTACCACCGGCTGCTGCGCGTGCCCGCCTGGCGCGCGGGTGAGACCAACGACGACATCCTCGTGGCCGAGTACTCGTACGCCAAGGACAGGGACGACGAGCGCCCGCTCTGGGTCAGCACCCGTACGGGCCGCACCAAGCGCGTGAACTTCGACATTCCCGACGGCGTCTCCGGCTGGGAGGTCGACGAGCGCGGCGAGCCGCGCGTGGCCTACCGCTACAAGCAGGGCCAGCAATCCATGCTCTGGCGCGCGCCAGGCTCGACCGACTGGAAGCAACTGTTCAAGGCCGGCACCTTTGATGCCCCGTTCGTCAGTGAGGCCGTCACGAGCGACGGCACGCTCTACGTGCAGGAAAAGAGCGGTGCCGGGGGCACCGCCGTGCTCAAGCAGTTCGACTTCGCCACGATGACGCCGCGGCCCGAACCCATCGTCGTCGTGCCCGGTTTCGATTTCAGTGGCTACCTGCTGCCCAACCCGGAGGGCGGCAAGGCCCTGGGCGTTCGCCTGCTGGCCGACGCCGAGACCACCGTCTGGTTCGACGAGCGCATGAAGGCCTTCCAGGCGGAGGTGGACAAGCTCTTCCCCGCCACCATCAACCGCATCGACTGCCGCCGTTGCGGCCAGCCGGACATGGTCGCCCTGGTGCGCGCCTTCAGCGACCGGGAGCCCGGCCGGCTGTTCCTGTACCGCGGCCAACCCAAGGCGGGCGAGAAGCCCTGGCGCGCCGTGGGTGCCGCCAACGAGGAGATCGACGCCGCCAAGATGGCGAGCGTCGAGTTCCACCGCATCAAGACCCGCGACGGCAAGGAGTTGCCCGTCTGGGTGACCACGCCGGCCGGCGCCAAGGGTCCCTTGCCGGCCGTGCTGCTGGTGCACGGCGGCCCATGGGCCCGCGGCGGCCAGTGGTCGTGGGACGCGGAAACGCAGTTCCTGGCATCGCGCGGTTATGTCGTCATCGAGCCCGAGATCCGCGGCAGCACGGGCTACGGCAACGACTGGTTCCGCGCCGGCTTCAAGCAATGGGGCCAGGCCATGCAGGACGACGTGACCGACGCCCTGCGCTGGGCCCAGGCCCAGAAGAAGGCTGGCGCCAAGGCCTGCATTATGGGCGCCAGCTACGGCGGCTACAGCACGCTGATGGGCCTCATCAAGGACCCGGCCCTGTACCAATGCGGCGTCGCGGCCTTTGCCGTGGCCGACCTGGAACTGCACGTGAAGGGCGACTTCTGGGTGGACGACGACATCTCCAAGGATGGCCGCCGCTACAACTACCGCGAAACCATCGGCGACCCGGACACCGACCGCGACATGCTGCGGGCCAACTCCCCGGTGCTGCAGGCCGCCCGCATCAAGGCCCCGCTGATGCTGGCCTTCGGCGAGCGCGACCGCCGCGTGCCGCTGGAGCACGGCCAGCGCATGCGCGACGCCCTGATCGCCGCAGGCCAGAAGCCCGAGTGGGTGGTCTACCCCGGCGAGGGCCACGGCTTCGGCATCCCGGCCAATCGCGTCGACTACTACAAGCGCGTCGAGGCCTTCCTGGCCAAGTACCTTCAGCCCTGATCGCGCAAGGCATTGCCGTGGCGCCGCCACTCGGGCGGCTTCCACAGGTGGGCCAGGCGCAGGCCCCAGGTCGGCTCGGCGGCCATGTCGCGGAACATGGCCCGCCACTCGTGGGCGTTGAGCCAGAACAGGTTGTGCGTCGGGAACGGATGCTCCAGGCCGTAATCCACCGGCTCGCGCTCGGGCTCGAACGTGCCGAACAGCCGGTCGAACACGATCAGCAGGCCGCCGAAGTTCTTGTCGAGGTACTGCGGGTTGCGGCCATGGTGCGCGCGGTGGTGGGACGGCGTGTTGAAGACGAACTCGAACCACGCCGGCATGCGGTCCACCCAGGTGGTGTGCACGAAGAACTGGTAGCCCAGGTTCAGGGACAGTGCGAACAGCACCCAGCGCGGCTCGAAGCCCAGCCACACGGCCGGCAGGTAAAACAGCCAGTTGCCGGCGATCGGGTAGAACCAGCTCTGCCGCAGCGCCGTGCCGAAGTTCATCTTCTCGGAGCCGTGGTGCACGACATGCGCACACCAGAACCAGCGGATGCGGTGGCTCGCCCGATGGAACCCGTAGTACAGCAACTCCACCAGCAAGAACAGGCCGATGAAGCGCCACACGGTGACGTCGATCGTGAACAGCCGGTGGTGGTACACCCAGCCCATCGCCGGCAAGACCAGCACCACCAGCAGGATCAGGTCCACGACGAGGTAGCTACCGCCGCTGTTCATGCTGTCGAAGGTGTCCCGGAGGTCGAACACCCCCGTCTTGCGGAAGCGCCAGGCCTCCATCGCGATGAACACGGCGAAGACGGGCGACAGCAGCACCAGCGTCAGGTCGCGCCAGTCGCCGTGGCGGTGGTAGAGGTCGAGGAGCCAGTCCATGTCGTGATGATGCGACGCTGCCCTCCCCCTGGCTTGACGGTACAGCCCGGCCTTTTTGACAAATCGCGCCAGCGATGGCGTTATCCCGGCCTTGCGAGGCCTTTTGCCGGGCCCATCATGCGCCTCCCATGAACGACACCCGCGTCGCCGCCAGCTACGTCCAGCTGCTCTTCGAGCACATGGCCCGGCTCGGTCGTGCTGAGGCTCTCGGCGAGCCACCGGCGCCGACCGAGACCTTCGTCGCACTGCGGCGCTGGCAGGCGCTGCTGGAGAAGGCGCGCGAACTCGACCCGGGTCCCAAGGCCAGCTTCGCCCTGCGCCTGGCGCGAGGCATCGCGCCGCGGCACTTCGGCGTCGTCGGCTTTGCGGCGCTGGCCTGCGGCACGCTCGCGGAGGCCCTGCAGCGCCTGGAGCGCTACCACCGCTCGGTGTACGACGTGAACATCGCGCAGGTCCACCCGGTCGCCGACGGCGTGTGCATCGAATGGGGCGTGGAGCGCGGTCGACCCGGCGCCCTGGTCGACGAGACCGCCATCGCCGCGCTGGTGCAGCTCACGCGGGCGTTCACCGGCCAGCCGGTGCGGGCGCGGGAGGTCGACTTCGTCAACCCACGGCCCGCGGACGTGCGGCCCTACGAGGACTTCTTCGGCAGCATCGTGCGCTTCGGCCGGCCCACCACGCGGATCGTGCTGTCGGCCCATGACCTGGCCCTGCCCCTGCGCGGCGCCGATGCCGCGCTGCTCGCGCTGCTCGACGCCCAGGCCGAGGCGCTGCTGCAGCAGGTGGCCGCCGTCAGCGAGCCGGTCGGTGTGTGGCGCCAGGCACTGGTGGGCCTGATTCGCAGCGGCCGCACGCAGCTCGGCGACCTCGCACAGAGCCTCCAGATGAGCCCGCGCAGCCTGCAGCGGCGCCTGGCCGAACACGGCCACAGCTTCCAGACGCTGCTGAGCCAGACGCGCCAGCAACTCGCCGAGGCCTATCTCCGCGACGACAGCGTCGAGCTGGCCGAGGTGGCCCTGCTGCTGGGCTACTCCGAACAAAGCGCCTTCACCCGCGCGTTCCGCCAGTGGAGCGGCCAGTCGCCGCTGCAATGGCGCCGTCAACACACCCGATGACCCCAGCGCCTGACAACGTCCTCACCGCCGGCAAGCCGGCCCACGGCCGCTACGCCGGCACCCTCGGCCGCATCGACTGGACTGGCCTCGAACCGCGACCCGGTTGGCTATGGCGGCGCTTGCACCACAAGCGCTGGCAGTACGTCGGACTGGGTCACGAGCACGTCTTCATCGGCGTGGCGATCGTGGACGTGGGCTGGGTGAGTTCGGCCTTCGCCTACGCCTTCGACCGCCGCCGCGGCCAATTGCTCGCCGACTGGACACAGGACGGCCTGCCGCATGTGCAGGCCCGCGTGGCCGATGAACCGCTGGTGGGGGCCCGCGCGTGGTTCCGCGGCCCCGGTGCGCGCCTGTCGCTGCACCACGGGCCGGATCAGGCCCTGCACCTCGCGGTCGACGTGCCCGGCCTGCAACTGGAGGCCACGCTCGACCTGCGCGGCATGGCGCCGCCCCTGCTGGCCATCGGTCCGATCGACGGCGGCCTCGCGCACGCGACGCAAAAGACCACCGCACTGCCCGTGCGCGGCCACGTCCAG
Source organism: Burkholderiales bacterium (assembly GCA_003963005.1). Lineage (GTDB taxonomy): Bacteria > Pseudomonadota > Gammaproteobacteria > Burkholderiales > Burkholderiaceae_C > Pelomonas. The sequence goes on from RXJW01000195.1 coordinate 8,297, forward strand.
GCCGACGGCCACACCTTCGGCCTGGACACCGCCTGGGGCGCCGTCGACGCCTCCAACGGCCTGCTCGCCCGCGACACCGCGTGGCGCTGGGCCAGCGCGCATGCACCCGGCCTGGGCTTCAACCTGCAGCAGGGCTACTTCGGCCAGCAGGAAAACGTGCTCTGGCTGGACGAGCAGCCGATTCCGCTCGGCGCCGCGCAGTTCGAGTTCAACGCCGCACGCCCGCTCGAGCCCTGGCGCGTGCGCACCGACGACGGGCTGCTGGACCTCGTCTTCACGCCCGAGGGCGCGCGGGCCGCGAACAAAAACTTCGGCATCGCGGCGAGCCGCTACGTGCAGCCGGTGGGCACCTTCTCAGGCACGGTCCGCGCTCATGAAACGGCAACGCCGAGACAGGTGCGAGACCTGCTCGGCGTCACGGAAGACCACCACTCGCGGTGGTGATCCCGCCGGGGGGCGGTCAGTGCACCGTCCGCCCGAAGCTGAACTCGCCGCCCTCGACGCTGACGGGGATCACGTCCTTCGGCCCGAAGCGGCCTTCCAGGATCAGCTTGGACAACGGGTTCTCCACGCGCTGCTGGATGGCGCGCTTCAGCGGCCGGGCGCCGAAGACCGGGTCGAAGCCGACCTTGGCCAGTTCGTCCAGCGCTTCCTCGCTGACGTAGAGCTTCATCTCCAGCTTCTCCAGGCGTGCCTCGAGCTGGCGCAGCTGGATCTTCGCGATGGACTTGATGTGCTCGGCGCCCAGCGCGTGGAAGATGACGGTCTCGTCGATGCGGTTCAGGAACTCGGGCCGGAAGTGGCCCTTGACCTCGCCCCACACGGCGTCGCGGATGACGTCTTCGCTCTCGCCCGCCAGCGCCATGATGTGCTGTGAGCCCAGGTTGGACGTCATCACGATGACGGTGTTCTTGAAGTCCACGGTGCGGCCCTGGCCGTCGGTCAGGCGGCCATCGTCCAGCACCTGCAGCAGCACGTTGAAGACGTCCGGGTGGGCCTTCTCGACCTCGTCGAGCAGCAGCACGGAGTAGGGCTTGCGGCGCACGGCCTCGGTCAGCGTGCCGCCTTCCTCGTAGCCCACATAGCCCGGCGGCGCGCCGATCAGGCGGCTCACCGAATGCTTCTCCATGAACTCGCTCATGTCGATGCGGACCATGTGGTCTTCGCTGTCGAACAGGAAGCCCGCCAGCGCCTTGCACAGCTCGGTCTTGCCCACGCCCGTGGGGCCGAGAAACAGGAAGCTGCCCAGCGGGCGATTGGGGTCGGACAGACCGGCGCGCGAGCGGCGGATGGCGTCGGACACGGCCTGGATGGCCTCGTCCTGGCCCACGACGCGCTCGTGCAGCTTGCCTTCCATCTGCAGCAGCTTCTCGCGCTCGCCCTGCATCAGCTTGGACACCGGGATGCCCGTGGCACGCGCCACCACCTCGGCGATTTCCTCGGCACCCACGAGCGTGCGCAGCAGCTGCGGCTTGTTGGAGCCGGCCTTGCCGGCTTCCTTGGCCTGGGCTTCCTTGAGCTGCTTCTCCAGCTCCGGCAGGCGCCCATACTGCAGCTCGGCCACCTTGTTGAAGTCGCCCTTGCGCTTGAGCTCCTCGATCTGCTGCTTGATGCGGTCGATCTCTTCCTTGACGTGGGCCGAGCCCTGCGCCTGGGCCTTCTCGGCCGTCCAGATCTCTTCCAGGTCGTCGTACTCACGCTGGAGCTTGAGCAGTTCCTCCTCGATCAGCGCAAAGCGCTTGAGCGAGCCCTCGTCCTTCTCCTTGCGCACCGCCTCACGCTCGATCTTGAGCTGGATCATGCGGCGGTCCAGGCGGTCCATCGCCTCGGGCTTGGAGTCGATCTCGATCTTGATCTTGGCGGCGGCCTCGTCGATGAGGTCGATGGCCTTGTCGGGCAGGAAGCGGTCGGTGATGTAGCGATGGCTCAGCTCGGCCGCGGCGACGATGGCCGGGTCGGTGATCTCCACGCCG
>RXJW01000001.1 GCA_003963005.1 Burkholderiales bacterium
GATGCCGAAGCGGCGCTGGTAGCCGTCTTCCCACTCGTAGTTGTCGATGAAGCTCCACAGGAAGTAGCCGTGCAGCGGCACGCCGTCGGCGACCGCGCGGTGGGCCTCGCGCAGATGGTGGCGCAGGAAGTCGCGGCGGTGCAGGTCCAGCACCTCGCCGTTCACCACGGGCTCGTCGTTGTAGCCGCAGCCGTTCTCGGTGATGTAGAGCGAGGTGTGGCCGTAGCACTCGGCTGCGAAGCGCGTGGCCCAGTAGATGGACTGCGGCGCGATGTGCAGCCAGGGGCTGTCGGCGCGCGGGTAGTTCGCCGGCAGCGGCACGGCCTCCCAGGCGGCGCCGTCGCGGCCGGCGCGCACGAAGGTGCCGGTGTAGATGTTCAGGCCCAGGTGGTCGGTGGGCAGGCTGATGAGGTCGAAGTCGCCGGGCAGCAACGTGGGTGCGTCGGCGCCCACGCGCGCCAGGTAGTCGGCCGGGTAGTGGCCGGCGTGCATGGCACCCAGCACGTGGGCGTTCTTCTCCAGGAACCAGGCCTTGGCCGCGGCGATGTCGGCCGCCGTCTCGGTGACGGGGATGCAGACGTCGCAGTTGTCGGTGAGCCCGACCACCGCGCCCGCACCACCGAACTCGCGCACTGCGCGCACGCCATGGCCGTGGCACAGCAGCGCGTGGTGGAAGGTCTGGTTGACGACGGCGGCAGGCTCCTTGCGGCCCGGCGCTTTCGTGCCCGCGCCATAGGCAAGCCAGGTGAAGCAGCGGATCTCGTTCATCGTGATCCAGTGCTTCACGTCGTCCGCAAAGGCCTTCACGATGGTGTCGGCATAGCGGGCGAAGGCGTCGACCGTGACGCGCGACGTCCAGCCGCCGCGGTCCTCCAGCGACTGCGGCAGGTCCCAGTGGAACATCGTGACCCAGGGCGTGATGCCGTGGCGCTTCATGCTGGCGAAGAGCCGGTGATAGAAGTCGAGGCCGGCCTGATTCAGTTCACCGTCGCCGGCCGGGAAGATGCGCGGCCAGGCGAGGGACAGCCGGTAGTGCTTGACGCCGAGCGAGGCCATCAACGCGAAGTCCTCGTCGAAGCGGTGGTAGTGGTCGCAGGCGACGTCCAGCGTGTCGCCGTCGTGCACGGCGCCGGGCTGGCGCGAGAAGCGGTCCCAGATGGATTCGCCCTTGCCGTCCTCGAAGGCGGCGCCTTCGATCTGCGGTGCGGCGGCGGCCACGCCGAAGACGAAGTCGGCGGGGAAGGGGGAGGCGTAGGTCAGTGAGGTCATGGCGTTCGGGCTCTTGCCGTCAGGGCTTGAGCCATTGCGAGAGCAGCGGGGCCAGGCGCTGGGCCCAGCGCTCGTAGCCGGCGGGGCTGAGGTGGAGCCAGTCGGGCAGGATGTCGCGCGACAGCGTGCCGTCGGGCTGGGTGAGGGCGGGGCCGATGTCCAGGAACACGACTTGCCGGCCGTCCGCCAGGCGGGGCAGCAGCGCGTTGATGCGCGCGTTGTGCCGGCGCAGCAGGCCGTCGGGCTTTTCGTCCCGCGGGAAGAGGGCGAGCAGCAGCACGTGGGCCTGCGGCTGCCGGCGGCGGATCTCGTCGAGGTTGGCGCGGATGCCGGCGAGCGTGAGCGCCGGGTCTTCCAGGCGCTCGCCGGTGTTGTTGGTGCCGATCAGCAGCACGATGGCGCGCGGCGCCATGCCATCCAGCTCGCCATGCTGCAGCCGCCACAGCAGGTTCTCCGTGCGGTCGCCGCCGAAGCCCAGCGCGACCGCGTTGTGGCGCGCGAAATGCGTGGCCCACGCGGCACGGCCTTCGTTCTCCCAGCCCTGCGTGATGGAGTCGCCCAGGAAGACCAGGTCCACCTGCCGGCCCGCCGCGCGGTGCGCGCGGATCTCGGCGAGCTTGGCTTCATGGCGCGGGCCCCACCACTCCACGGCCCAGGATTCCTGCAGTGGCTCGGGCGTGACGGACTGGGTGCGGTAGTCCGGGCAAGCGGTGTTGGGGCGCCCGGTGCGGTGGAAGGTCGGCGGGCTGATGCGGATCTCGCCGTTGCCCGTGCCTTCCAGCGTGAACGGCCGAGGCACGGCGCTGAAGTCGTCGCCCTCGCGCCAGAAGCAGCTCAGCGCGAACGTCACCCGCTGCACGCCCTGGCCGGCGCGCTCACGGCCGGCGAACAGGAAGGGGATCTTGCGCTCGCAGTCGGGCCCGCAGCCCAGCTTGAACTTCATGCCGCCGCGGGCGAGGTCGACCACGTCGAGGTCGAAGGACACCGTGCCGTGGGGCAGGTAGCCCCGGAGGTCCAGTGGCGGGCCGCCTTGCCAACGCAGTTGCGCGATCCAGCTGTTGGTGAACTGCAGCGTCACGAAGCCGTCGGTGCCGCGGGCGGCGGCCACGCGACTGGCGGGCACGCGCGGCTGGGCGGGCTTGGGCACGGTCGCGCGCTCGCCGGCGAGCACGGCCTCGCCCTCGAAATCGGTCACGGCGATTTGCCAGCCGCGGGTGAGGTCGATGCTTTTCGCCTGAGCCACCGGGCCCAGGAAACACAGCCACAGAGGCACAGAGACACAGAGGAATCGGTGCAGCTTCGAAGCCTCTCCGTGGCTCTGTGCCTCTGCGGCTGTGTTCTTCATCTCGCTCATGTCAGTACAGGTCGCCCGCCCGTAGCGTGCGAGCCTGGCCAGGTTCCAACTGCAGTTCGACGATGCGTTCGCCCGCACGCAGCCGGCCAACCCCGGGGCCTGCGAGGGCACGCACCGTCGCCTGGCGAACACGGCCCGCCGTCCAGGCGATGTCCACCACGAAACCGCCGCGGGCGCGCAGCCCCCGCACCGAGCCGTTCGGCCAGGCCGAGGGCAGCGCGGGCAGCAGGTCGATGACGCCGTCGTGGGACTGCAGCAGCATCTCGGCGATGGCGGCGGTGGCGCCGAAGTTGCCGTCGATCTGGAACGGCGGGTGGGTGTCGAGCAGATTGGCCGTGGTGCCGCCCTGATGCACCTCGGCGCCGGGGCGGGCGGCTTGCGCACCGGGCTCGGCGAGCAGGCCGCGCAGCAGGCGGTGCGCGCGGTCGCCGTCGCGCAGGCGCGCCCAGAAGGCCATCTTCCAGGCCATCGACCAGCCCGTGCTCACGTCACCGCGTGCGTCGAGCGTGGTGCGCGCGGCAGCGGCAAGCTCCGGCGTGCGGCTGGGCGAGATCTGCCGGCCGGGGAAGAGGGCGAACAGGTGGGACACATGGCGGTGGGTGTCGCGCGGGGTGTCCAGCACCGGGTCCTGGAGTTCGTCAAGCCATTCCAGCAGCTGGCCCCAGCGTCCGATGCGCGGCGCGGCGAGCCGGTCGCGCAGACCTGCGGCCTTGTCGTGTGCTGCCTTGTTGCCGAGCGCGGTGGCGGCCTGGGCGATGTTGTCGAACAGGTCCCACAAGATCTGCTGGTCGTAGGCCACGCCATCCTGGATCGGGCCGTGCTCGGGCGACCACCCGTTGGGCGCGACGAGGCGGCCGTCGGGCAGGGCTTTCAGGCGGTCTTCCCAGAACTGCCCCACCTCCAGAAGCACCGGCCAGGCCACGTGCCGCAGGAAGCCGAGGTCCTGCGTGAAGGCGTAGTGCTCCCAGAAGTGGCGGGCGTACCAGGCATTGCCTGACATGTTCCAGAGGTAGGCCTGGGCGCCGAAGGGGTTGGTCTCGGTGCGCAGCGCCCAGCCGCGCATGGGCTGGCCATCGGCGCGCAGGAAGGTCTCTGTCGGCGGCTGGACCGAGCCGTCCCACGGGGGTGTCTCGGCGGGCAAGGCCGCGGGGTGGGACAGGGCAAGCGCTGCGCGGTCACTCACCGCGCGCCGCCAGGCCGGCAGCAGTCGCTGGACAAAGCGGTGGAAGGGCCGTGCGGCTTCGGCGAGGTGGGTCACCTCGGCCGGCCAGTAGTTCATCTGCAGGTTGATGTTGCTGTGATAGTCGCTGTTCCAGGGCGGCTGCAGGTGGTCGTTCCACAGGCCTTGCAGATTGGCGGGCAGCGAGTCGCGCGAGCTGCTGACGAGCAGATAGCGGCCGAACTGGAAGTACAGCGCTTCGAGCTCGGGGTCTCCGCCGTCGCGGGTGTAGGCGGCCAGGCGCGCATCGGTCGTGAGTGCGCGGCGCTCGGTCGGGCTGCGGCCGAGGTCCAGGTGCACGCGGCCGAGCAGGCGCTGGACGTCGCGCTGGTGATCGGCCTGCAGGCGCGGCCAGGCGGGGGCGGCATCGAGCTGGGCCTGCACGCGCGACAAGGGCGGGCGGCCGTCGTCGAAGCTCGTGCCGGCGGCGAGCAGCACGGTGAGCGCCGTGCAGCGCTGGAAGACGAGTGCATCGCCGTCCGCCGTCACCCGGCAGCCTTCGGGGCGCACGCGCAGTGCGCTGGCGTAGGTCAGGCCGTTGGGCAACTGGCCGGTGGCGGTGATCGTGGGGCCTGCGGCGTGCAGCCGGGCGCCGTGGCGGTCGGTCAGCGCGAGGCGGCCGCTGTACCGGCCGGTCTGGTTGGCGGTGAGCCGCCAGGCGATGACCTGGGCCGGGTGGCTGGCCAGCGTCACGCGCTGGAACCGCACGCCGCCCTGGGTGTAGCTCAGCCGGTGTTCGGCGCGGGCGATGTCGAGTTCACGCCGGTAGTCGTTCACCGGGCCCCCGGTGCCGTCGAGCGTGAGCCGCACATCGCCGAAGGGCTGGTAGGCACCCATCGCCTGCGCGTCGCCCGTCCAGAGCGTGATCTCGTTGAACTGCAGGCGGTCGTCGGCGACCTGGCCGAACAGCATCGCGCCCAGCCGCCCGTTGCCGATGGGCAGTGCCTGCTGCTCCCAGCCCTGCGGCGTGTCGGGGGCTGGCGCGGCGTAACGCAACACCCGCCCGTCGGCCTGTGCGGGCAGGGCGAGCGCGATGCAGCAGGCGGCGATCAGACGTTTCATGCGCGGTGCCGCTCAGCGCTGACGGCCCATCGTGAGCTTGAGCATCACGGGCTCGGCAGGCAGGTTCAGGCCGTAGTCGACCTGATCGCCATTCCAGACGCGCTCCATGACCCAGCGCCCACGAGCATCGAAGCGGCCCTGTTCGGCGCGCAGCATCATGCCGGTCGTGCCGGCCGCCGGCTCCATGCGCACCCGGACGCGGTGGCCGATGACCAGGAACTCGTCGGCGCCGAGCTGGGCGATGGCCACGCCACCACCGGGCTCCTCGGTGCCCGCCGCAGGCTTGGCGAACTCGCCGCCCCAGCTCGGCTCGCCGAAGCGGCCCAGCCGGTAGGTCAGCTTGGCAGACCAACCGGGAAAGTCGAGCTGTTGCGGCTGGCGGTCGTCGCCTTCGGCGATGCCCTGCGTCTTGCCTTCGAAGGCCCACTGCGCCCATTGCCGCTGGATGGGCGCGAACATCCGGTACACGCGCTGGAAGGGCTCGACCAGCGTCTTGTCGGTCGCCATCGCACCGAGGGGATGGTTGGAGTAGTCGAAGTAGTCCACACCGAAGGGCGACACGCCGATGGCGCCGCGCCCGAGCATGGCGTAGAGGAACCGGGCGTAGACCGGCTTGGTGCCGATCTCGGGCACCCAGAGCGGGTTGTCGGCGCGTTGGAAGAGGCGCAGGTTGGCTTGCACCTGGGCGGATTCCGGGTTGTAGATGTCGGGCGAAACGATGTCCAGGGCGGGCGCAGCGGCCTTGTAGATGTCGATGACGTCCCAGGTCGGCCCGCCACTGGCGAAGTCCTTGTTCCACGGCTTGGGCGGCTGCTCCAGCGGGTTGCGCAGCGCGTTGTTGACGTACATGGGCAGGTCGTACACCGCGCGGCCGGCCGCGGCGATCTGGCCGATGTAGCGGGCGATCGCCCACGCGTGGAAGTACTCGTCCGCGTACTCGCCGTAGACCTGCCGCCAGGTGCCGGTGCTCGCCAGCTTTGGTTTTTGGCGGGCCAGCACCTCGGCAGGCACGGCCTGCTCGAAGGCGGCTTGCGCTGCGGGCCCGAAATCGCGCACGAGGCCGTAGGTGCCGACTTCGTTCTCCACCTGCACCATCAGCACCGTGCGCTGGGCGCCGTCGATCTTCTTGAGGTGCCCCATCAGGGCGACGAAGGCGCGCTGGTCGGCCTGGCGGGTCGCTTCGCCGAAGGGGCTCAGGCTGTAGTTGGCACGGCCTTCGGGGTCGAGGTTGTAGGGGAAACGCTTGGGGTCCAGCTTGACCCAGGCCGGGGTGTACTGGGCGCTGGTGTTTTTCCAGGTGCCGAACCAGAGCACGACGAGGCGTTGGCCTTGCTGGCGGGCTTCGCGCACGAGGGTGTCGACGAAGCTGAAGTCGAACCGGCCCTCCTCGGGCTCGATCTGCTCCCACGCGACCGGCATGAGCACCGTGTTGGCCTGGAGGTCGCGCGCAGCATCCCAGACAGGCTTGAGCGCCGCCGGGTAGTTGCTGGAGTTGTGCGCCTGCGCGCCGAGGATGAGGAAGGGCTTGCCGTCCACCAGCAGCGCATGGCGGCCGTCGCGGGTGACCAGGCGGGGAGGCTCGGCTGCGAGTGCGGCGTGGGCGGAGATCAGGCAGGCCAGCGCGGCCGCGAGGACGTGACGTGTCTTCATCGGGGTCCCTGTGGGCCCGGCGCGGCCGAGGCGGCGCCGGGTACGAGCCGAGGTCAGTAGCTGTAGCTGGCCTGCACGCTGTAGCGGCGGCCGGTGGACTCGACCGAGCGGGTCATGAAACCGATCTGCTGCTGCATCAGCTGGCGGGGCAGGCTGTTGCTCAGATTCTGGCCCTCCAGGCTCACGCTGAAGTGATCGTTGACCCGGTACGTGACACCGCCATCGAGCTGCCCGTAGGACGCTTGCCAGGTCGGCAGCGCCCAGGCCACCGAGGTCCCGTTGGCCAGCCGCCCGTCGCCACCGTTGGTGCCGTTCACGTTCACGCCCTGCAGATAGCGCGAACGCCAGCTGTAGGCCAGGCGCGCCGAGATCGGGCCGTAGTCGTAGAGCGCCGCCAGGTTGTAGGCGTTCTTGGACAGGTTCAGCAGCGGCAGGTTGCCGAAGGTCCGGCCGTCGGTGTCGCAGCCGTTGATGTTCAGGTTCAGGTTCTCGGCGCCGGTGCTGGTGCCGGCGCAGTAGGCGCTGAGCACGGGGTTGTAGGGCTGGGTCTTGCTGTCGACGTAGGTGTAGTTGGCCTGCACGCCGAAGCCGGCGAGCCAGCCGGGCAGCATGTCGAAGTAGCGCTGGAAGGCGACCTCGAAGCCGCGCGCATGGCCCTTGGCCCCGTTCACGGGGGAGGTCACCGTGAAGTTGACCGGGTTGCCCGCGCCGTCCTTCAGCTGCACGGTGGACGACTGCTTGACGATGACGTCCTTCAGTTCCTTGTCAAACAGCGCGACGGTGAGCGAGCCGGTCTTGGAGAAGTACCACTCGCCCGTCAGGTCGAACTGGTTGGACTTGACCGGCTTGAGCAGCGGATTGCCGTTGGCCTTGCCGGTGAGGGCCACGTTGTCGATGATGATCGTGCTGCCGTTGGTGCGCTGCGTCGTGTCCAGCGACAGCTCGGTGTAGGCCTGCATGTCCGAGAAGTCGGGCCGCGAGATGGCTTGGGCTGCTGCGGCCCGCAGCTGAACCTGCTCGTTCACCTTCATGCGCAGGTTCAAGCTCGGCAGCGCGTTGGTGTACGTTTGCCCGGCATCCAGTGCCTTGGAGAAAGGCACGATCGCCGGGATGGGCACGCCGCCGAAGCTCTGGCCCGGCTGCAGGGTCGGGGCATTGCTCTTGAAGGTCATGTAGCCCTTGGCCGTCATGTCGGTGCGCACCAGGCGCAGGCCGACATTGCCGTCCACCGGCATCGGCAGGTCGTCGAAGCCGAAGCGCAGCTGGGCATAGCCGGCCTGGGTCTTCTCGTGCTGCTCGTTGGTGCCTTGCGGATCGGTGCCGAAGGTGGCGGGCTTCCAGGCATCGCAGCTGCCCCAGCCCTGCGCGGCGACCTGCTCGGCACACAGGATGTCGTGGTACTTGTGCAGTGCCGCGTAGCTGTCCGGGTAGCCTTTGGCGAGCGACACGTCCGGCACGTAGACCGCCGGCACGTTCTGGCCGCCGAAGAAGTTCTTGAACTGGTGCAGTTGCACCGGGGCGTTGAAGCGCGGGTCGTTCAGGCGGGCCAGGCCCGAGATGTTCCAGCCCTGCTGCCAGGTCTGGGTGATGGCCTGCCAGTTGTAGCTCGGGTTGGAGTTGATGGTCGTCGCGTCACGTTCGGTCAGCCGGATGCCGAACTGCATGTCCTGCAGCACCTTGTCGTCGAAGTTGAACTTCGCGTCCGCCCGCCACGCCTTCTGGTCGGCGGTGCTGCGGTCCAGGTGTTCCATCGTGAACGCCCAGTAGTAGTTGGCCTTGTTGGCCAGCGCGGCGAGGTCGGAGGTGTCGAACACCACGCGCGGGGTGGCGCCGCTCAGGTCCAGCGTCTCCTTGGGCATCTGCAGGCCCGTGGCGACCGTCGAGTCGAAGGCCTTGGTCGTGGACTTCACGACCTGCAGGTCGGTGCTCAGCGTCCAGCGGTTGTCGACCTTCCACTTCAGGTTCCAGCCGAGGTCGCGTGTGCGGGAGTTGCGCGTCATGTAGCGCGTGTCGGCACCGAAGTTCACGCCACCGTCGGCCGGTGCCGTCAGCGTGCCGGTCAGCAGCTGGCCCTTGTCGCCGTACGTGGCGCCGTTGCCGATGACAAGGTTCCAGGGGTTGGTCTGGGCGAACAGCGCGTTCTCGTCCCAGTGCATCTTGTACTTGGACTCGAAGTAGGTGAGCGAGCTCTCGATGGCGTCGTTGCGGTACTGCAGCGCGCCGTACAGGCCGTCGCGGGTGCGGTCGAAGTAGGAGTCGCGCCATTGCGCGCCCTTGGGCACCCAGTGCGTGCCATCGACCTTGTAGTAGGGCTCGACCTGCCACTTGTCGGTGCGCGTGTTGCTGACGCTGTGCGCCAGGCTGAGCAGCGCGCCGAACTCGCCGGCATCGGTCTTCCAGCGGTTGGCGGCCAGCACGGAGCCGGCCGGGCTCCACTTGCCTTCGAGCGCGTTGTAGTTGCCGCTGACCGAGCCGCCGAGCTTGAAGCCGGCGTAGTCGAAGGGCAGGGCGGTGCGCAGGTTCACGAGGCCGCCGACGGCGCCCTCGATCTGCACGGCCGAGGGGTTCTTGTAGACGTCCACGCCGGCCATCAGCTCGGGCGGCACGTCCTCGAAGTTCAGCGTGCGGCCGCCGTTGGCGGAGAAGGTGTCGCGGCCGTTCACCTCCGAGCGCACGTAGGACAGCCCGCGGATGTTGACGCTGGAGCCCTCGACCGACGAATGCTCCGGGTCGTTCTTGGCCATCGTGCGGTCGATGGTGATGCCGACGATGCGCTGCAGTACCTCGGTCACCGAGCGGTCGGGCAGCTTGCCGATGTCGTCGGCCACGATGGAGTCGACGACCTCGTCCGACTCCTGCTTGATCTTCTGCGCGGACTGGAGGGCGGCACGGCGGCCGGTCACGGTGACCTTCTCGACCTGCTGGACCTTGCCGTCGGCGGCAGGAGCGGCCGGGGCCGGGGTGGTCTGGGCCCCGGCCAGGCCGCTGCACAGCAGGGCGGCCTGGGCGGCGGCGAGTGAGAGGGCGGTGCGTTGCAGTGTCTTCACGTTGTCTCCTTGTTCTGCTCTGTCTCTGACGGACAGCGGGTTCGGCGGTTCAGCATGGCCGTCCCCGGGCCTGGACGTCGAAGGCGCGCAGGGCCTCGGCGCAGCAGCTCGGGGGCGGGTGAGGGAAAGGTGCGTCGGCGCGTCAGGCGCAGAAGCGGTTCACGAGGTTCTCCAGCACCTCCTGGCGGCCCGAGACGGGCGCGACGTCGGTGTTGCGGGCCAGGGCTTCGTCGGCGAGGTCGCTCAGGGATCGGCGGCCGACCAGGATGTCGCGGCCGGCGGGCGTGTCCCAGCCGGCGTAGCGGGCGTCGACGGCGGCCTTCAGGCGGCCGTCGGTGATCATCTTCTCGGCCACGAGCAGGGCCTGGGCACAGACGTCCATGCCGCCGATGTGGCCGTGGAAGAGGTCAGCGGCGTCGATGGACTGGCGCCGGACCTTGGCGTCGAAGTTCAGGCCGCCACGGCCGAGGCCGCCCGCCTGCAGCACGTGGTAGAGCGCCAGCGCCGTGTCGGGCACGTTGTTCGGGAACTGGTCGGTGTCCCAGCCGAGCTGCGGATCGCCCCGGTTCATGTCCAGGCTGCCGAGGATGCCCAGCGCGCCCGCGGTGGCGATCTCGTGCTCGAAGCTGTGGCCCGACAGCGTGGCGTGGTTGGCCTCGATGTTGACCTTGACTTCCTTCTCCAGGCCGTAGCGCACCAGGAAGCCGTAGACGGTGGCCGTGTCGAAGTCGTACTGGTGCTTGGACGGCTCGCGCGGCTTGGGCTCGATGAGGATGGCGCCCTGGAAGCCGATCTTGTGCTTGTGCTCGACGACCAGGTTCAGGAAGCGGCCGAGCTGATCCAGCTCCTGGCCGAGGCGCGTGTTCAGCAGGGTCTCGTAGCCCTCGCGGCCGCCCCAGAGCACGTAGTTCTCGCCGCCGAGCCTGTGCGTGGCTTCGAGCGCATCGCGCACCTGCAGCGCGGCGAGCTTGAAGAGTTCCGGGTCGGGGTTGGTCGCGGCGCCGGCCATGAAGCGGCGATGGCTGAACAGGTTGGCCGTGCCCCACAGCAGCTTCACGCCCGAGGCCTGCTGCTTGTCGCCGAGCACGTCGACGAGCCGCTGGAAATTGGCCTGGCTCTCGCGCGGCGTGGCCCCTTCCGGGGCGACGTCGCGGTCGTGGAAGCAGTAGTAGGGCACGCCGAGCTTGCTGAAGAACTCGAAGGCGGCATCGGCCTTGGTCAGCGCCAGCGCCATCGGGCTGCCGCCCTGGAACCAGGGCCGCTCGAAGGTGGCGCCGCCGAACGGGTCCATGCCCGTCCAGACGAAGTTGTGCCAGTAGCAGGCGGCAAATCGCAGGTGGTCCGCCATGCGCTTGCCCAGCACGAGGCGGTCCTTGTCGTAGTGCTTGAAGGCCAGCGGGTTGTCGCTGGCAGCGCCCTCGAAGCGGATGGGCGGGATGGCGTGGAAATAGCTCGTCATGATGAAGGTTCAGGCACTGCGCAGGCGCCGGTAGAGATCACGGAAGCGCACCTGGCGGGCCGCGAGGTGCGCATGGCGGTCGGGGTCGGGCGAGTAGAGGGCGGCGACGGGCGGCCGTGTGCACAGGCGCTCGACGACCGTGCCGGCGGCAAGCCCGCCGAGCCGCGCGGCGCCCAGCGCGCCACCGGCTTCGCTGCCGGTGTGCAGGGCGATGTCCACGCGCAGGATGTCGGCGATGAGCTGGGCCCACACCGGGCTGCGTGAGCCGCCCCCGACGAGCGACAACTGGTGCACCTGCGTGCCGGCCGCCCGCAAGGCATCCAGCCCGTCGGCCAGGCCGAAGGCCACGCCCTCGAGCACGGCGTAGGTGCAGTCGCTGCGGCGCGTCTGCGTCGTCAGGCCGTGGAACATGCCCACGGCAAAGGGGTCGTTGTGCGGCGTGCGCTCGCCCGCGAGGTAGGGCAGGAAGATCGGCGCCGTGGTTCGGCGATTGACTGCGCTGTCATCGCGCGCCAGTTCGGCCAGCAGCGTGACTTCGTCGCTGCCCATGAGCTGGCTGTGCCAGCGCAGGCTGCTCGCGGCGGACAGCATCACGCTCATCTGGTGCCAGCGGCCGGGCAGGGCGTGGCAGAAGGCGTGCACGGCCGAGGCGGGGTTGGGGGCGAAGCGGTCGTTGACGACGAAGATCACGCCCGACGTGCCGAGCGACAGGAAGCCGTCGCCCGGCTGCGTCGCGCCGATGCCGATGGCGCTGGCGGCGTTGTCGCCCGCGCCGCCGGCGACGATGACCTCGGGCCCCAGTCCCCAGGCCCGGGCCAGCTCGGGGCGGAGCACGCCGCTGGGCTGGTTGCTTTCCACCAGGCGCTGCATCTGCCGGCGCGACAGGCCGCAGGCGGCCAGCAGTTCATCCGACCAGTCGCGGCGGGCCACGTCCAGCCACAGCGTGCCGGCGGCGTCCGAGGGGTCGGAGACCTTCTCGCCGGTGAGCTGCAGCCGCAGCCAGTCCTTGGGCAGCAGCACGCTGGCGACGCGGGCGAACAGCGCGGGCTCGTGTTTTCGCACCCACAGCAGCTTGGGTGCCGTGAAGCCGGGCATGGCGAGGTTGCCGGCGATGGCGTGCAGGCGTGGTGCGGCAGCCGTGAGCTCCGCGCATTCCGCATGGCTGCGGCCGTCGTTCCAGAGGATGGCCGGGCGCAGGATGGCATCGCTGTCATCGAGCAGCACGGCGCCGTGCATCTGGCCGGACATGCCGATGGCCCGCACCGCCGCCCAGGCTTCGGGGTGGGCAGTGCGCAGCTCGCTCACCGCCGCTTGCGTGCCCCGCCACCAGTCCGCCGGATGCTGCTCCGACCACAGGGGGTGCGGGTTGGAGACCGTCAGGCGACTGCCTGCCGTGCCCACGATGCAGCCGGCCTCGTCGAGCAGCAGCAGCTTGACTTCCGACGTCCCGAGATCGATGCCGAGGAACATCAGAGCGCCTCCTGGGCTTCGGGCTCGGGGGCCGTGCTGTCTGTCAGCGGCAGGGCGGGGCGCGTGAGGCGATAACGCGCCAGCGCAGCGGCGCCCACCGCGACGGCGTTGGCGCCGAAGCGGGAGATACGCACACTGGGGGGCGGCAGGCTGGCCGCTGCGGCGTAGTCCAGCAGGGTGTCGAGCGCCGGCTTCAGGAAGGGCTCGCCCAGGTCGACCACCGAGCCGCCGAGCACGATGCAGCCGGGGTCGTAGGCGGTGGCGAGGTTTTGCAGCAGCACGCCGAGGTAGCGGCCGGCGGAGGCGACGGCCTTCAGCGTTTCGGCATCCTCGTCCACGAGATGCGCGCGCACCTCGGCCAGCGAGCGCAGCGCGGCGTCGTCGCCGCTGCCGTGCAGCAGGGCGCGCGTCGCGATCAGCGCTTCGGCACAACCGCGGCGTCCGCAGGAGCAGCGCGGGCCGTTCAGCTGCAGCACCATGTGGCCCACCTCACCCGCGAACCCGCGGCTGCCGGTCAGCAGCCGGTCGCCCACGATGACGCCCGCACCCAGGCCCTGGTTGATGGACACGTAGAGCAGCGGGTCGGAGGCCGGCGAGGGGTTGAACTCCATCTCGCCCATCGCGGCGACGTCCGCCTCGTTCTGCAGGAACAGCGGCACGCCCGCCAGCAGCGTGCCCTGCAGCTTGTCCGCCAGCAGGTCGCCCACAGGCACATCCCGCCAGCCGAGGTTGGGCGCGAAGTGCAGCACGCCGCGCGCCTCGTTCACGCCGCCGGGCAGGCCGACGCCGATGCCCAGCACCTGTTGCGCGTCGTTCAGCTGCTTGCGCAGCTTGAGCAGGGCCGTGGCCAGGATGGTGATGCAGGCGCGCACCGTGCGGCTTGTGCCGTAGTGGGCGACCGTGCTGGCCCTGACCTCACCCGTCAGCGAGGTGCCCACGACGCGCACCGACTCCACGCCCACTTCGGCGCCGAGCAGCAGCAGGCGGTCGGGGTCGATGAAGAGGGGCGTGGGGCGGCGGCCCAGGTCCCCGGTGACGACCACCTCGCGCTCGACCAGCCAGCCCTCACCGATGAGCTCGCGCACGAGGCCACTGACGGTGGACTTGGTGAGGCCGACGGCGCCGGCCAGGTCGGCACGCGACAGCCCAGGGTGGGCGCACAGATGCCGCACCAATGCCATGCGATTGATGACCTTGAGCAGCTGCTGGCTGCCGGGGGTGTCGGCCTGCATGTGTCTCCTGCTGTTGTGGGTGCCATGTCGGCTTTGTGAATTCATATTAGTTCGAGCAATGAACGAAGTAAATAGGGTGAAAGCACCTAGCCGGGGCGCGCAGGCCTCGTCGAAGATCGCGGCGCCGCGTGTTGGGGCGTCGCCCCGCGCCGCGCGCACCAGACTCGCTCTCCGCCATGAACGCTTCTGATCCCTCCCTCCGCAAGATCGTCATCGTCGGCGGCGGCACCGCCGGCTGGATGACGGCCGCGCCGCTGGCGCAGCGCTTCCAGCATGCCGGCCCGAACGGCTGCGAGGTGGTGCTGGTGGAGTCGCCCGACATCGGCACGATCGGCGTCGGCGAGGCCACGCTGCCGCCGATCCGTGCCTACAACCGAACCCTTGGCCTGGACGGGGCGGATTTCGTCAGGCGCACGCAGGGCAGCTTCAAGCTGGGCATCGAGTTCCGCGACTGGGGGCGCGTGGGGCACCGCTTCTTCCATGGCTTCGGCGATTTCGGCCCGGCCATCGAGAACCGCTCGCCCTGGCAGCACTGGCTGCGGCTGTCGCGCATCGTCAACGGGCTGCCGCACTACGAGGACTGGTCCACGGCCACCGTGATGGCGCGCGGCCACCGCTTCACGCCGCCGGTCGACGGCCCGCCCTCGGCTGCCAACGCCTACTCGTTCGCGTATCACTTCGATGCCGGCCTGTACGCGGCCTACCTGCGGGAGTACGCGCAGGCACGTGGCGCCCAGCGCGTGGAAGGGCTGATCGTCAACGTCGAGCTGCGCCCGGATGACGGCTTCGTGCAGGCCATCCAGCTTGCCGACGGCCGGCGCATCGAGGGCGATCTGTTCATCGACTGCTCGGGCTTTCGCGCCTTGCTGATCGACGGCGCGATGCACAGCCCCTTCGAGGATTGGCGCGCGCTGCTGCCCTGCAACAGCGCGCAGGCCGTGCCGAGCGAGCGCATCGAGCCGCTGACGCCCTACACCACGTCCACCGCCAAGGCCGCGGGCTGGCAGTGGCGCATCCCGCTGCAGCACCGCACGGGCAATGGCCATGTCTATTGCAGCGACTTCATCAGCGACGATGAAGCCAGCGCCACCTTGCTGGCGGGCCTGGACGGCCGCGCGCTCGACACACCGCGGCAACTGCGCTTCACGACCGGCCGGCGCCGGGCGATGTGGGTCAAGAACGTAGTGGCCATCGGCCTGGCCGGCGGCTTCCTGGAGCCGCTGGAATCCACCAGCATCCAGCTCATCATGGACGGCGTGGGCCGGCTGCTGCAGTTCTTCCCGGACAGGACCTTCCAGCCCCACCTGGCCGCCGAATTCAACCGGCGCATGAACGTGCAGTACGAGTCGATCCGCGACTTCATCGTGCTGCACTACAAGCTCACCGAGCGGCGCGACAGTGAGCTGTGGCGCTACTGCGCAGCCATGCCCATCCCCGACACGCTGGCCCACCAGATCGAGCTCTTCCGCGAGGCGGGCCGTGTCGCCATCCTCGACCCCGACGGTTTCGCCGAGCCCTCCTGGGTGTCGCTCTTCCTGGGCCTCGGCCTCGTGCCGCAGCGCTACGACCCCTTCGTCGATCACATCGACCCCGAAGCCCTGCTGCAGCACTTCGCACGGCTGCGCCAGGCCATCGTGCAGACGGCCGGGGACATGCCGCTGCACGCTGACTACATCCGCCGGCACTGCCCGGCGCCACCCATGGCCTGACATGACGACCCCCGAACAAAGCCACAGAGGCACAGAGACACAGAGGACGTCGGCTGGCGCTGCCTCTGTGCCTATGTGTCTCTGTGGCTGTGTTTGAACGCTGTTGGCATGACCAGCACCGCCTCGAACGACGCCGCGCAGGCAGACGCCATGCCTGCCCGACCCTGGAGACAAGAAGGACCCTTTCATGAAGTTCACTGACGGACAGTGGATGCTTCAGCCGGGCGTCGCCGCGCACTACGCGGCCGAGGCCTATGCGGTGGAAGCCCACGAAGACCGCCTCGTCGTGCTCGCCACGACCCGCCCCATCAAGCACCGCGGCGACACGCTGCAGGGCCCCACGCTCACCGTCACGCTGACGTCGCCCCTGCCCGGCGTCATCCGTGTCAGCGTCGAGCACTACAGCGCCTCCACCCCTCCGCGGCTGCATGTGCCCATGGTCGGCGCCACGCAGCCCGCCGTGCAGATCACGGAGACCGAGACCCACGCCACGCTGACCTCCGGCGCGATCTCGGTGGACGTGAAGAAGGGTGAGGGCTGGCGCCTGGTGTTCCGCGAGGGCAGCCGCGTGCTGACCCAAAGCGATTGGCGCAGCCTGGGCTACATCCAGTGGGGGCCCAAGGGCAACCACGTGCACGAGCAGCTCACGCTGGCCGTGGGCGAAAACGTCTACGGCCTGGGCGAGCGCTTCACCGCCTGGGTGAAGAACGGCCAGGTCGTGGAGAACATCAACAAGGACGGCGGCACGGCCTGCGAGCAGGTCTACAAGAGCGTGCCCTTCTACCTGACCAACCGCGGCTACGGCGTGCTCGTCAACGAAGCCGGTCCGGTGTCCTTCGAGGTGGCGTCGGAGAAGGTGGCGCGCGTGCAGTTCAGCCGCGAGGGCGAGAGCCTGGACTACTGCGTCATCGCCGGCCCCACGCCCAAGGACGTGGTGTCCCGACTGACAGCGTTGACAGGTCGTGCGCCGCTGCCGCCGGCCTGGAGCTTCGGCCTGTGGATGACGACCTCGTTCACGACGCAGTACGACGAAGCCACCGCCTCGCATTTCATCGACGAGATGGCGCGCCGCGACCTGCCGCTGTCGGTCTTTCACTTCGACTGCTTCTGGATGCGCGAGTTCCAGTGGTGCGACTTTCAGTGGGACCCGCGCGGCTTCCCCGAGCCCGAGGCGATGCTGCAGCGCCTGCATGCCAAGGGCCTGAAGATCAGCCTCTGGATCAACCCCTACGTGGCGCAGAAGTCACCGCTGTTCGCGGAAGGCGTGCGCGAGGGCTATTTCATCAAGCGGACCAACGGGCTGACCTTCCAGACCGACCTCTGGCAGCCCGGCATGGCCATCGTGGACTTCACGAACCCGGCCGCCAAGGCCTGGTACCAGGGGCACCTGCGCCGCCTGCTCGCCACGGGCGCGGACTGCTTCAAGACCGACTTCGGCGAGCGCATCCCGACGGAAGGCGTGAGCTACTTCGACGGCTCCGACCCGGTCGAGATGCACAACCTCTACGCGCTGCAGTACAACGGGGCGGTGTTCGAACTGCTGCAGGCCGTGCAGGGGCATGACGCGATCGTCTTCGCGCGCTCCACCTACGCCTCGGGCCAGCGCTTCCCGGTGCACTGGGGCGGTGACTGCTGGAGCACCTTCGAGTCGATGGCCGAGAGCCTGCGCGGTGGCCTGTCGCTCACCAGTTGCGGCTTCGCGTTCTGGAGCCACGACATCGGCGGCTTCGAGGGCAACCCGCCGCCGGCCGTCTACAAGCGCTGGATCCAGTTCGGCCTGATGTCCTCGCACAGCCGCCTGCACGGCAGCAGCAGTTACCGGGTGCCATGGCTCGTGGACGAGGAGAGCTGCGACGTGCTGCGCGCCTTCACGCAGCTCAAGCACCAGCTCATGCCCTACCTGTACGCCGTGGCGCACGAGGCCGCGCAGACCGGCGTGCCGGTCATGCGGGCGATGGTGCTCGAACATCCCCGCGACCCGGCCTGCGCGACGCTCGACCGCCAGTACCACCTGGGAGGCAGCCTGCTCGTCGCGCCCGTGTTCACCGAGAGCGGCGAGGTGGACGTCTACCTGCCCGAGGCGGCCGCGGCGGGTGCATGGACGCACCTGCTCTCCGGCGAGAAGAAGGCCGGCGGCCGCTGGTACCGCGAGACACACGGTTTCCTGTCGATGCCGCTGTACGTCGCGCCGGGCAGCGTCATCGCCTGGGGCGCCGAGACGCAGCGGCCCGACTACGACTACGGCCGCGGCACCGTGCTGCGCGTCTTCGAGCTGTCGGACGGGGCGAGCGCGCCGTTCACCGTCGTCGGGCTGGACGGCCAGGTCGCGGCGCAGGGGGCGGTCCGCCGCCAGGGCGCGAACTACACGGCCGAGGTGACCGCGGGTGCCTTGCGCGGGTGGGCGCTGGAGGTCGACGGCCGCCGCAGCCCGGTCGTGGCCGACGCGGCCTCGCTGACCTGGACGGCATCGTGATGAAGCGCCTGCTGCTGCCCCTGGCGCTCGCGGCGGCGGGTGTGGCTGCGGCCGATCCCGGCATCGCGGTCAACCAGGTGGGTTGGCTGCCGGGGGCAGCAAAGTGGATCACGGCCCCCCCGGGCGAGGCCACGGCCTATCGAGTCGTCAAGGCGGGCACCGACGTCGTCGTGCTGCGCGGGCAGCTCGGCCCGGCGCGCGTGTGGGAGCCCTCGGGCGAGCCCGTGCGTCTGGCCGATCTGTCGGCGCTGCGCACGCCGGGCGACTACGAGGTGGTCATCGACGGCCTGCCGCGCTCGCCACGCGTGCGCATCGCAGCCGACGCCTACGCGGCGCTCACCGCGGCGGCGCTGAAGGCCTTCTACTTCAACCGCGCAAGCACGCCGCTGCTGCCCGAGCATGCCGGGCCGTGGGCGCGGGCCGCCGGCCATCCGGACGACCGGGTGCTCGTGCACACGTCCGCCGCGAGCGCCGAGCGCCCCGAGGGCACGGTCATCGCTGCGCCCCAGGGCTGGTACGACGCGGGGGATTACAACAAGTACGTCGTCAACTCGGGCATCACGGTCTACACGCTGCTGGCGGCTTGGGAGCATTTCCCCGAGGTGTTCCGGGCGCAGCGTCTCAACATCCCGGAGAGCGGCAATGACCTGCCCGACGTGCTCGACGAGGTGATGTGGAACCTGTCGTGGATGCTCGCGATGCAGGACCCCGCCGACGGCGGCGTCTATCACAAGCTCACCAACAAGGGCTTCGACGGTGTCGTGATGCCGGCCGATGCGCGCGGTGAGCGCTACGTCGTCCAGAAGAGCACCGCGGCGGCGCTCGACTTCGCCGCGGCGATGGCCCATGCCAGCCGCGTGTTTGCGCCCTTCGAGGCGCAGCGGCCTGGCCTGTCGGCCCGTCTGCTGCAGGCCGCCCGACGTGCCTGGGACTGGGCGCAGGCCCATCCGCGCGAGGTCTACCGCCAGCCACCGGACATCCACACCGGCGACTATGGGGACGAGCAGCTCGACGACGAGTTCGCCTGGGCAGGCGTGGAGCTGTGGATCAGCACCGGCGAGGCACGCTACCGGCCGGACCTCGAACGGCTCGCGATCAACGCCCCTGGCTGGAGCGATGTGAAGGGCCTGGCCTGGGTAACCCTAGGCCAGCATCGGCGCCATCTAAGTCAGAATGACAACGCTGTCGTCCACGCTCGCCTCATGAACTTCGCGCAAGAAAACACCGCCCACTGGCAGGCATCGGCCTGGCGGATCGGTGCGCGCGCGGGCGACTACGGCTGGGGCAGCAATGCCGCGTTGCTGAACCGTGCGCTGATGCTGATCCAGGCCTACCGCGTGTCGCCCCGGCCGGAGGTGCTCGCCGCGGCCCAGGGCTTGCTGGACCACGTGCTGGGCCGCCATCCGCTGGGACAGTCCATGGTGACGGGCTTCGGCAGCCGGACGCCGATGCATCCGCACCACCGGCCCTCCGAGGCGGATGACGTCGCGGCGCCGGTGCCGGGTTTCCTGGTGGGTGGCCCCAACCCGGGCCAGCAGGATGCGCAGGGCTGCCCCGTGCCCTACGCCTCGAAGCGGCCCGCGCTGTCCTACCTCGATCACTTCTGCAGCTATGCGAGCAACGAGGTCGCGATCAACTGGAATGCGCCGCTCGTCTACGTGGCTGCGGCGTTGCAGGCCCTGACCCCGAAAAAATAGACCGGAGACCCCATGACCACGCCGCCCCGCCACCCGCTCGTCTGGGTGCCCTCGCTCTACCTGGCCATGGGCCTGCCCAACGTGATGGTCGGCGTGGTGGCCGCCATCCTCTACAAGAACCTCGGCGTGGCCAACGAGGACATCGCGCTCTACACCTCGCAGATGTACCTGCCCTGGGTGCTCAAGCCGCTGTGGGCACCGCTGCTGGAGGCTTACCGGAGCAAGCGCTTCTGGGTCATCAGCATGGAGTTCACGATGGCCGCGGCGCTCGGGCTCGTGGCGCTGTGCCTGCCGCTGGAGGGCTTCTTCCGGCTCTCGCTCGCGTTCTTCTGGCTCGTGGGTTTCGCGTCGGCTACGCAGGACACCTGCGCCGATGGCGTGTTCATGACGACGGTCAGCAAGACCGACCAGGCGCGCTACTCCGGCGTGCAGGGCATGTGCTGGAACATGGGCGCGGTCATCGCCTCGGGCCTGCTCGTGTCGCTCACCGGCACCCTGCACCACCAGTGGGGCTTGAACTGGGTGCAGTGCTGGGTGATCGTCGTCTCGCTCGCCGCGGGCGCGATGGCGCTGTTCGGCGTGTATCACCTGCGCGTGCTGCCAGCGGGTGCGCCGTCGTCGCTGCAGGGGCAGGGCCTGGCGGTCGGCCTGCGCGCCACGGCGCAGGCCTGGGTCACGTTCTTCCAGAAGCCGCAGATCTGGATGATGCTGGCGGTCATCTTCTTCTACCGCTTCGGCGAGGGCTTCATCGAGAAGTTCGGCCCGCTGTTCCTGCTGGACGGCCGCGAGACCGGCGGCCTGGGGCTGGACAACGAATCGCTCGGCCACATCAACGGCACGGTCGGCACGCTGACCTTCATTGCCGGCGCCTTCCTGGGCGGCTTCTTCGTGGCCAAGCGCACGCTGCCGCGAAGCTTCTTCACGCTGGCCCTGGTGCTGAACATCCCGCACCTGACCTACTACTACCTGGCGCAGTCGATGCCGACCGACACGGCCACCATCGCGCTGGTCGTTGCCATCGAGAAGTTCGGCTTCGGCATGGGCTCGGTCGGCCACATGCTCTACATGATGCAGCAGATCGCGCCGGGGCCGTTCCGGATGGCGCACTACGCCATGGCCACCGGCGTCATGGCCCTCACCAAGTGGGGCACGGGCAGCGTCAGCGGCCTGCTGTGGAACCTGGTGGACCACCATTACGTGAGCTTCTTCGGCTGGGTGCTGGTGTTCTCGATCCCGCCGGTGCTGCTGGCCTGGCTGGCGCCGTTCCCGCATGACGCCGCGGACGCCGCGCAGGCGCAGGGCGAGCCCGCTGTGGTGGGCGGCCACTGAGCATGAAGGCCTGGCTCGGCATGGCATTGGCGGGCGCGGTCGCCGCGGCGACGGCAGCCCCCTGCGGGCCTGAGGCCCTGGGCACGTCGCGCGTGCTGACGCTGCCGCGCGCCGCGGGCGCCTGGGGCACGGCACAGCACGCACCGCTGCCGGGCCTCGGGCCGAAGGAGGTGGTGCTGACCTTCGACGATGGCCCCCGCCCGGGCTCCACGCCGCGGGTGCTGAAGGCGCTGGCCGAGCACTGCGTGCAGGCCAGCTTCTTCATGAACGGCGAGCCCATGGCCCGCCACCCGGAGCTCGCCCGCCAGGTGCGCGACGCCGGCCACAGTGTCGGGATGCACGGCTATCGGCACGACAACTTCGCGCAGTGGCCCGCCGAGGATCAGGGCCGAGACCTGAAGGCCATGATCGCGACCTACACGGACGTGCTCGGCGAGGCACCGCCGGCCTACCGCTTCCCCTACCTGGCCGAGTCGCCGGTGCTGATGAAGGCGCTGGAGCGCCTGGGCATCGCCGTCATGTCGGTGGATGCCGGCGCGGAGGACTGGCTGCCGGACCAGACCCCGCAGATGCTCGCCGACAAGCTGCTCGGCCAGCTCGCCGGGCCGGGCGGCGGCATCGTCCTCCTGCACGATGCACAGGACCAGACGGCGCAGGCACTGCCCGTGCTGCTGAACGCCTTGAAGACTCAGGGCTACCGGGTCGTGGCCTTGCGCTGGCAGGGGCCCTGAGCCCCACGGGTGCGAGCATCGGCCCCCACGGCGAATGGGGGGTGCCCGGCGAGCCGCCGGCCGGCGCGCTCGCGCAGAATGCGCCGGATGACGCCCGATCTCGGCCCCGTGCTCCCCAACCCGCTGCCGCGGCGGGCGCTCGTGCTGGGCGCGGTGGCCGCCCTGGCCGCGCCGGGCGCGCAGGCCACCGGCACGACACGCCTGGAGGTGGTCTACCCGCGCATGGCCGAACGGCCGGTCGACGCCTACCCCTACCGCATGATCAAGGCGGCGCTCGAGGCGACGGGCCGCCCGCACGTGCTGCGCCTGACCGACGGCGAGCTGCCGTCCATGCGGGCGTTCCGCGAACTGGGCCGCGGCATCTTCAACGTGATGGACACCGGGGCAGCACCCCGGATGGCCGAGGAGGCCCGCATCCTGCCCTTCCCGCTGGACCTGGGCCTGAGCGGCTACCGGCTGATGCTGGTGCGCCGCGACCGGCTGCCCGCGCTGCGCGCCGTCCGCACGCTCGACGACCTGCGCCGGCTGCGCTTCGGGCAGGGGCCGGACTGGGTTGACAGCTACATCCTGCGTGCCTCGGGCCTGACCGTCGTCGAGGCGGAGTTCCGGGCGCTGTTCCGCATGCTGGAGGCCGGGCGCTTCGACGTCTTCCCGCTGGGCGCCGACGAGGCGGACCTGCTGCTGAGCCGCTTCGGCGAACAGGCGCCGTCGGCCGTGGTCTTGCCGGACTGGTGTCTGCACTACCGCTTCGCGCGGGTGCTGGTCGTGAGGCCCTCGGAAGCCGCGGTATACGACGCGCTGCAGGACGGCCTGGGCCGCATCTACGGCGACGGCCGTGCGCAGGCCATCCTCGCGCGAGACCCGCGCATCGGCCCGCTGCTGGATGGGCGCCGGCGGCTGCCGGGCCGCATCTTCGAGCTGCCCAACCCGCAGTGGGCGACGGCCTACCAGGCCATTCCCGAGCACCTGTTCTTCAAGCCGCCGGCCTAGAAAAAAGGCGAGGTGCCTCTCGACACCTCGCCTCCGGGTCACGCCGCCGCAGCGCTGCGCGCAGGCACTTCGGCGTGGTGGCTCAGCTGCATCGTGAACTGGGCGCGGCCCGAGCTGAGCGCGCGCAGCGTCCCGATGTAGCCGAACATCTGCGCCAGCGGCACGTGGGCCGTGACCGCGACCGCCGTGCCCCGGGCCGCCTGGCCCTGCACGAGCCCGCGCCGGCGCAGCAGGTCGCCGATGACGTCGCCCAGCGCCTCGGCCGGCGTGACGACCTCCACGGCCATCACCGGCTCCAGCACCACGGGCGCAGCGCGGTGCACCGCCTCGCGCAGCGCGGCGGCGGCGGCCAGTTCGAACGCCAGGGCTGACGAATCACGCACATGCGCACTGCCGTCCACCAGCACGGCCTCGAAGTCCACCAGCGGATGACCCGCGAACGGGCCGGCCTGCGCCGCCTTGACGACGCCAGCCTCCACCGCCGGGATGAACTCGCGCGGGATCGCGCCGCCCATCACCGTGCTCGCGAAGCGGAAACCCGCGCCGCGCGGCAAGGGGGTGATGCGCAGCGTCAGCTCGGCGAACTGGCCCGGGCCGCCGCTTTGCTTGCGATGCACATGGCGCACCTCGGCCGGCGCGGTGATCGTCTCGCGGTAAGCCACCTGCGGGCGGCCCACCGCCACGTCCACGCCGAAGCGCGAACGCAGCTTCTCGACGGCCACCTCCAGCTGCAGCTCGCCCATGCCGGACAGCAGCGTCTGGCCCGACTCCAGGTCCTGGCGCAGCCGCAGCGACGGGTCCTCGCGCACGAGCACCGACAGCCCCTTGGCGAGTGCTGCGGCGCTGGCCTGCTGGCGCGGCTCCAGCGCCACGTCGATGACCGCAGGGGGCACGTCGATGCTTTCCAGCACCGGGGCGTCGCGCGTGGCCGCCAGCGTGTGGCCCGTCAGCACGTCCTTCAGCCCCACGAGGCCGGCGATGTCGCCCGCGACGAGTTCGTCGCGCTCGACGCGCCGGTCGGCGTGGATCTCGTACAGGCGCGACACGCGCTCGGGCTGCCCCGTGCTCGCGTTGAAGACCGTGTCGCCACGCCGCAGGCGGCCGCTGTAGACGCGTGCGAACACCATCGCGCCGTGGTCATCAGCGGTCAGCTTGAACGCGAGCGCCGACAGCGGGGCGTGCGGGTCCGCGGCACCGGGCGTTTCACCCGGTGCCGGCAGGTAGGCGACGACGGCGTCCAGCAGCGGCTCGACGCCACGGTTGCGGAAGGCCGAGCCCGCGAGCACGGGCACGATGGCGCCGGCAATCGTGGCCGCACGCAGGCCGGCACGCAGGGCCTCCACCGACGGGCTCTCGCCGCGCAGCCAGGCGTCCAGCAGCGCGTCGTCACGCTCCACCACGGCTTCGACGAGGCGGGCGCGCGCCGCCTGGGCGGCCTCCTGCAGTTCAGC
This sequence comes from Burkholderiales bacterium, assembly GCA_003963005.1. GTDB lineage: Bacteria > Pseudomonadota > Gammaproteobacteria > Burkholderiales > Burkholderiaceae_C > Pelomonas. The sequence goes on from RXJW01000001.1 coordinate 24,143, forward strand.
GGGAATGGCCGTGACCACCGGCGGCTCGGTCGCGTCGTCGCGCGCCCAGACGAGGGCGTGCATCGCCAGCAGGTCCACCACGCCACGGAAGTCGCCTTCTGCGCCGATGGGGATCTGCACCGGGACCGCGTTCGTGCCGAGGCGCTCGCGCATCATGGCCACGACGGAACGGAAGTCGGCGCCGAGGCGGTCGAGCTTGTTCACGAAGGCCAGGCGCGGCACGCGGTAGTCGTCCGCGAGGCGCCAGTTCGTCTCGGTCTGCGGCTCCACGCCGGCCACGCCGTCGAACACGACGACCGCACCGTCGAGCACGCGCAGCGAACGCTTCACCTCGATGTTGAAGTCGATGTGCCCGGGGGTGTCGATCAGGTTGATCTGGGTGCCCTGCCAGTGCACGGTGGTGGCCGCGCTGTGGATGGTGATGCCGCGTGCGCGCTCCTGGGGGTCGAAGTCCATCGCGGTGTTGCCGTCGTTGACGTCGCCGATGCGGTGGTTTTCGCCCGTGTAGAACAGGATGCGTTCGGTGGTGGTGGTCTTGCCGGCGTCGACGTGGGCAATGACGCCGATGTTGCGCAGGTTGCGGAAGGTGTTCGAGTTCATGGTGATTCCTGAAACGGGGTTGGCAGGCCAGCCCCGTGGAATCACGGAGCTAGCGCGGAGTCAGGACGCCGAAGCGCGCACGCGACAGGCAGGGCCGAGCCGCGCTCCGGCGCTCGGGAATCGTGGCGATCAGCTTGTCGAAGGTGCGGGTGGGCATGGCGAACTCCGAAAAAACAAAACCCCGGGAGGAACGTGCCTGCCGGGGTTGGGGTGGACCGGAAGGCAGCGGCGCCTTCCGAACACGGTCGAAGGGCGCTCAGGGCGTGAGGCGTGCTTGGACGGTGTGCTGGGTCTTCATGGTGTGGCTGTGGTTGTCGGCTGGCCGAAGCTTTGCGGCTGGAATTGTCACATGCTGACGGCGAGGGCGATTTCAAGGGGCTGTTGCCACGCCCATGCGTGGCCTGTGATGCGGCCGGAGACGTCCGATGCCCCTGCGGGTGCCGGCATGCCACCGGTGAGTCAAAACGTCCAATGGTGCCACTGCGGCTTGGCGGCGAAGATCACCGCCTCGCGTCACGACCGGAAAGCCTCACGTGGACTGGGTCCTCATCGTCTTTGTGCTGTTCAAGGGCTTGGTGTTCGTCACCGGCATGGTCCTGGCCGTCCGGTGGCATTACGAGCGTGAACGGCAGTGGGCCGACCGGCGCGTCCTGCTGTTTGCCTGCGCCAAGATCGCTGGCGTGTTCTTGCTCCTGCTGCTGGTGCTGCTGGGCCTGACGTTCGGCCTCGCGCGCCTGCTGGGCCTGGACCTGAGCCTGCCCTGACGGCCTTGGCCGGCACGCCATCGCCGGCAGTGCTGTGGGCGCGGTTGTGGATGAGGGCCGCCACGAAGCGTGCAGCCCAGGCGGCTGAAGATGCTGCCTGGTCAGTCGGGCAGGCGGCCGTGCACAAAGAGCAGTGCCCCGGTCTCGCTCAGGCCGTCCACATGCCGTGCGCCCGCCGGTGCGAGGTGGTAGTCGTCGGCGCGCAGCAGGATGTCACCGAGGAAGAGTTCACCGGCCAGCATCAGGCAGTCTTCCTCGATGGCGTGACCATGGTCGCCGAGGGCCGCTCCGGGCTGCATGCGTACCAGCATCGACAACACGTCGTCCCGGCCGCGCAGGCGCTTGACGTCGACGCCATCGGACAGCGGCCACCAGTCTGCCGGGTGCTGCTCGTCTTCGCTCGCCCACCACGCGGCCTCTTGGGGGGGAAGCTGCGTGGTGTCCTGCAGTGTTCGCAGGTACAGGCGAGCCCCGGTGGGGCCAGCCCGCAGCGGGGCGGCGTCCCCGGTTCGCAGCCCGTGCTGGTGGGGCACCCAATCCGGCCCCGCGGACGTCGTCAGCGTGCCATCGAGCAGCAGCAGCTCCTGGCTTTGGGGCGGCGAGGGCACGAGAGCCAGGGGGGCGACCTGCACGAGCTCGACCCGGCACGAGGCACTGTCGCGCAACAGCTGGCGCCGCGCGCCGTGCGCCGGCACGTCAAGCCGGTACGTCTCGCGGCGCACGGTCAGGAAGCCTTGACTCGCTGCCGCACTGGCTGCGACTCGCGCGCCCAGCCGCTGCCAAGCCGGCGCAGGCACGACGGCCGTGCGACGCAGGTTGGATGCCATCGCCGCCACCAGATCGGCGTCGCGGGCGAGGCTGTCGTCACGCGCGTGACGGGTGGGATGGGAAGGTGCCGACGCCGGCATCGCGGGTTCCTTGAAAGGGTGCATCGATTGTGCCTGCCGGGCTGGCCGGCAGCAAAAAGGCCAGGGGCCGATCCACAGTCCGACCGCGAGGCCACCGAGGATGCATGGGCCTGCACCGGATGGGGTCTTGTCGCGCTGCATCCTTCCAGCCTCCGCCGTCGTAGTGAAGCAGACCGGCCCCTCTTGATGTGTTGCCATGATCTCCCACTCCACTTCGACCCTTTCCGGATGCCTGGGCGCGTCCCTGGAACGGCGTGCCCGGCGCGGCCGCGCCAGGGAAGCCCCTGACCGGGCGGGCGGCAGCGACTTCGCGACGCAGTACCGTGCGGATGTGGCGTTCGTCATGCTGCTCAAGGGCTTGCGGAGCACGGGCGGTCTGCTGCAGTGGTCGGAACTTGTGCGCTGGCTCGAGGGTTGTCGGCCAGGTGCATCGGCTCAGCTGGGGCAGTGGCGCATTCGCACAGCGCTGTGTGAGCTGCACTGGCGTGGACGTCTCTGGTTGCCTGCCTGCCAGTTCGACCCCGAGACCGGGCAACTCCGGCCCGAATGGCGCCGGATGATGCAGCGCTTCGGTCTGAACCCGTCCGACCCCGCCCTGCTGCAATGGCTTTCGGCCCCCCAGCCGGGCCCGGACCCGCGATCGCCGGCCGAGTTGCTGGCCGGCTCGCCCGGCGACTTCGAAGCTGCCGCCCAGGCGGCGTGGGGCCAGACCTGGGCCGCGGCGGCGTAAAGCCATGGTTGCCGGCTTGCATGGCTCGGGAAATCGGCTATGGTCTTCAGGCGCACCCGTGCTGCTCCGGGCTGCCCACGCTGACCGGCCGCCCATGAATCCCACCTCCCCCTCAGGGCCCGAAGGCGCCACCGCGGCCGGTGGTGGGCGACCCAGCTCGGAGCCCGACGCCTTCGAGGCGCCGGACATCGATGTGCCGGACGTCAGCGACGAGGTCGAGGTGCCAGAGGCCGCCGAGTTGCCGGCAGCGCCCGTCACCGTCAACTCCCTGTCCGATGAAGACCTGGCGGACCTTGTCGCGCGGGTCATGCACCAGGATGAACGCGCGCTGGCCGTGCTGTACGAGCAGCTGTCGGGCCAGGTGTATGCGATCTGCCTGCGCGTCATCGGGGATGTGGGCCGTGCCGAAGAGGTGCTCGAGGATGTGTTTTGGCAGGTCTGGCGCCAGGCGCCGCGCTATTGCGCGGAGCGAGGTCATGTGCGCGCCTGGGTCATGACGATGGCCCGCTCGCGCGCCATCGATGCTGCGCGCAGCCGCCGTCGTGACCGCGAGTTTTGGGACGGTCGTGCGCTGAGTGAGCTCGACGAGGTGCTGGAAGGCCAGGACGCCGGGCCGCAGGACCTGCTCGCGGCGGCACAGGAAGGCAGTCGCCTGCATCAGGCGCTGCTGAAGCTGGATCCGGTCCGCCGGCAGCTGGTGTCGCTGAGCTTCTTCCGAGGCATGACACAGCAGGAGATCGCCGAACACACCGGCCTGCCGCTGGGCACGGTCAAGTCGCACCTCAGGCGCAGCCTCATCGCACTCGGCGAGGCCCTGGGTACACCCGTGGCGGCCGGCTCCCCATGAAAACGGCGCCGCCTCCAGCCGTCGAAGCGCAGTTGGCCACCCTGCTCTCGCAACCCGGGCAGGCTGTCAAGGCGCGCCTGCTGCAGCGCGCGCAGGCCAGCAGCCTGAGGCACCAGGCTTACCTGACGTTGCGCCGGGAGCAGTACCGGTGGCAGCCGACGGCCCCCGGCATCCGCCAACAGCCACTCCGCCAGGACGATGCCGTCAGTGTGTCCCTGCTGCAGCTGGATGCCGGTGCGGTGCTGGCTTTGCCGGACGGTGCCCAGGCTGCCGAGCTGTTGGTGGTTCAAGGCGAGCTGCACGCACCGGGCCTGCATGCCGGCGACCGGGTCGGGCCGCAGGCCTACCTCACATGGTGTGCGAGTGCCGCGCCGTCCCGCTGGCGTGCCGCAGAAACGACGCTGGCCTATGTGCGCGTCCTGCGCGATGAACAAGCGCTGCCGCCTCTGGAGGCCCGCTGGTGGCAGATGGCGGTGCAGCAGGCGGGCGCGCCACGACAGCGACGCTGGCTGCCCAGCCGAGCGGGTGTGCGCGTGATGCCGCTGTGCGGTGACGCCGAGGTCGTGTCGATGCTGGTGCATTTCGAGCCGGGCGGCACGGTGCCTGATCACCATCATGCGCTGGACGAGGATTGCCTGGTGCTCGATGGCGACATGTTCCTGGGCGACATCCTGCTTCGCCCCCTGGACTACCAGCTGGCCCCTGCCGGTGGCGGGCATTTCGGCGAGATGAGCGAAGGGGGCGTGACCTTCTTCTTCCATGGTGCGGTAGACCCCGTCCTGCGCGCGTGAGGGCCCCGTCGCGCATCCGCGCCGGGTTGGCGGGCGTAGCGTGCTTTGTTGCCCCCGGCCCCACGACACCCCGATGCACGACGCCACGCACCCGCTTCTCGATCAAGTCCAAGCCCTCGGTACCGAACTCCGGCAAGGCCATCTCGATGCGGTGTCCTACCTGCATCAGCTGGCGCGGCGGCTGAGGCTTCAGTTCAAGTGCAGCCAGGTCAGCGCCTGGCGCCTGTGCGTGCATGCCGGCGTGACGCGTGCGTCCTGCCTGGCCTGGGACTGCGACGACCGGCATGCCCCTGCGCGCGCTGCGCCAGAAGCCGTCGAAGGCCATCCGGCCTACTTCGAGATGCTGCGGCGGCAGGGCTTCATTGCCAGTGCCGACACCCACGTCGACGAGGCCCTCGGGAGCGTCCGTGCCCGTTACCTGCAGCCCGGCGCACCGCGCGCCTTGCTGGATGTCGCGTTCACGGTCAACGGCCATGTGTTCGGCGTGCTGTGTTGCGAGGAACTCAGCCGCCCACGCCACTGGTCCGCAGAGGAGCTCAAGCTGCTGCGCCGTGTGGGGAGCCGGGTCGCCCTCCACTTGAAGGCCCTGGAAGGCCAGCCCTCAGCCCCGGCGCGCGAGGCGGCGCCGGACGCACCGGACTGACCCGGCCGGACGGCTGTGGCGCACTACCTCTGCGTTCGCAGGAACTCGATGATGGCCCGTCGCACGGCAGGGTCCTCGAACTCGGCGTACATCTTCTGGCCCGGGATCAAGCGCTCGGGGTCGGCCAGCCAGGCGTCCAGGCTCTTGGCATCCCAGACCACGCCGGAGCGCTTGACGGCGTCCGAATAGCGAAAGCCAGGAGCCAGGCCAGCCTTTCGACCGAATACACCGCGGTGAGCCGGGCCCACGCGGTTGGCATCGATGGCATGGCAGCCGGCGCAGTGCTGCTCGTACAGGGCCCGCCCGTCACCCGGGGCTTCCTGCGCGAGCGCCGGCGCCGACCACCCGATGGCGGCCAGCAGGCTCCAACCGATCCGGGTCATGCGCCGAAGCTCAGGGCAGCCGTCGGCAAGGCCTGACCCAGCGCACTGTTCAGTGCGGTCCAGTGCATGGTCTCGTCGGCGGCCAGGCGCGCGGCCACCTTCGACAAGGCGCTGTCCGTGAAGGCCGGGATCACGCCGAGGTAGGCATTGACGGCGCCGAGCTCCAGCCGCGCTGCGAGCTGCAGCACGTCCGCCTGGGTCTTGAGCGTCGCAGCCTTCAGCGCCTGCGCGTAGTCGTCCAGGCTCTTTTCGGCCACCGGCTTGCCGCCCAGGGACTGGATGGTCGCGATCAGCGCATCGCGGTGCGCCTTGTGGTGCGACTGGAAACGCACCGCGACCTCGAGCACGGGCTTTTGCAGCAGGCCGCTGGCGGCACCCAGCTGGTAGGCATTGATGGCCTCGTGCTCCAGCCCCAGTGCGACGTTGAGGATGCCGCTGTCCTTGGCCGGGTCGATGCTGGCCGCGCGGGCCAGGCCCGACGCGCCGCCCAGCAGGGCGATGGCGCCGGCCGACAGTCCGACGCTGGAGGTCAGGAAGCCGCGGCGTTGTTGAGAAAGATGTTGCGCAGACATGGGGCGTTCTCCGAGGCGAGCCCGATCAGGCTCGGGTTGCGGCGGGGCGGGATGCCGCGCCCGCTTCCCATACGACGAGGGGTGCCCTGCAGATGCGGTGTCGCGACCTCGCAGCCGATTTGTTCACCACCGCGCATCCGGATTGAAATGCTCGACGTAAGGCTTCCGTGCCGAGCAATCCATCTCCCATTCGAAGGGCCCCATGAAACCTCTCCACCTGCTCTCTCCCCGCCTCTGCGTCCTGCCCCTGTGTGTGGCTGCCGGCCTGGCTTGTGCCCAGTCCGGTGCGCAAGGCAAGCTCTTGCTGACCGGCGGCGTCACGACCGTCGAGGGGGCGGCCGGTGGCGGCCTGACGCCTTGGGCGGTGACGGGGAGCTATGCCACCGACGGCCAGGTGGGCGGCACCGCCGCCATCACGCGCGTGCGGACGCGGGACTACGCGCTGACCTCGGCCGCCGTGGCCGCGAGCCTGGGTGAGCGGTTCGAGGTCTCGCTGGCGCACCAGGACTTCGACACCGGGCCGGTGGCCGGTGCTCTGGCCGGTGCGCTCAGCGATCCGGCCTTCAACGGCTTGCGCCTGAAGCAGGACATCCTGGGGCTGAAGGTGCGTGTCGCCGGTGAGGCCATCCTGGACAGCGACAACTGGATGCCCCAGATCGCCCTCGGGCTGGAGCACAAGAAGGCCAAGCCGGGGCATCTCGGCGCCGCCCTGCAGGCCTTCGGTGCCAAGGACAGCGGCACGGACCTATACGTCAGCGCGACCAAGCTGTTCCTGGCGCAGGGCATCCTCGTCAACGGCACGCTGCGCGCCACCAAGGCCAACCAGACCGGCCTGCTCGGTTTCGGTGCCACGGGGCACAGCGGCTACCAGATCAAGCCCGAGATCTCGGTCGCCTACCTGCTGAGCAGCTCGGTGGCCATCGGTGCCGAGTACCGCGCCAAGCCCGACAACTTCCGTGACAACACCGCACTCGGCGCCGGCACGCTGAAGGAAGACCGCTGGATGGACGTCTTCCTGGCCTGGACTCCCAACAAGCATGCATCGCTCACGCTGGCCTATGTGGACCTCGGCAAGATCGTCCCCGGCGTGGCGACCCGCAAGCAGACCGGCAGCTACGTGTCGGCCCAGTTGGCCTTCTGACAACCTGCACTCAGGAAAGACCTCTCATGAAGATCTCCCGCACCCCCCGCCTGCTGTTGGCCGCCACGCTGGCCCTCGTCACGTCCACGGCCAGCCTGGCGCAGGCGACGTCATCGGTCGTGCCGCTGCCCAACGATGCGCTGTTCCAGCAGTTCGGTGGCAAGCCCGGCCTGACCAAGCTCATGGACGATTTCGTCGAGCGGCTGGTGGTCGATCCCCGCACCGAACGCTTCTTCAAGAATGCCAACAAGCCGCATCTGAAGGCGCAGCTGACCGACCAGCTCTGTGAAGTGTCCGGCGGCCCGTGCAAGCTCAAGGGTCCGGCCATGGCCGACGTGCATGCCGAGATGGGCATCCACAAGGGCGACTTCAATGCCTTGGTCGAAGTCTTGCAGCAGTCCATGAATGCGCAGGGCATCCCGTTCAGTGCGCAGAACCGCATGCTTGCGCAGCTGGCACCGATGCATCGGGACATCATCACGGGCGAGTGACGCCCGACGCCGATCAGTGATCGCCCGCGGCGGGACGCGCGCGGGCATCGGCACGTGGCGGGTGATCCGTGTGGCGCCCGCCTCCGCGCAATGCCGCGTGCGCCCCGGACCTCGACGACCGCGGCCGGACGGCACGCCCTCAACGCAAAGCTGAGGTGGTGGGCGGCACGGCACTCGGCCAGGGTTCGGCTGGCGTCCTGCGACGCGGTGCGCCCGGCCATGGCCGCTGGCCATCCAGGGGTTGGCCACCGGGCCTGCCGGACGGGGCGGACCGGGCCCTTGTCGCGCCCGCACCATGCGGCGCGGCAGCGCGGTGCCTCGCGCCACGACCTTGCCCAAGACCGTGCGGCCGTCGGCGGCACCATCCCACCGCCCACACGGGCTGGCGCGGGGACCGCATCTCGGGCTGGGCGCGGCACAAGCCACCCTGGACCAGGACGACGGGCACGGATCTCCCGACAGCGGGGCGCCCGCTGCGCGATGGCCTTCGAGATTCGGGGCAACCGTTCGCACCAGACCGCGGGGCGGGAAGGACGTGCGCCGGGTTGGCGTCGTCGTTCATCGGGCCTCGTGATGTGAGGTCGGTCACGGAGCCGCTTCGCATCTGCTTCAGCAGCTGGCGCCTCGCCACCTGAAATGATAAATTCATAAGCTCAGCATGTTTTTGTCAATTTCGAGGGCTGGGGTTCGCACTGACTCGGACGAGCAGTGCACGCCATCGAACAGCAGGGGGCGGTGGGTCTGACGCGGCATTACTGCACGCGACGGTGACCTCCCCACGTGACTGTCAAGAAATCCTGACAGTCAGGCGTCTCGAACGCAGCCACCATGCGCCGGCCCAGGGCTTTTGCAGCCTGCGACCGATGTCGATGCGGCGGCACCGATATCCGCCCGCCCTGCGGGCAAAACCCAACACGATGGTCCGCGACCCGGGCGGCCAACAGGAGAGTGAGATGGAGAGTTTGCAGATGCGATCCCCCGCCAGCGCGGCAGCAGGGTCGAGCGGCGTGGCCGGCTCCGGCACTGGCGGCTTCTTTGCGCATCACGGCCCTTGGGCCTTGGGCGTGAAGCTGTTTCGCATGCTCAACTTCCCCGCCAAGGCAGGACTGATTTCGGCCGTGTTCCTGCTGCCTCTGGTCGTGCTGTGCGTGGCCTACGTTCGCGGGCACCAGCAGGACATCGCTTTCGCCGAGCGCGAGCGGGCCGGCGTCGCCGTGCTGCGCAAGGTCGAGCCCTGGGTCATCGAAGTTCAAAAGCAGCGACGGCTGACCCTGAGCGGTCAGCGAGGCACACCGGACATGGCGGAAATCGCGTCGCGGCTTGGCGCTGTCCGGCAAGCGGTCGCCGAGAGCGGGCTGGACCTTGGCAAGGAGTTGTCTTCCCTCGACGCGCTCCACGCCGCGGTCGCGAAGCTCGATGGCAAGGAGACGCCCGCGCAGGCTTCCGAGGCATTGCAGGCTTATGTGGATGCCGCCATGCAGGTTCGGACCGCACTGCTGGACAAATCGAACCTGACACTCGATCCCGACCAGGACACCTACTACCTCATGACGCTGGCCAGCGACGTGACCTCGGAGGTGATCGAGTCGGTATCGCGCTCGCGCGCGATGGCCGGTCGCCTGGGGAGAAGTGACACCCCATCGACGGCCGACCTTCGTCACTTGTACGGCATTTGGTACGTGGGCAGCATCCGCGAGCCTGCGATGGTGGAGGCCGCCGCGCATGCGTTCGATGCCAATCCTGAGCTGAAGAAGCGCATTCCCATCGGCGAGGCCGCTGAAAGCACGCGCGCATTCCTGGAGGCCGCTCGCAAGGCCTGGTTCGATGACAACTTCGACCCCCAGACGTCGGCCTTGAATGTGCCCGGGCAGCGCGCCGTGGACGCGCTTCGCAAGCTGACCTCGGCAAGCACGGATGCCCTGGATGAACTGCTCCAGGCCCGCATTGATCGCATCGAGAACATGCGCGACCTTCTGCTGGCGATCTCCGTGGTCTGCGTGCTGGTCGCGGCCTACCTCTTCTACGCGTTCTACCTGGTGATGCACGGCGGCTTGCGCGAGGTGGGCCGACACCTGACGGCCATGACGTCCGGTGACCTCACCACCACGCCGAAGCCCTGGGGGCGAGATGAGGCCGCGTCACTGATGCTGCTGATGGCCGACATGCAAGGCAGCCTTCGGGCGATGGTGACCCATGTGCAGCGCGCCGCGGAAGGTATCGTGAACGCCAGCACCGAGATCGCTGACGGCTCGGACGATCTGTCCGCCCGTACCGAGAAAACGGCGGCCAATCTTCAACAGACGGCTGCGGCGATGGAGCAAATCGGCGCGACCGTCCGGCAGTCCAGTGCCAACACGCAGGAGGCGACGCAGATGGCCTCGAGCAATGCTGCCGTGGCCAAAGTCGGCGGCGAGGTCATCGAAAAGATGGTCGCCAACATGGCGGGCATCCAGGATGCCTCGACCCGCATCGGCGACATCATCGGCACCATCGACAGCATCGCCTTCCAGACCAACATCCTGGCGTTGAACGCCGCGGTGGAAGCGGCGCGAGCGGGGGAACACGGTCGTGGCTTCGCGGTCGTCGCCACCGAAGTGCGCGCCCTGGCGCAGCGCAGTGCCGTGGCCGCCAAGGAGATCAAGGGCCTCATCGGCAACAGCGTGGACCAGGTGGAGTCCGGCACGCACATCGTTCGCGAAGCCGGCCAGTCGATGAGCGGCATCGTGACCGCGGCGAGTCGGATCAACCAACTCCTCAGCGAGATCGCCACCGGCGCAGATCAACAGAGCGAAGGCATTCAACAGGTGAGCCAGGCCGTCCAAGAACTCGACCAGGCCACGCAGCAAAATGCCGCGATGGTCGAGGAGACCGCTGCGGCGGCGGCAGCGCTGCGGAGTCAGGCCGTCGACCTGTCTGCGCAAGTCGCCAAGTTCCGACTCCCGACTTGAGGCGACGTCGGGCGGGCACGGCAGCGCCTGCCGGCATCGATGTGGCGGGTGCGGCAGTCAGGCTGATGGCCGTGAGGGTGGTCTGCGGGAATCCGTGCGCCTGATGAACGAGGCCTTCGTGGCGGCAGCGCCTCGGCGGCTTGCGAGCTTGCCGGGGCTAGCAATGCTCCCAGAAGCGCTCATCGGAAGGCCGCAAGTCCATTTCGCTCGTCCATGCGGTCCTGGGTTGCTGGTGAAGCCCCAGGATCGAGTGAGCAATGTCGTCAGCATGCGCCTGCGGATGCGGCTGGCTGATGCCTTCGTGGATGTCGGCGTCGATCATCACGTGGGCGACGTGGATGCCCTCGGGCCACAGCTCGCGTGCCAGCACCTGGGCGAGTGCTCGTTGGCCGAACTTGCCCACCGCCAGGTTCAAGTGCCCCTCACGCCCGATGATCGAGGACGTGGAACCAATCAGGATGATGGAGCCTTGCTGTCGGGCCACCATCGCGCGCGCAGCGGCCCGGCTGACGAAGAAGGCGCCGAGGCAGTTGTGGCGCCAGCAGGACTCGAAGGCAGCGGCCGTCACATCGACGACCTTCCCGGGTCCGAAGTCCTGCAGGCTGTAGATGACCAGATCGGGCGGGCCGACCTCCCGGTTGATGCGCCGAAACAAGTCGTCGACCTGCGCCTCCCCGGTGGCATCGCAGCCGATGGCCGTGACGGACGGCGCCAGCCGCGCGAGTTCGTCAACCAGGTCGGAGAGGCCTCGGGCATTGCGGCACACCAGCACCAGGCGGAAGCCTTCACGGGCCAGTCGTCTTGCCATGGCAAACCCGAAGCCCGGTCCGACGCCCACGATGACGGCGAGCCCCGGCACCGCCGTCGGCGCGGGAGGTGGGTTCATGGCCGCCTGGGTTTGCCCGAGCTTGCCTGCATGAAGCGAGCGCCCGCGCGAGATGCGTACGCGCCGCCTGAAACCGAAAACCAGACTCACGGGGCCGACATTCACCGTTCGCCATCGCTTGAGCGATGGCCATAAGTTCTTCAGCATCTTTTTCCCATCCCTAACGCGATATTAGATGCAAACTCTGGCGTCGATCCATCGCTGACGTCCGCTGCCGCGGCGTCATTCAGCAGGGCGCCACGCCTGGCCGCCGCGACGCCGGCTTGCGGCGCGTCCCGGCCTGGCTGCCATCCTTCAGGTTGATGAAGGCGGTTGGCGTCTGCCAGGCGTCATCCGCGCCGGCCGCGGTTATCGTGCGCCGCTGCAAGCGCCTGGGCTTGTGCCACGACTGGACGCCATGAGACTCGCCCCTGCCTTGCTGATGCCACTGGCCATGTCGCTGACGCTGGCCCACGCGCAGACCCCCAGCCCTGCGGACATCCCGAAGCCGGCTCCGGTCAGCGTGGGTCTGGCCGGCGGGGGTGAGCCGGATGTCACGCGCTTCTTCCTGGCGTCCGGCCCGACCGACTACACGATCTCGCCCGACGGCACGCAACTGGCCTGGCTCAGTTCGATCACCGGACAGCCCCAGGTGTGGACGGCCCCGGCCCGCGGTGGCACACCCCGGCAGCTGACCTACGGGCTGGGTGTGGACGGTGTCGACTGGACGCCCAACGCGGACGCACTGCTTTATGTGGCCGACAAGGGCGGTGACGAGCGCTACGGCTTCTACACGGTCTCGCCCGATGGCATGCGCGAGCGCGAGGTCGTGCCTCGCAGCGAGGCCTTCACCTTCCTTGGCCGCTACACGAGCGACGGCAAACGCGTGATCTACGCCTCCACGGGCCGCGACGGGCGCACATTCGACCTGTACTCGGCCGCGCTGGACGGTAGTGGCGTGACGCTGGTGGCCCCCGGCCGGCCCGGCCTGTACCCCGGCCCGGTGCAGCCCAAGGGCAGCTTGATGATCGCCGCCGAGTCCAGGGGCGAAGATGCCCAGGACATCAGCCTGATCGACCTGAGAACCGGTGCCGAGCGTCAACTCTTCAAGCCCGCCGAGCCCTCGGCCTACGGCAGCTTCAGTTGGTTGCCTGACGGCTCGGGCTTCTACTTCACCACCAATGAGGATCGGCAGTTCCAGGCCTTGGCGCGTTATGACCTGGCCAGTCGCCGCGTGCAGATCATCGAGCAGCCTGCGGCTGACGTCATCTCGGTGTCGCTCTCCTCTGACGGTCGCTACCTGGTCTGGCGCACTGACGAGGCCGGCTTCGAGGTGCTGCATGCGCGCGACTTGAAAACCGGCCGGTTGATGCGCGTGCCACCCCTGCCGCGCGGCACGGCACGGGTTGACTTCGCATCACGGGCTCCGGTGCTGGTGGTGTTGATCCAGGGGCCGACCACGCCCGGCGAAATTTGGTGCTGGGACCTGCGCACCGGCCAAGCGACACAGGTCGTGGCACCGAGCACCGCCGGCCTTGATCTGGCGCGGATGGTGGAGCCCGAGGTGGTGCGCTTCAAGGCACGCGATGGTGTGCCGCTGAGCGGGCTGCTCTACCGTCCTCGAGGTCCGGCAGGCGTCCGCCAGCCGACCGGAAAACTGCCGGTCTTCCTGCGTCTGCATGGCGGGCCGTCGGCTCACGCCAAGGCCAACTGGAAGCCTGAAGTGCAGCACCTGCTGGCGCAAGGCATCGCCGTGCTGGACTTCAACTACCGGGGCTCCACCGGGGCCGGCAAGGACCTGGCGCACCTCAACGACAAGCGCCTGCGTCCCAACGAACTCGGTGACCTGGCAGACGCCGTGGCCTGGTTGCGGGCCCAAGCCTGGCAAGGCGGGGCACGCATCGCCGTCGGTGGCGCGTCCTACGGCGGCTACCTGACCAATGCCATCCTCGGTGCGCAGCCCGACCTCTTCAGTGCCGGTGTCAGCGAGGTGGGTGTGGCCGACTGGGTTCGCAACCTGGAAGCCGCGGCCCCCTCGCTCAAGGCCTCGGATCGCCTGGAGTACGGCGATATCGATGACCCGGCCGATCGCGCCTTCTTTCATGCCATCTCACCCATGCGCAACGCGGCCAAGATCAAGGTGCCGCTGCTCTTGCAATCGGGCGCCAACGACCCGCGCAATGGCGTCGGCGAGCATGACGAATTCGTCGCAGCCATCCGTGCCGCTGGCGGCACAGTGCGCTACATGCGCTACGACGGTGAGGGGCACATCATGAAGCAACTCGCCAACATCATCGACTTCAACCGCGCCAAGGCCGCCTTCCTGCGCGAGCAGTTGCTGCAGCCCTGATTGAACGAGGTCCGTTGGCAAGCAGGTTGGCCGGCCGTGGCGCCGTCGAGCCGCCTGGAGGCTTGGGTGAGCGGCAGGCGGCATTGAAGGCCAGGCTTTGACGTTCGAGGCGGCGGGTGTCGACCGGCCTTGCCCGAGACCGTGCAGGCACACAGGACATCCAGGGGCTGGTCCGGGTCGGGCGGGTCCGGCCAGCAGCGGGGCCTGACGGCCATGATCCGAGGGCGGCGAGAGCATGAGGCGTGCTCGCATGGTGGCGGTGATCTGCGCGATGACCACGGGCCGCCAGAGACCCTGTGGCTGGTGAGCGATGGGCTGCCGGCACTCGCCCTGTCGGGAAGAGCGGGCCTGTGATGCGGCTTCATCCGCTGTGCGGCCAGAATGGCAGCACCCGGACGAATTCGCGGACCGCCTCGATGAAACAGATTGCCCCGCTGATGATCGGCTCGCTGGTGTGGACCGCCTGCAGCCTGGCCGATCCTGCCCCGCCGGCCAGCGGCCTGTCCGATCAGCCGGTGCCGCCCGGCCATGTGTTCACGCTGCGCCCGGGCGATGTCGCACGCGGCGGCGGCATGCGCGTCGGCTTCGAGGCCGTGCTGAGCGATTCACGTTGTCCCAAGGGCGAGCGTTGCATCACGGCTGGCGAGGCCACCGTGCGTGTCTGGCTTCAGTCGGGGGGCGGTCCGCGAATCCCGCGGGTGCTGCGTCTCGATCCGTCCGGCGCCAAGGCCACCGACGCCGACGTGCAATTGCTGCGGCTGGATCCTTATCCCGTGAGCGGGCGTGCGACGGCCGCCAGCGACTACTCGGCCGTGATCGTGCTGCGCACTCACGCGGCGGTCCCCGCAGCGGGTGCCAGTGCCGCAGACACCTAGCGGCCTGATGCACCGGTGCGTGGCGTTTGCCACCTGGGAAAGTACGGAGGGCCTAGCCCCGCATCTCGGGGGTGCCGGATGGGTTCTGTGGTGTGACCATCTGCCGCTGTGAACCCTTGCCGGGCTCGCCGAACAACCCCTCTTCCAAGGACGATCATGCTTCCCGCTTCCCGTCTCCTGTCTGTTGCGGCCCTGACCTTGGCGTCGGCATCGGCGTTCGCCGGCCCGACGATCTACAACTCATCGGCTGCGTTCCTGGCCTTGCTGGCCCCCACCGCGTACACCGAGACCTTCACCAGCGTCGTGGACGACAACACCAACGTCCAGACCTTCGCCGGCAATGGGGCCTACGGGTTCACGGCGTCGGTCGCGGCGGGTCAGCAGTTCTACTTCGGCACCGACGCCCTGAGCACGAACCAGGCGAACCAGACCATCACGCTGACCTTCACCGGCGGCACGGTGACCGCCATCGGCGCCAACTTCTACGCCATCGATCTTGGCGACGCCTTCCTGGCCGCGCCGCTGACGATCACGCTGGCGGACGGTTCATCCACGTCCCTGACCTTCACGCCCGGTGACCCGTCGGCCTACCGCGGCTTCCTGTCGGACGTGGCCATCACCTCGATCACCCTGAGCACCAACGGTCGAGGCGCCTACGCGACGCTCGACAACCTGACCATCGGCACGCGCGCGCTGCCGGAGCCGTCGGTGCTGGCGCTCGTGGCGCTGGCCCTGGCCGGTGTGGCCGCCGCCCGTCGTCGCGAGGCCTGATCGTGTAGACATCCCAACGTACCGGTCGGCCGAACGGGCGCCCGGGCTCCCTCCCCCCATGCGGTGCCGGGCACTGCTTCAGGAGTGTTCATGTCACGTTCCACGTTGAAGTTGTCCCTGTTGGTCTTGTCGGTCGCGGCCGCGTTCTCGACCCATGCACAGCAGATTCCGGGTCAGAGCGAGGCCATCGCGCGTCTGTCCGCACAGGCGGGCGACGCGGCCGAGGTCGTCGTCGACAGCGCCACGGGCGCGGCCCGCATGGTCCGCACCGGCCAGGGTGCGGCGGCTGGCAAGTTCGCGCGGCAGGCGGCGCAACGCCCCTCGACCGATGCGGCCAAGCACAGCCACTCGCACCAGTTCCTGAGCGACTACGCGGGCCTGTTCGGCATCAAGAACGTCGCCAGCGAGCTGGCGGCGCCGCGCATCGACAAGGACCGCCATGGCGGCACCCACCTGACCTACAAGCAGACCTACAACGGCCTGCCGGTGTTCGGCGCCGAGCTGAAGACGCACTTCGACGCGGGGGACAACCTGACCGTCGTGAACGGCACTTTCGTGCCCGACATCAGCCTGAACACGTCACCGGCGCGCGGCTCGGCGGATGCCGCCGCCGTGGCGTTGAAACTCGGCAATGCCGACCTGGCCGAGCGCGCACAGACCCGCTCGGCGCCCATCAGCGCGTTGAAGACGACGCTGATGGTCTACCGCGAAGGCCTGGCCAAGGGCGTGCCAGGTGCCAACCGCCTCGTCTACGAGGTGGAAGTCGGCAACCGCGTCGATGTGCGGGACTTCTACTACATCGATGCCAACAGCCTGAAGCTGGTCGACAAGATCGCGGGCATCCACGACGCGAAGAACCGCCGGGCCTACAACGCCAACGGCGCCACGGCGCCGGGGGTCAACTACCCGAACGCGCCGTTCTGGGTCGAAGGCCAGGCCCTGCCCACGGGCGTGGCCGAGGCAGACAACATGCTGTTTGCCTCGTCAGACATCTACGACCTGTTCAAGAACGCCTTCGGCCGTGACAGCTTCGACGGCAATGGCGCCACGATGGACTCCATCTACAACCGCGGCAACGGCTGCCCGAATGCGTCCTGGAACGGCACCTTCATCTCGTTCTGCCCCGGCCTGACGACCGACGACGTCACCGCCCACGAATGGGCGCACGCCTACACCCAGTACACGCATGGCCTGATCTATGCGTGGCAGCCGGGTGCCTTGAACGAAGCCTACTCGGACATCTGGGGCGAGACCGTGGACCGTATCAACGGTCGTGGCACCGACACACCGTTCGCCCAGCGCACCGAGGGTGCCTGCACGGTGTTCACGACCGCAACCCGGGTCAACATCACATCACCCGCCAGCGTGGCGGGCGTCAAGACCTCCGGCACTGCCGCCTTCGGGCCGCAGACCTTCGCGCTGGCCACCAACGACATCGTGAAGATCAGCGACGCGGCCAACGCCACCACCGGCTGCGTGGGTCCGTACTCCAACGCTGCCGCGGTGGCCGGCAAGATTGCCCTCATCGATCGCGGCACCTGCAGCTTCGATCAGAAGACGCTCGTGGCCCAGCAGAACGGTGCCGTCGGCGTGATCATCGGCAACAACACCACGGGCGTCATCAACATGGGCATCGCGACGCCATCCGTGGCGGCGCAGATCACGATCCCCGCACTGTCCGTGTCGCTGTCCGATGCCACCGCGCTGAAGGCGGCAGTCGGTCCGCGCGGCTCGCTGCAGCGTGGCCCGGGCACTGACAACTCGGTGCGCTGGCTGCTGGGTGAAGACTCGACCGCACCTGGCCTGGTTGGCGCGCTGCGCGACATGTACAACCCGACCTGTTACGGCAACCCGGGCAAGGTTTCCGACGCCCAGTATTCCTGCGGGCCGAACACGGCAGCGGGCGACAACGGCGGCGTGCACAACAACTCTGGCGTGCCGAATCATGCCTACGCGCTCATCGTCGACGGGGGCACCTACAACGGGCAGAACATCACCGGCATCGGCCTGACCAAGGCGGCGCACATGTACTACCGCGCCCAGACGGTCTACCAGGGGCCGACCACGGGCTTCGCGGCGCACGCCGATGCGATCGAGCAGTCCTGCCGTGACCTGACCGGGGTGAACCTGAACAGCCTGACCACGGGCCAGCCATCCGGCGAGATCATCAGCGCCGCCGACTGCGGCGAGGTGGCCAAGGCGATGCTGGCGGTTGAAATGCGGCGTGACCCGACGCAGTGCGGCTTCGTGGCGCTGCTCGCGAAGAACCCGCCGGCCCTGTGCCCGGCGGGCACCCAGTCGATCGTGGCGTCCGACGGCTTCGATGGTGGCAAGAAGTCCGGCATCAAGTGGACCGTCAGCCACACCGGCCCGGCGAACTATGCGCCCAATGACTGGATCGTCACGAACAACCTGCCGTTCGGTCGGACCGGTTATGCGATCTACGGCTCGAACCGCGACATCGGGACGTGTGCGGCTGGCGGTGACGCCACCAGCCTGCAAGTGCTCGAAAGCGCGCCGATCACCATCCCGGCCGGTTCGACCACGCTGCGTCTGGCCTTCGACCACTGGGTCGCCACCGAAGCCGGCTTTGATGGCGGCAACGTGAAGATCAGCGTGAACGGCGGCGCCTGGCAGTTGGTCTCGGCGGCGAACTTCATCTACAACCCGTACAACACGACGCTGGTCAGCGCTGCGGGTGGCAACACCAACCCGTTGGCCGGACAGCCGGCGTTCTCGGGCGGTGACGGTGGTTCGGTGTCCGGTTCCTGGGGCCGCTCGATCATCAACCTCGTACCGTACGCGGTGCCTGGCGACACGATCAAGCTGCGCTTTGAACTGGGCCAGGATGCCTGCGGTGGCGCCTTTGGCTGGTACGTCGACGACGTGCAGGTCTACCGCTGCACGCCTTGAGGCACTGACAACCGGGCGGCCGGTCACGACCGCCGCACGGCCGCAGGGGCGCTCGATCGAGCGCCCCTTTTCGTTGGGGCCCGAAGAATCAGCGGGCGCCGGTGTCGACACGC
Organism: Burkholderiales bacterium; assembly: GCA_003963005.1. Taxonomy (GTDB): domain Bacteria; phylum Pseudomonadota; class Gammaproteobacteria; order Burkholderiales; family Burkholderiaceae_C; genus Pelomonas. Next base: position 42,848 of record RXJW01000001.1, read on the forward strand.
TGCAGCCAGTCCTTCGCCGTGGGGCGGTCGTTGTCGGCGAGCGGGCGGCGCTGCCAGAGGCGTCCCTCGCGATCGGCCAGCAGCAGGTCAGGCCCCCGGTTGCCCCACTGGCCGTCGGCCATCTCGAGCTGCTGCCAACCCGGCCCGAGGTCCCAGGGCGCTGCCGGGGTGGGCTCGCCAGGCGCTCCCTTGACAGGCCAGGCCACAAGGCGGCTGTCGTCGCGCAGGGCCACCACGCGGAAGTCGTTGGAGCGGCGTTCCCAGGTGGTGCCGACCAGGGCCACGCGCTGGTAGCCGCAACCCACCTGTTCGAGTTGCCTGACGCTGCCGCGCCGGTGAGTGAGCCACAGGCTGCCATCGTCCTTGAGGGCGGCGACCACGCCATGGTCAGCGTAGACGGCTTGTGCGAACCCGGTGCCCACTGACTGCGGGGGGCGCTCGTTCTCGCCGCGGGTGTCGAGCATGGCGGCCAGGGTCTGGCCCCAGGCCCACAGGCTGCCGTCGGGTTTGTAGGCGGCCTGCATCTGGTGGCCGGCCAGCCGTGTGAAGCCCGTGCCCAGCCGGCGCGGCGTGTCCGCCGGGCCCGGCATGGGGTGGCTGCCGCGCCAGGTCCAGATCTCACCGTCGCGGGTGAGGGCCTGCAGTTCGCCGCGGGGGCCCAGTTCGATCTGCGCAAAGCCGTCACCGAGCTTCCAGGGACGGGTGACGTAGGTTTCGTGGCCGTTGGCCGGGTCGCGGCTGGCGGTGCGGCCGCCCCAGGTCCACAGGCTGCCATCGCGGTGCAGGGCCAGGCCCCAGCGCTCCTCGGCGCGCAGTTGCACGTAGCCGTTGCCGATCTGGACGGGCCGGCTGCGCGGCGTCGTGCTGCCATCGCCCAGCGAGGCCATGTAGTTGCTGCCCCAGGTCCAGAGTCGCCCCTCGGTGTCGATGGCTGCGCTCCAGCCGTGGCCGGCGGCGACCTGGGCAAACTGGCCCGGCACGGCGATGGCCTGCTGGGGAACGAAGTCGTTGCGCTCCTCACCCCGCCCGAGCTGGCCGTCGTTGTTGGCGCCCCAGGCGAGCAGCTGGCCGTCCGCCAGCAGGACCAGCTGGTGCTGCACGCCGACCGCAAAGCTGCGGATCGGCGCGGTCGGCGGTGCGGGCAGCGGCGTGGTGCGCCTGCACGCCATCGCCGGTGGTGCCGGGTCGCGCACGTCGCCCTCGGCGAGGAGCAGGCTGCGGCCATAGGCGTTCAGGTGGGCCTGGAGCAGCGCACGGGGCAGCGGGACGTCGAGGTTGTCCAGCAGATCCCATGGCCGTGAGGCATGCGAGCTGCAGTGGCCGCCCCGCAGTTGCCAGCCGCTCGCGCCCAGTTCGGGCACGGGCATGCTGCTGAACCTGCCGGTCCATCCCTTGATGCAGTAGCGGTACAGGTCCAGTGCGTCGGCCTCGGCGCTGCGTTCCCGGATCGCGTGGGCGATGAGCGCACGGCCGCGTGCGGCCCGGGTGGCGTTGAAGTGCTGCGTCATCGCCTTGAGCCCGGCCTCGGTGAAGAGGGCTTCGTTCTCCAGCGCCTTGCCGTTGCGGGCGTCGAAGCTCATCTGCTCGGTGAAGTTCTCGCAGTAGCTGCCGCAGCCCTCGGCGCTGAATTCCAGCACCAGCAGGCGGCCGTCGTTGCGCCGGACGGTGAACTCGACTTCGCGGATGCCGCGCTGCTCGCCGTCGCGCGGCGCCAGCGCAGCAGCCGCGTCGCGCAGCGTGGCGGGCGCTGCCGGCAGGTCGGCGAAGCGGGCGAACACCACGTCATTGATGCGCCGCGCCACCTCGGGGGACGGTGCCTCGACCCAGGGCAGCTTGAACGAGTCGACGCCGCCGACGGTGCTGATGCGCAGCGGCCTGATGGGGGTCTTCAGGCTGCAGGCATCGAGCTCGCGCAGCAGCTGGTCGTTGCGCTGCTGGTAGCGGTGGCGCAGGTCGTCCAGGCCGGCCGGGCCCGGCGTGAACGCCGCGCGCGTCTGGGCCAGCCACTGCCGCTGCGCCTGCGCGGTCTCGGCGCTGCAGTGCGCGGCGAGGTGGCGGTAGCGCTCGGTGAGGACGAAGTCGGCCAGTGACAGTTCGGCGTCGCCGCAGAGGGCCTGCTCGATCGGCGCACTCGCCTTGGCGCAGTCGAAGCCGGCCGCCAGGGCGTGCAGGGGCAGCGCCAGGGCCAGCAGCGCGGTGGCCAGGGGACGGGGCAGGGTCATGTCAGGAATCCTTGGGTCGCGGGCCCCACGGGCCCCGGGTGCGGGGCGGGGTCAGTCCACCCACAGCACGGGTTGTTCCAGGTGCCAGCCGATCGAGCGCAGGCGGCCCTTGCCGGGGAAGGCTGTCGCGGGCAGGTCGAAGACCGCATGGCGCGTGCCGAGCCCGGACGCCTCGACCACCCGCAGCCAGCGGCGTGCCGCCTCGTCAAACCACCAGACCGTCGTGCTGCCCACGGCCGCATCGCTGCGGTCGAGGTTGGCCTCGGTGCGGCGCAGGAAGAGCAGGCTGCGCTGCCCGCTGGCGTCGCGGGGGTCGTCCAGCGCCAGCACCTGGCACAGGCCGCGGTCGCCGCCACTGGCGCGGCCGCAGGCCTTCTCGCCAGGAGCGTCGCGGTCGTCGCCCTTCAGCCACTCGGCGGGCAGGGGGAGGGTGTCCCAGGCTGCACCGGTGACGTCGCGGGCCCGCTGCACATGCCAGCCCGGCACCGGGCTGTCGGCGGCGGGCGAACCGCTGCTCGGCGACGGGGCCCAGCTCAGGCGCACGATGCGGCCCGCGGCGTCGATCGCGTGGTCCACATTGACCAGCGTGTCGGGCGACTCGCGGCGGCGCGCGAGATGGAAACCCGGGTCGCCGAGCTTGACGACCTCGGTCAGCCGCGCGGGGCCCTGGGGACCGACGCCGACGAAACGCTCGCGGCAGTCGGGCGCGGCATCGCAGGCCGGGTCGAGCACCGAGACGATGTCGCTCGGCGCGAGATTGGCGGCCAGTACCACGCGGCCATCGGGCATCACGCGCTGCGCGCCGACGCCACCGCCCACCGTGGCGGGCCCGGGTCGGGCCTCGGCATCGCCCGGGCGCCAGGTGAGCAAGCCGCCGGAGGCCTGCAGCAACAGGGCCTGGCCGTCCCGCACGCCGAACAGGCGGCTGGCGGCGAGGTCGGGCCGGTCGATGCGCGTCCAGCGGCCCGTGGACACGCGCAGCAGGGCCATCGCGCCGCTGCCGTCCGGCATGTACGAGGCGAGATTGCCGTCGAAGCCGCGGTCATCCCGTGCGAGCCGGCCCTTCACGAGCACGCGGTCGTCGTCCAGCCAGAACGCGTCCAGGGCCCCCGCCACCACGGGCACGGCATCGAGCTGCGTGCGCTGGCCGGTCCTGAGGTCGATGATCTCTGCCTGGCTGCCGAAGCGCATCTGCCCCGAATCCGTCGTGACGAAGCGCCGGCCGCCGGCCACGAACAGGCGCATGCCACGCCGCGCCACGCCGGGGCCGTTCATCGTGAGCCCGCTCGGGCCGAAGGCCGCTGGCGTGTCGCGCACCGAGAGACGGTCCACGCCGGTCGTGCGCTCGCAGCAGTCGCCGAAACCGCCGGGGTTGTGCACGCCGCCCACCACCACGAGGCGGCCGCCGGGCAGCGGCTGCACCACGCCGCCGATGCGCGGTCGGGGCAGGAAGCCCAGGCGCTGCCAGCTCGTGGCGAAACCGTGCGGCCCGCGTGCATCGCGGGGCAGCATCAGCAGTTCCGGCTCCAGGCCGCCGCCGAGCACGAGGCTGCCGTCGCTGGCCTGCGTGACGGACGGCCGCCAGGCACCATAGGCCTCGGCGCACAGCGGCAGGGGCAGGGGCGGCAGGCTGACCCAGGCATTGGCCTGGGGGTCGTAAAGGTCGACCTCGCGCGCGGCGGGCCGGTAACAGCTCAGGCGCTCGGCACCGGCCACGACGACGCGGCCGTCGGCCAGCACGGTGGCGCCGGGCACGACGCGCGGATGCGGCATCGGCGCCACCGGCGTCATGCGGCCGCTCGCGGGATCGAAGGTGGAGGCCTGCGTGTCGGTGATGTCGCCGCCGAACATCAGCACCCGGCCATCCAGCAGGCGCAGCACGGAGTGACCGTAGTTCGGCTCGCGGGTGATCTGTCCGGCCTGGGCCACGCGCCCGTCGTAGGACAGGGGCGCCAGCGGCTTGACGACGAGGCTGTTGCCGTCTGCGGCGAGGCGCACCGACAGGATCTTTCGGCCGCGCTCGTTCTCCTTGTCCTTGAACACCAGGAGCGACCCGTCCGGCTGCCCGAGCAGTGGCGGGCGGTCGACCTTCAGCGGCGCCTGCAGCAACCGCCCGTCCGGCCGCAGCAGGGCGATCGACGGCCCGGCCAGCCAGAGGCCGGCCGACGTTTCTGCGGTGGTGTAGCGCAGGTCCTTGTCCACCACGAGCCCGGGCAGCGCGAAGGAGGTGGCGGTGTTGTCAGCCCAGTGGAGGCGCCAGCCGATCGGGGCACCGCGGTCGTCGAGCCCGAACACGAGCATGCCCTGCTGGCCGAGAGGGAGCGGGTCGCCCACACGGCGCCACGGCCAGTCGTTCAGGGCTGCATCGATGGGGCGCGTCTCGGCAGCGGAGGCGATGCTGCCCAGGTGCAGACCGCCCACCACCAGGGCCACGCGGAGCAGGGTCATCAGGCGGTGCCGGCTCAGCATTCGGACCTCGCCGGGTCGAAGTACTCGAAGCTGCCCGCGAGGCCGACCATCTCCGGACCCTTGGCACGGCTGGAGAGCCACAGTGTCAGCTTGCGGCTGCAGCTGCCGGTGTCGAGCAGCAGGTCGAGCTTGCCATCGCCATCGAGGTCGCCCGCCCACACGAGGTAGGCCTTGGGGTCGACCGGGCTCAGTGCCTCGGGGCTGTCGTTCTCGAAATCCTCCAGCAACTGCCGTTGCTGACCGGCGCGCAGCTCCAGCACGAGGGCTTCGGGCTGCCCGCTGCCGGCGTCGCGCTTGATGGCTGGGCGCAGCCGCGGCACGAGCAGTGCCGTGGTGCCCGGGGCGACGGTGATGGCGACCTCCATCGTCGCGATGCGGCCCGCGTCGGGGTAGGGCCCTGCCATGCCGCGCTGCAGCCAGGTCTTGACCGGCCCGGCCGCCAGCGGCAGGCCCGCCAGCGAGCGCACCGGCTTGAACACGGCGTGCAGCTCGCCGACGGCCGGCAGGGGCGACCACACGAGCCATTGGCTGGGCACGGGGTCTGTCTCGTAGACGTCGTGCTTCGCCGGGGTGATCGCCAGGCGCAGGGCCACGAGGCGGCAGTTGGTGGCCGTGCCGCAGACCAGCCCCCACCAGCCGTCGCCGGCGCGGAAGTTGCGGCCCGGCATGTTCCACCCTTCCAGGGCGGGCTTGCCGGCGGTGGCCGGTCGCAGGGTCTCGAACGGGACGGGGAACAGCACCACATCGCCGCGCGTCGGGTCGTTGATGTCGGCCCCGGACGAGGCGCCGCCGGCAAGCGCCAGGGCGGTGATGCAGGCGGCCTGCGCGAAGGCTCGGGCAACGACAGGGCGGCGTGAGGCGGGGCGTGAGGGGGGACGAAGTGGCAGGGCAGGCATCGGCAGGGCAGCAGGCGGTTGAGGTGCCGCGCCGCGGCAGAACCCGCGGCACTCGGCGCTGCGCATGGTGTCAGCGCGCCGGGGCTGCGGCAACGGAAGACTTCTTCCGCCGCGTGAACGGTTGGCACTTCTGCCCGGCGGCGCGTGCCGCCGGCCGCCGCCTTGCAGGCCTTCAGGCGCCCTGGGGCACGGCGGCGAGCTGCTTCACGCTCGCCTGCCGGTAGGGCGCGCACAGCTGCTCCACGTAGGCCTGGTGCCCGGGCAGGCCGGCGACGATGCGGGAGACCTTGGTGTGGATGTCGCCGAGGAAGCTCGTCAGCTCGGGCGTACCCATCAGGTCGGCCACCGGGTGGTAGCGCCCGGGCAGGATGCCCTGGCCCATCATGACCTGCACCCAGGAGTTCTCGGCAAAGAGTTCGTCGCTCGGGCGGAACACGCGCGCCGTCTCACGGAAGAGCTCGATGCGGTGGCGCAGCGAGGGCAGGATGTCCATCTCGCGCACGTGCTTCCAGAGTGCCGAGTCGGTGCGCTCGTTGACGTGGTAATGCAGCACGATGAAGTCGCGGATGTGCTCCAGCTCGCGCTTGGATTGCGCGTTGAACTCGTCCACGTCGGCCTGCTGGATGCCGCCCGACGGGAAGGTCTGCATCAGGCGGATGGCCGCGCGCTGGATCAGGTGGATGCTGGTGGACTCCAGCGGCTCGACGAAGCCGCTGGCCAGGCCCACGGCCACGCAGTTTCGGTGCCAGACCTTGTCGCGCTGCCCCGGCAGGAACTTGATGACGCGGGGCTGGGTGAGCAGTTCGCCCTCGACGTTCTTCTTGAGCACGTCGGGCGCATCGGCGTCGCTCATCTCCTTGCTGCTGTAGACCAGGCCGTTGCCCACGCGGTGCTGCAGCGGGATGCGCCATTGCCAGCCGAACGGATGGGCGATGGAGCGGGTGTAAGGCCAGGCCTCGCGCACCGACGCGGTCTGCACGGCCACCGCACGGTCGCAGGGCAGCCAGTAGGACCAGTCCTCGTAGCCCACGCCGAGCGCTTCGCCCAGCAGCATCGAGCGAAAGCCCGTGCAGTCGATGAAGAGGTCGCCGTCGATGCGGCTGCCGTCCTGCATCTGCAGCGCGGTGATGTCGCCGTCACGCCCCTGCGGGCCGTCCATCAGCACGGCGCCGATCTTGCCTTCGATGCGTTGCACGCCGTGGGCCTCGCTCATCGCGCGCAGGAACTTGGCGTAGCGGCCGGCGTCCAGGTGGTAGGCGTAGTTCAGGCCGCCGCGCTGCACATGCGCGAAGCGGTTGGCGAAGGCCGCCACCCTCTCGGGGTTGTAGTCGGTGTAGGTGCGGGCGATGCCCTGGGCACGGCCTTTCAGCCAGAAGTGCTGGAAGCCGGCGCTCCAGTGGTCGTTGCCGGTGGAGCCGAAGGAGTGGAAGTAGTCCTGCCCGATGTCCTTCCAGCCCTCGAAGTTGATGCCGAGCTTGAAGGTGGCGTTGGTGGCCGCCATGAACTCGGCCTCGTTGATGCCGAGCAGGTTGTGGAAGGTGTGCAGCGCGGGAATCGTGGCCTCGCCCACGCCCACCGTGCCGATCTCCTCGGACTCGACGAGCTTGATGTCCAGCTGCTTGCCCAGCAGCTTGCTCATGAGCGCGGCCATCATCCAGCCGGCGGTGCCGCCGCCGGCGATGACGACGCGGTTGAAGGGCTTGGTGGTGTTCATCGTTTCAGCTGGTTGAGGAGTTGGGTGCGGGCCTGGCGGGACAGGGTCTCGTCGATCGGCCCGAGCAGGCCGCGGGCGGCTTCGGGGATGTGGTCCCAGGCGTGGGCGTCGTCATTGAAGACGAAATGCTGGAGATGGTGCTGCCAGATGCGCTTTTCCTTCGCGGGCAGGTCGCGCAGGGTCATCAGCGCGAGGCGCAGCGTGGCCAGGGGCGAGTCCACGTACTCGGGCGTCTGGCGCCACCAGGCGTTGATCAGCAGGTTGACCGGGGCCAGGCCTTCGACGTGGTGAAACCACATGCTTGGGATGAAGAGGGCGTCGCCGGGGGCCATCTCGACCACCTCAGCGGCGTCCAGCGCCTGGGCGAAGCGCGGGAAGCGGTCGAGGTCGGGGGCGGCGAAGTCGACGAGGCTGATCGGCTGGCCGGCCGGCGTCGGGTCGAGCGGGCCGACGTAGAGGTTCTTGATCTGCTCCGGCGGGAACACGGTGAAGCGGCGTCGACCGGCGGCGACGACCGCGAGGTTGTCCGGCAGGTCGTAGTGCGCGGCGATGCGGGTGCGGTTGCCGAGCCACAGGCTGACCAGCGCATCGCGGGCGCCGAGGCCCAGTCCGTTGGCGCTCATGAAACCGGGCAGCACGGCTTCGACGGTCGTGGAGCCGACATACAGCGCCGGCGGCTCGGGCGTCTCGGCGAGCGCGAGCAGGCCGGTCAGCACCTGGTCGAGCGTGGCGGCGTGGCGGCTGAAGTTGAAGCTGCTGAGCGTGTCGTCTGCGTAGAACACCCGGCCGCGCGCCTCGGGCGCCATCTGGAACAGGCCGACCTGCACGCCGTTGTAGCCGCTCATCAGGTAGCGCGCCAGCGCCGTGTCGCCCTGCCGTGCGGCCTGCACCACCGGCCAGTGCGCGAAGGCGCCCCGCACGACCCAGGGTCGGTCGGCCGTCAGCAGCGCCTCGGGCAGCGCGTCAGGGTCGAAGGCACCGGGCCAGGCGGGGACTTCACGCAACGTCATGGCGCTCGACGCTCGAAGTGCCACACAGACACAGAGCCACGGAGAAGTCACGCAGCGTGCGAGGCGTGGGCATCTCTCTGAGCCTCTGTGTCTCTGTGGCTGTGTTCATGGGCCGAGGCGCACTCAGACCCGACGCTGACGGCTGGCGCGCTCCAGCAGCACCGGCAGCTGCGCGAGCGAGGCGATCTGCATGGTGATCGGCAGCAGGTGGCCGTCGCGCGCCAGGGCTTCGAGGGCGGCGCCGGGCAGGGCCAGCAGGCGCTCCTCGTTGACGCTGAACAGGCCCGTCAGCTGGGCGCGCTCACCGCTCGGGGTCTCGATGTCGATCGCGAAGGGCTCCAGCAGCTGGTGGCTCGTGAGGGCCTCGATGAACACCGGCAGCGCCTGGGCATGCGCGTGCAGGTGCTCCATCAACTGAACGACATGGTCGAGGTAGTCGCTGAAGCCGCCGTGCGGCATGAAGAGGGCGGTGCCGGCGTCGCCCTGGTCCGGCGTCACGATGCGCGGGCTGTCGAGGTCGACATGCAGTTGCAGCGAGCCATCGGCGGCGCGGCCGATCATGAAGGGGTCGCGCTGCAGCGCCATGGGCATCACGGTGGCGTCCCAGCCGGTGTCGGTCAGGAACACGTTCTGGCCTTCTTCGAGGCCGAACAGGGCCACGGGCTGGAAGCCGCTGCCTTCGACATGCTGGAAGACGATCGGGAAGTGCGCCTGCAACTGGCGGAACTCCGCCGGCAGGGCCAGCGCGAACTGGCGCACGTCGCCGAGCGCCGCCGATCGCTGGGTGTGCACGCGCAGGTGGCGGTGGGTGACGTTGTCGAGCAGGACGGGAGTCATCGGGCGATGTGTTGGAGGTGGTCGATCAGGCTGCGGTGGCCGGGCAGGCCCGGCACGAAGCGGCGCGCCTGGCGGGCGGCTTCGTCGAAGCAGGCCTGTGCGGCCTGCAGTTGGGCCGGCGGCAAGGGGTGGCGGTCGGGCTCGAAGCCCATGCCGTAGAGGATGTACTGGTAGCTGGCCGACGGGAAGACCTCGTCGATGCGGCCGAAGTCATGGCGGGCCGGTGCGCGCAGGCGCCACATCGGCAGCAGCTCGCGCAGTCGCTCGGGCCAGGTGGCCGGGTCGCGGTGCGCCCGCCAGTAGGTGCTGTCGTCGCGCTGCGTGAGGATGTAGTGCAGCTTCAGGAAGTCGATGACGCGCGCCCAGCGGTAGCGGAAGTCGTCGTTGAAGCGGCGCGCGACGGCGTCCATCGTGGCGCGCGTCATCGGCAGCTCGTCGCACAGGCGTTGGGCGGAAAGCTCGACCATCGCCAGCGCCGAGGCCTCCAGCGGCTCGATGAAGCCGCTGGAGAGGCCAATGGCCACGCAGTTGCGCACCCAGAACTGCTCGCGGTAGCCGGGGTCGTAGCGGATGGAGCGCGGCGCCGGCCGCTCGCGCGGCGCGCCGGTCGCGTCGAGGTAGGCCTGCAAGGCCGCCTGGGCTTCGTCCTCGCTGGCATGGGCGCGCGAATAGACACAGCCGACACCGCGGCGCGTGGGCAGGCCGATGTCCCAGATCCAGCCCTTGGCCCAGGCGGTGGCGATGGTGCAGGTGGCCAGCGGCGCATCGGGCTGGGCGTAGGGCACCTGCACGGGCAGGGCGGCATCGTTGAACAGCACCTCGCGCTCGCTCTTCAGGCCGATGCCGAAGTGCTCGCCGATCAGCCGGGCCGTCAGGCCGGAGCAGTCGATGAACAGGTCGCCCGCGAGCGGCCCGTGGCTGCGCGTCTGCAGTGCGGTGATGTCACCGTGCTCGGCGGTCAGCACGGCGTCGACGTGGTCGACCACGTGACTCACGCCCAGCCGCTGGATGGCGTGCTCGCGCAGCATCTGCGCGAAGAGGCCGGCGTCGAAGTGATAGGCGTAGTTGGCGACGGCACCGAAGCCCGGGGTCTGCACCTGCTTCGGCGCACGGCCTGCCTCGCAGACCTGCACCGAGGGGCTGACGACGTCGGCGAACGGCCGCTCGGGGGCGGTGGCCAGCCAGGCCTGCACCAGGTCCACGTCGCCGTAGCCGACCGGCAGCATGAAGGGGTGGTAGTAGCGGTCGCCGTCGGCACCCGACGCGCCGCGGGCCCAGCCGTCAAAGCGGGAGCCTTGCTTGAAGGAGACGTTGCAGCGGCGCACGAACTCGGCCTCGTCCAGGCCGATGCGGCGCAGGGTGTCGCGCATCGAGGGCCAGGTGCCTTCGCCGACGCCGATGGTGGGCACGTCGGTGGATTCGATGAGCGTGAGGCGCAGGTCCGCGTGTTCGGCCGCCAGCAGGCCTGCGACGAGCCAGCCGGCAGAGCCCCCGCCGAGCACCACGACATCACGGACTCTTTCGCTCACGAACGCGCCTCCAGAATGAAAAAGAGCCGCTTGCGCGGCCTCGCCAAGCGGCGAACAAGGACGGTGCCTCTCTCAAGCGCAAGCACCGCCGAACCAGACTGTGCCTCAGCCGGGCCCGTCGTTGGGTCCCGACTTTCCTTGACCTCCCTGGCGGAGGGGAGGCCGGCCGGGGCCGGCCTCGCGGCTCACGTCAGAACTTGTACCGGGCGCCGATCATGATGCGGCGACCCAGCTGGGTGACCGCGCCGATCTGGTTCTCGTTGCGCAGGTGGGTGCGCGTGTACTGGTCCGTCAGGTTGATGGCTTCGAACTGCAGGCGCAGGTTCTTGTCCACGTTGTAGCCGACGCTCAGGTCGAACTGGCCGTAGGGCTCGACGTACAGCGGCTGGGCGCCTTCCACGCCGCCGAAGTTGGCGGCCAGGAACTGGCCGCGCCAGTTGTAGGCCAGGCGGGCGGACCAGGTTTCGTTCTCGTAGAAGCCCACGAGGTTGCCCGAGTCGCCCAGGCCGACCAGCACATTGGTCTGCGCGCCGGCCTTGTTGTTGTCGTAGCTGAGGTTGGAGCGCACCTTCGTGAAGTTGGCCGACACGCCGAAGCCCGTGTTGCCGAAGATGTGCTGCGCATTCAGCTCGATGCCGTTGAGCTTGCTGGTGCGGTTGTTGTTCTGGAAGGTGCCCATCTGGAACACCAGCAACGGGTCGGTCGGCTGGGCCGTGATCGTCTTGGCGGTGGCATCCACGCCCGGCTGCCCGGCAAAGTTGGCGAAGATGTAGTCGCGGATGCAGCCCGAGTCATTCGCGGCGCACTTGCCGACCTGCACGGCCTTCTGGAAGTAGGCGCCACCGATCGGGGTCGTGATGCCGGGAATCGTCTGCGGCGTGATGATGGCTTCGTTGTAGTCCTTGAGCGACTTGCGGAAATAGCTCGCCGCCACGTAGCTGCTCTTGGCGTAGTAGTACTCGCCGGAGAAGTCGAGGTTGCTGGACTGCAGCGGCTTCAGGTCGGGGTTGCCCACCGAGCCCGAGCCGCCGTCGATGCGGGCCAGGCCGTTGAGGGTGCGGCCCCCCTGGATCGCGTTCCAGCCCGGGCGGCCGATGGTCTTGCCGTAGCTGGCGCGCAGCTTCACGTCGCTGCTGAGGTCGGCACTCCAGTCGATGGAGGGCAGGGCGTAGTTGTAGCTGCCGCTGCGCGACGCGTTGGTGGTGCCGTTGAAGGTGATGGGGATCTCGTTGGCGGACACCCAGCGCACGGCCGCGGGCACGGATTCGACGCTGGGCGAGTTCACCTTGGTGCGCTCGTAGCGCAGCCCGGCGGACAGGTCCATCGGCACACCCCACTCCCAGGCCAGGTTGTACTGGCCGAACAGGGCCTGCGACTTTTCCGTGGTGCGGTAGTCGTCCGTGAAGTTGAACGAGGCCTTCAGCAGGTTGTCCGAGCCCAAGGCCTTGATGGCCGCGGCGCGCAGGTCCTCGAAGTTGAAATAGAAGAACTGGTTGAACAGGCGCGGGTCGTTCGAGCCGGGGATGCGGCTGAAGTATTTGCTGATCGAATCGACCTTCCAGATGTCGTCGGGCAGGGCCGACGGACCGCCGGCGGCGCCGCCACCCCACGAGTCACGCTGCACGTTGGCGAAGGCTGAGCGGTTCTTGACGTTGGTCAGCGACAGGCCGAAATCGAGGCTGCTGTCGGCGTCGATCTTCCAGTTGCCGCGGGCCTGGGCCTGGTCGACCTGGTTCTTCTGGTAGCTGTTGCCGAACACCGAGCCCTGCAGTTCCATCAGCGTCGGGTCGAGCTTGGTGCCCTTGATGCCGAGGACGGGGAACTTGTTGCTGAAGTCGACGAAGGTGTCGTTGCGGTTCAGCGAGGCCGTGCCCATCGTGACCGCGGTGCCCAGCGGGTCGTCCGCGCCCGAAGTGGCCGTGGAGTGGTGGGCATCGAAGTCGAAGTTCAGCGCATCGGTGGCCTTCCACTTCAGGTTCAGGCCGATCTGCTCGTTTTTGTTCTTGGTCTTGATGCGCGAGGCACCCATGGCCAGATCGGAATTGGTCATGCGCTCGCCGTAGATGATCGGCGAGGAGGGCGAGCCGGTCTGGTACTCACCGAACTGGCCGCCGTAGTTGAACCAGGCGGAGATGTCGTTGCGGCGCTGGCGGAACTTCTGCTCCGACATGATGAAGTCCAGCGTGCCGACCACGTTCGTCATCGGCTTGACCTGCAGCACGAGCTGGCCGTTCAGGCGCTCGCGGTGCACGCCGGTGAACGAGTAGTTCATGTTCTGCGGCACGCTGTAGATCGAACCCGGGCCGGGGCGGTTCTTGATGTCGCCGGAGGATGCGGGTGGCAGGCCGCCCCAGACGGCGTTGTTGCCGCCCCAGTCGTTGTCCTTGATGCCGTCGAAGGTCTTCCAGCCACTGCTGACGTTGGCCTGCGAGTAGCCCGAGTCGCGCACCTGGTAGGTCCCCATCAGCGCGATGCCGAAGGTGCCGTCGGCGCTTTGCGTGCTGTAGATGCCGCTCAGCTCGGGCGTGGCGCTCTTGCCCTGCTCCTCGCCGGGCAGGCGGCGGGCGGAGTCGTCGTGCACCAGCTTCACGCCGACCTGGGCGATGGTGTCCTTGATGTCGAACGGGCGCTGGGTGCGCACGTTGATGGTGGCGCCCATGCCGCCGGTCGGGCTGCTGGCGCGGCTGGTCTTGTAGACCTCCAGCGCGGCCACGCCGTCGGAGGCGAGGTTGGAGAAGTCGAAGGAGCGCGAGCTCGGGGCGCTGCCGTCAATGCTGGACGCCGGCATCTGGCGGCCGTTGAGCAGCACGAGGTTGAAGTCCGGGCCCATGCCGCGCACCGTGACGCGGGTGCCTTCGCCATTGGCGCGGTCGATGGACACGCCGGAGATGCGGCTCAGCGACTCGGCCAGGTTGGTGTCGGGAAACTTGCCGATGTCTTCGGCCACGATGCCGTCCACCAGACCGGCGGACGAGCGCTTGAGGTTGACCGAGGTTTCCAGCGAGCGGCGGATGCCGGTCACGACGACGGTTTCAAGCTGCGTGGTGCCGGCCAGCGCCTGGGGCACCGACGTGCTCGGCGTGGGGCCGGCGCCCGGTTGCTGGGCCTGGGCCGAGGCGCCCACGAACAACAGGCCGCTCGCAGCGGCCAGGGTGGTGAGGCGAAGGGCAGGGCGGAGCTGTCTCATTCCGTTGTCTCCAGAGTTGTGATCTTGTCGAAGGCGCCCCCGATGGGCTGAAAGCGCTTTCAAGAATATGCGAATGGAAGCGCTTTCAACCTAGGCAACACCCTCGGTGCGGTGTCGTCGCAACGGTGGCCCCCGCCACCGCGCTCGCGTCAGCGCCTGGGAGCGCTCCCAGGGAGCGCGTGCCGGCATCCGATGCGAATGCGGGAAATCCTGGTTGAAAAGCGAGCCACGGCGCGACGCAGTGAAAGCGCTTTCACAGCATCATGCGACCACGCGACAGGCAAGGCCACATGGTTTACCCGCGGCGAACCACAGTCGCCACGCCGTTCGGGGCCTGCCGGGCGCGGACGGCCGCTCAGCGCTGCAGGCGTGCCGTGCTTTCGCGCACGACCAGCTCCGGCGCCGGCAGCTGCGCGCGCGGCTGGCCGCCCCGCAGCATCTCCAGCATGGCCGTCGCCGCCTCGACGCCGATTTCGTACACCGACTGCCGCACCGTCGTGAGCGGCGGCATCGAGTACCGGGCCATGATGAGGTCGTCGAAGCCGACGAGGGAGACGTCGTCCGGCACCCGCAGGTTGCGGCGATGCAGGCCCAGGCAGGCGCCGATGGCCATCTGGTCGTTGGAAGCGAACAGCGCCGTGAAGTGGGTGTCGCGTTCCAGCAGGCGCGTGACCGACAGCATGCCGCCCGCCTCGGTGTAGTCGCTCTGCACGATCAGGGCCGGGTCGACCGCGATGCCGGCCGCAGCGAGGGCATCGAAGTACCCGTTCTGCCGCTCGACGGCGTCGTCATGCAACAGGTCACCCGCAATGAAGGCGATGCGGCGGTGGCCTTGATCGATGAGGTGCTGCGTGGCCAGTCGCGCGCCCTCGCGGTTGTCGAAGCTGAAGCTGAACAGCTGCGGGCCCGAGAGCTGCCGGCCCACGACGATGACGGGCAGGCTGTCCGACACCTTCATCAGCTCGGCGTCGGCGATGCGGCCGGCCAGCACGATGACGCCGTCCACGCGGCGCGACAGCAGGGTTTCGATGGCCTTGCGCTCGTCGTCCTCGTGCCAGTTGCCCGACACGAAGAGCGGCACGTAGCCCGCGCGTTCCAGCTCGCGCTCGATGCCGAGCAGGGCCTCGCCGTAGAACGGGCTGGAGATGATCTGCGTGACGACGCCGATGCTCAGCGTGCGCCCGCCCGCCAGGCCCCGCGCGACCGGGTTGGGCCGAAAGCCCAGGTCGCGGATGGCGGCCTGCACGGCGTCCTTCTTGGCCTCGCTGACGGCGGCGGTGCCGTTCAGGATGCGCGACACCGTGCTCGGGGACACGCCGGCCGCTTCGGCCACCTGCTCCAGCGTGACGACGCCCTCGGCGCGGCTGGAGATCGCTTTCTTGGCGGGCGTTGTTTTCGTGTTCATCGGCAGCAGGCAAGCGGAGCCGCGAGTTTAGGCGCGGCCACGCCACCCGGCTGCCGAGATCACAGGCGGGTGAACTTGATCCAGTTCAGGTTCCAGCCGCCCTTGGGCGCGAACACACCGACGTTGTAGGTGCCGGCATTGATGTTCACGGTGTGCGAGATGGTCGTCCAGTTCTGCCAGCCGCCCGTGGCAGGCACGCCGAGCTGGCCGAGCTGGATCGTGCCGGCGTTCAGGTCCAGCGACAGCGTGCCGCCGTTCAGGCTCGCCACGCGGTACTCCACCCGGTAGTTGCCGCTCGTCGGGAAGCTGATGTTGTTGTAGGCCATCCAGTCGTTGGTGTCGATCCAGCCGACGTTCAGGCCGCCTTCCGAGCACGGCTCGGTCTGCACGCCCGCCTGCGCGCTGAACGACTCGGCCTCGATCAGCCGCGCCCACACCGGCGCGTAGACGCGCACGTAGTCGACATACATCTTGGCCGGTAGCGCCGCGTTGTCGACGTTGAAGCCCGGCCAGTTGCCGCCCACGGCAAAGTTCAGCAGCAGGAAGAAATCCTTCTGGAACTCGTCGGTGCCGTTCACGCCGTTGGCGATGTTGACCTCGTGGTACTTGGTGCCGTCCACGTACCAGCGGATGGCGCTGGTGTCCCACTCCACGGCGTACACGTGCCAGTCAGTCACGGTTGCGGCGGTGTTGCCGCCATAGGAGGCGTACTGGTTGTTGGCGTCCTGCCAGTGCACGGTGCCGTAGACGCGGTTCTCGGCGTTCACGTGCTCCATGATGTCGATCTCGCCGGAGGCCGGCCAGCCGACCTGCGGCAGGTTCGCGCCCAGCATCCAGAAGGCCGGCCATGCGCCCATGAAGGACGGCAGCTTCATGCGCGCCTCGATGCGGCCGAAGCGGAAGGTCTTGAGGCCCTGCGTCTTCATGCGGGCCGAGGTGTAGGACGCGCCGCCGAAGTTCTCGCGCCGGGCGGTGATGACCAGCGCACCGTTCTCGATGGTGGCGTTCTCGCGGCGGTAGTACTGGAGCTCGTTGTTGCCCCAGCCCCCGGCGCCGGTCTCGAACACCCAGTTGGGGCCGATGCTGCCGTTGAACTCGTCGCTCCAGATGAGCTGCCACTGGGCGTGGGCGAGGCTCGCGGTGGCCATCAACAGGCCGGCGATCGCGGGCCTCACGAGGGAAAGAAGTCGTTTCATGAATTGTCTCCAACAGGGGTGGGATGCCTGCCGCCTGTGTCGGCGGCTTGAAAGCGCTTTCAATGTTGCGGGAAAAAAGCCCCGGCGGGCAAGCCGGGGTTGTGGCTCAAGGCAGGGACGGGGGAACCCTGGGGCGCGGCGCTGGCGACGCGGGCCGGCAGCGCCGCGGGGGCGTCAGGGCAGGGCGTTGAGCGCGTTGCGCACGCCGCGCGAGAAGGCCAGGCCGTCCTTCTTGTCCCAGTTGATCGACCAGGTCATCACGCCGCGCAGCGTCGGGTAGGCCACCGGCGGCTTGATGGCGCCGCACTGCGTCAGTCGGGTCAGGCAATTCAGCGCCGCGGTGATGTTGGCCACGCTGGCCAGGCCGCTGTTGGCCGACGACGGCCCCGAGGGCAGCCCGAAGGCCACCTGATCCGGCCTCAAGCCGCGGAACACGTAGGGCCCGCTGCCGTTGTTGGTGGTGAAGCCTTCGATCAGCATGCGGCTGGCCGCCACCAGCAGGTCGGTGCTGCCCTCGGCCAGGCCCGAGGTCGCGTAGGGCGTGTAGAGCGCGCCGTTGTTGTAGTACTGGACGTGCAGCACGGTGAGTTCGTCGCGCAGGCCGTCGATCAGCGGCAGGTAGGCACCCCAGATGCCGCCGTAGGCCACGTAGCCGCCCTGCACGTACGGGTGTTCCGGCGCCATCGACAGGTAGAAGCCGCTGCCCAGCCGCGCCTTGAGCTGCTTCACGGCCGTGACGAGGTTGGTGATGACCGGCGCGCCCTGGGTCACGCCGGCGCCGCTTTCCAGGTCGATGTCGATGCCGTCGAACCCGTACTTGCGCAGGATGGCCTCCACGCTGTTGACGAAGTTGGCGACCTGCGTCGCATTGGTCAGCGTGACCGTGCCGTTCTGGCCGCCGAAGGACAGCACCACCTTCTTGCCCTTGGCGCGGGCGGCGGCGATGTCGGCGATGAAGCGCGCCTCGCCGCCCGAACCGCCGTCGAGGTTGAAGGTGATGTTGCCGTTGCCGCCGTCATCGGCGAAGGCGACGACGATGACGTCGTAGTCGGCCGACACGTCGCTGATCGGAAAGGTCGGGCCGGAAGGGTTGGTGAAGTTGTGCCAGTAGCCGATGAGCTGATGCTTGCCGGGCGACGGTGACGGGGCGGGCGACGGGCTGGGGGCCGGCGTGGGCGCGGGCGTCGGGGCGGGCGTGGGCGCCGGTGTGGGTGCGGGTGTGGGGGCTGGCGTGGGCGCCGGTGACGGCGCGCCACCACACGCGCCTTGCGAGGTCCACGGCTGGCCACTGCCCGCGGGGCCACTGCTGGTGGCAGGGTCGTTGCCCTGGGTCCACCAGTTGGCCTTGTAGTTGGTGCTGGCCTTGCTGGCGATTTGCCCGCCGCTGTAGGCCGTGGCGCTGGACCACGCGGGGGCGCAGTTGCCGGTCGGGGCCGGCGCGGGGGTCGGGGCGGGTGATGGGGCAGGCGTTGGCGACGGGGATGGCGCGGGAGAGGGGGAAGGGGTCGGGGCCGGCGCCGGGCCGCTGGCAGCGCCCACGTCCGTCCACAAGGAGGCATTCGTCGGGTTCCAGCCGGTGCTGACGTAGTCGGTCTGGTTGACCAGGGCCCGGTAGAGCCGACCGTTGTAGGTCACCACCGTGCCGGCCGTGTAGTAGGTGTCGGGCTGCCAGGCCGCGTAGCTCTGGGCGAAGGCAGGCTGAGACAGCAGCAGGGCGCCGGCGAGCAGCCAGGGGCTGGCTGCGCGCGAGACCTGCGGTGAGGGAGGGCGCGAAATCATGGGGTTCTCCAGGTCGATGGAAAAAGCCGCCGCACCGAGCGGGGGTGCGGCGGCGAACGGGCCCGACCGCGTCAGGCCCGAGGAGACATCACTTCCAGGGCGCGTTCTGCAGCGCCGGGTCGTCCACCAGGTTCAGGAGGCCGGCGGCCTTCTTCCCGATGCTGCCGGGCGACGCGAGCGGCGCGCTGCCGCAGCTGCCCGAGGCCGTCTTGAGGGCCTGCCACAGCATCGCGCCGTCGCGCGGATTGCGGTTGGGCAGCGAGCTGGTCACGACGGCGTTCAGGTAGCGCTCCACCGAGTAGGGCTGGTTGATGTTGGCGCCGTAGCTGTTCTGTAGGATGACCGAGCCGGTGCACTGCGCATCGGCGTTGTTCACCACCAGTTGCCCGCCGGCCCAGCCTTCGGGCGCGGTCTCGAAACCGATGGACACGATCGTGCTGCTCGGGAAGAGCTTGCGGTACTGGTTCCAGGCCGTGACACCGTCGTAGTGCTCGTAGCGCGCGTCGTAGCTCATGATGTTCACGAGGTTGAACGCGTTGGCGAGCGTCGGGTAGGCGTTGACGAGCTGGCGCTCCAGCCCGGCCTTGCCGCCCCAGTAGCTCACGCCCACGCCGGCGCACTGCGGGTCGTTGGCCGTGGCGCCGGTGCAGTCCGCGCCGGTGGACCAGGCGGCCACCGTCAGGATGCGCCCGCCGCCGGCCAGGTCCACGGCCTTGCGCATCGCCTTCACGGCGCCGGCGTAGGCGTCCAGGCCTTCGATCTCGAAGTCCACGTCCAGGCCGTCGAAGCCGACGTCCTTCAGGATGTTGGCCAGCGCCGTGATCGTCGGGCCGCTGCCCGCGTGGCCTTCGGCCGACAGCGTGCTCCAGCTGTTGTAGGTGGCGCCGCCCACAGCCAGGATCACCTTGATGTTGCGGGCGTGCAGCACGTCGATCGCGGCCTTGATGTCCGACGGCCGGCCGTTGAAGTTGATGCCGGTGCCCGACCAGTTGTTGGCCGCCATGCCGCCCCAGCTGAAGTTGGGCTGCGCGAACGCCGCCACCACATGGGTGTAGTTGGCCGGGATGCGGGCGAAGTTGCTGGCCTGGAAGACATCGTTCAGCGTCTTGCCGGTGGCATCGAACCAGTTGTCGCTCCAGCTCGGGTAGTAGACCGTGTAGGCGCGGCCGTTCTGGTTGGCGGATTTGGCAGCCGGGTCGC
Source organism: Burkholderiales bacterium (assembly GCA_003963005.1). GTDB lineage: Bacteria > Pseudomonadota > Gammaproteobacteria > Burkholderiales > Burkholderiaceae_C > Pelomonas. The sequence goes on from RXJW01000001.1 coordinate 62,292, forward strand.
TCAAGCCCGGGGCGGGGGCGGGCGACGGTGCCGGGCTCGGGGACGGCGAGGGAGACGGTGAGGGTGACGGTGAGGGTGACGGAGAAGGCGACGGCGAAGGGCTCGGCGACGGTGCGGGCCCGGTCGTGCAGGCGCCCTGCGACGTCCACGGCTGGCCGCTGCCCGTCGGGCCGTTGTTGGTGGCCGGGTCATTGCCCTGCGTCCACCAGTTGGCCTTGTAGTTGGTGGCGCCCTTGCTGGCGATGGCGCCGCCGTTGTACGCGGTGCTGCTGACCCAGGCCGGCGCGCAGTTGCCGCTCGGCGCGGGTGACGGCGTCGGGGCGGGGGTCGGGGCCGGCGCGGGCGCAGGCGTGGGCGCGGGCGTCGGGGCCGGCGAGGGCGAGGGCGCGGGGCCGCTGGCGGCACCGATGTCCGTCCACAGCGAGGCGTTCGTCGGGTTCCAGCCGGTGCTGGTGTAGTCGGTCTGGTTGACGAGGGCGCGGTAGAGCCGGCCGTTGTAGGTGACGACCGTGCCGGCCGTGTAGTAGACGTCGGGCGCCCAGGTCGGGTAGGTCTGCGCGCCGGCGGTGAGCGCGAAGGCGGCGGCGGAAATGGCGGCGAGGCGACGCAACTGGTGCATCGGGATGCGGGAGGGCTGCTTCATGGATCGGTCCTGTGCAGGGCAAGGGGCTCATCGGACGGTGGCGCCACCCGGGTCTTCGGTTGGGGGTGCGCCACCACGGCAGGCCCGCCGCTCCGTGCGGGCTCCTGAGCTGGTTTCAACTGGTATGCATCCAGTTTGCGACTGCTACCACCTCTTGAATACCACTTTGCAAACCAGCGCCCTCGCCGTCACGGGGATAAACCCGGGGTTATGGTGTCAAAACGTAGCGGCATGGCCGGATCAGGCGCGGAGGCTGCGTCTCCCGCCGGCCTAGGGTTTGTGCTGCTGGGGCACCGGACGGCATCGCGCACAATCTTGAAAGCGCTTTCACGCGCGTGCCGATGCCCATGTCCACCCCCTTCCACCTTCCCCGCCGACACCTGCTCGCCGCTGCCCTGGGCAGCGCGGCCGGCATCGCGCAGGCCAAGGCGGCCGAGACGCCCCTCACGGTGGCGGCCTTTCCGCTGGTGGATGTCATCGCCAAGGACCTGCTCCAGGGCTGGGTGACGCGCCACCCCGAGGTGCGCACCCAGGTCATCAGCCGCCAGTACGACGACCACCACACCGCCATGACGACGGCGTTGTCGACCTCCGGCCACCTGCCCGACGTCATCGCGCTGGAAACCAGCTACCTCGGACGCTTCTCGCTCGGCACCGGGCTGGAGGACCTGTCCGCCCCCGTGTTCGGGGCCGAGCGCTTCAAGGACCGCTTCGTGTCCTTCGCCATCGACACCGCCCGCAACCGCGACGGGCGCATCGTTGCCATGCCGACCGACATCGGCCCCGGCTCGCTGTTCTACCGGCACGACCTGCTGGCGCAGGCCGGGCTGAAGGAAAGCGACCTGACCGCATCGTGGGAAAGTTATGTGGAGGCCGGCGCGCAGCTCAAGGCGCGCACCGGTGCGTATCTGATCGGCGATGTGCGCCTGCTGAAGGACGTCATCGTGCGCGGCGGCACGCCCGCGGGCGAGGGTCAGTTCTTCGACCACCAGCAGCGCCCGCAGATCACTTCGGCCCGCTACGTGCGCGCCTTCGAGCTGGCGAAGAAGGTGCGCCGCCTGGGCCTGGACGCGCGCGTGGAGGTCTGGTTCAACGACTGGGCCGAGATGCTCAAGCGCGGGCGCCTGGCCACCGAAATCTCGGGCGGCTGGATGGCCGGCCAGATGGCGAACTGGGTCGCCCCCGGCACGGCCGGCAAGTGGCGGGTGGCGCAGTTGCCCGAGAACACCTTCTGCTCCTACGGCGGCACCTACTACGCCATCCCGCGTCGCTCGGCCCCCGAGAAGAAGCAGCTCGCCTGGCAGCTCATTCAGGAGCTGACGCTGGACCGCCAGCGCCAGCTCGATGCCTTCCGCTCACAGGACGCTTTTCCCGCGTTGCTGGCGGCGCAGGAGGACGCGTTCTTCGAGCAGCCTGTGCCCTTCCTGGGCGGCCAGCCAGCCCGTGTGCTGTGGCGTGATGCTGCGCGGCGTATCCCGGTGGTCAAGATGCACCGGCAGCACAAGTTCGCCGACGAGGTCGTCAACGCGGAGCTCGACAACGTGCTGGAGTACGGCAAGCCGATTGCGCAGGCGTTGGAGGATGCGCAGGCGTTGTTGGTGCACAGGGCGAATCGGTGATGGCTGCGTTTTCGTCCGCATCTTCCTGGTTGCTTCGAACTGATATGGGTTGGTGGAGCGGCCGATGCCGGGAGTTCGCCCCGGCGGGCGACCTACTTTTTGGGCGACCAAAAAGTAGGCAAAAAGTCGCCCCTGCAAAACCGCCCCTGCGCTGCG
>RXJW01000226.1 GCA_003963005.1 Burkholderiales bacterium
CGTCGTCGCTGTGCACCGCCAGCGAGCAGTACAGGCTGATCAGGTAGGAGGCGATCGCGTTGCGGTTGATGCCCATGAAGCGCACCGACAGCCCTGGGCCCTGTTCGCCCGGCAGGCCGGGTTGGTAGAGGCCCACCACGCCCTGGCGCTTGTCGCCGACGCGCAGCAGGATGATGCTGGTCTTGCCGTCGTTGACGGGCACCTTGTCGCTCGGGATCAAGGGGATGCCGCGCCAGGTGAGGAACTGGCTGCCGAACAGGCTGACGGTCGGCGGCGGCACGCCACGGCGCGTGCACTCGCGGCCGAAGGCGGCGATGCCCAGCGGGTGGGTCAGGAAGAAGGCCGGCTCCTTCCAGACCTTGGTCAGCAGGTCATCCAGGTCATCGGGCGTGGGCGCACCGGTCAGCGTGGAGATGCGCTGGCTGTCGGCCACGTTGGCCAGCAGGCCGTAGTCCGGGTTGTTGATGAGCTCGGACTCCTGGCGCTCCTTGATGGTCTCGATGACCAGCCGCAGCTGCTCCTTGATCTGGTCGTGCGGGCTGCTGTAGAGGTCCGACACGCGGGTGTGCACGTCCAGCACCGTGGCCACGGCGTTCAGGAAGTACTCGCGCGGCGCGGCGTCGTAGTCGGCGAAGGTGACGGGCAGCTCGGCCTCGTCACGCTTGGCGCAGGCCACCTTCACGGCCTCGGGGTCGGCCACCTTGTTGAGGCGGTAGATGCCAGCCTCGACCGGGATCCACTGCAGCAGGTGCGTCAGCCAGCGCGGCGTGATCGTCGAGAGCTGTGGGACGGTCTTGGTCGCATTGGCAAGCTGCCGTGCGGCGGCGTCGCCGAGAGCGAGCTGTTGGGTGTCTGCCATGAGGGAGGGCTCCGAGGTGGGGTGGACGTATCGAAAAACGATAGCGCAGGCCGTCATTCCGGCCAAACGCGATTTTTTGCACTTGGCCGGTCGTGCTTATAACGACTGGAAAGAAGAGTGCGGTTCGCCGGGCGGGTGGGCCTGGGAGTCGGCCTGGGAGATGCGGCTGCCCGCCGGCACGCTGCGTGTGAGCCAGACATTGCCGCCGATGACCGAGCCGCGGCCCAGCGTGATGCGGCCGAGCACCGTGGCACCGGCGTAGATGACGACCTCGTCCTCGACGATCGGGTGACGCGGCTGGCCCTTGATGAGGTGCCCGTCGCCGTCGGTCGGGAAGCTCTTGGCCCCGAGTGTCACGTTCTGGTAGAGCCGCACGCCGCGGCCGAGCACGGCAGTCTCGCCGATGACGACGCCCGTGCCGTGGTCGATGAAGAAGCCCGGGCCGATCTGGGCGCCGGGGTGGATGTCGATGCCGGTGTGGGCGTGGGCCAGCTCGGCGATCACGCGGGCGATCAGCGGCACGCCCAGGCGGTAGAGCTCGTGTGCCAGCCGATGGCTGATCAGCGCATGCAGGCCGGGGTAGCACAGCAGCACCTCGTCGACGCTCCGTGCGGCGGGGTCGCCCTGGAAGGCGGCGGTGACGTCGCTGTCCAGCAACTCGCGCACGGCGGGCAGTCGGCGGGCAAAGTGGCTCACCAGGGCGGCCGCGGCGCTCTCGCCAGGCGGCTCGGCGCCGCGCAGGCGGGCCTCGTGGCCCAGTTCCAGCAGCACCTGCTGGCGCAGCCGCGTGAGCGCCACGCCAAGCGTGTGGCCGACGTAGTGGTCCTCGCCCTCGGGCTGCAGGTCCGGCGGGCCCAGGCGCATCGGGAAGAGGGCGCCGGCCAGTTGCTCGACCACTTCGGCCAGCAGTTCTCGCGACGGCAATTCGCGGCCGCCGGTGTCCCAGCGCCGGTGGGCATCCCGCCAGCGGCGGCGTGCCGCCCGCAGGCCGTCGACGATGTCGCTCAGCTCATCCGCCGTCGCCATCAGTCCTGCACCCAGGGCAGGCCGTGGAAGCGCCAGCCATTGAAGTGGCCGCGCTGCTGGTGGTCGTCGGTGTCGCCCTCGAAGCCTTCCTGGATGTTGAAGACGTTCGCGAGGCCCGCCTTGGCCGCCGCCTCGGCGGCGAGTGCCGAGCGCTTGCCGCTGCGGCACAGCAGCAGCACCGGCAGTTCGTTGCCGGACTTGGGGCCGACCTTGGCCTCCAGCTCCTTGGCGAAGCGCGGGTTGCGGTTCAGCGAGGTGCCGGTCGCCCAGGCCACGTGCAGGCTGCCGGGCACGTGGCCGACGAAATGGCGCTCTTCGTTGGAGCGCACGTCGACCAGCACGGCCTGGCCGGCCTGGACGAGGTTCCAGGCGTCGCGCGGGCTCAGGGAGCCGGCGTAGGTCAGGCCCGCGGCGCGGGCGGCCTCGCGGGCCTGGGAGAGGGCGGTGGGTTCATCAAGAACAGGGCTGCTCATGTCGGCTCTCATGCGAAAACCGAGCAAGGCTAGGGCCCTGCGCTTCCTCGGCAAACGAAGCAAATCGCGAACGGTTATGCGTTTTGTGCTTCAGAACCCGAGCAGCCCGGGCGAGGCCGCCACCACACCGGCGGCCAGCGCCAGCAGCAGCGACGCCACCACCCGCCAGGCCGGCACACGCGCCGCAGCACCCTCGGGATCGCCCGGCTGCCGCCCGGTCCACATCGCGCGCAGCAGCGGATGCCGCTTCAAGAAGGTGTGCACGGCGATGGCTGCCAGGTGCAGTCCGATCCAGCCGTACAGCAGCTTGGCCGTCAGCCGGTGCCAGCGGGTGAGCTGAAGACTCAGTGCCTCGTCGATCGCGCCCGCCCAGGGGCCGGTGAAGGCGATCTCGTCGTTGCCCACCAGGCCGCTGAGCACCTGGAAGATCAGCAGCGCCAGCACGGCCAGCACCGACAGGGCGCCCAGCGGGTTGTGACCCAGCCGCTGCCAGCGCCCGCGCAGGTAGGCGACCACGCGTGTGGGCGTGGGCCAGAACTGGGTGAATCGGGCATAGCGGCTGCCCCACAGGCCCCAGCTCAGCCGCAGCACGAGCAGCGCGCCGATCGCCTCGCCGGCCCGGGCATGCCAGGCCATCCAGTCGCCGCCGGCCAGGCCGGTGGCAATGGCGGCGCTGACGAGCCCGACCAGCGACCAGTGAAAGGCGCGCAGCAGCCCGTCCCAGACGGGCACCTCGATGCGATCAGGGCTGGCGGGCTGCGACATTCGTCCCCTCGGTGGCGGCCTGCGCGCGTGGTGCCGGCGGCTGGATGTGGGCCACGGCCTTGCCGCCTTCCTGCTCGTAGTCCTCGCTGCCGGTGGCGCCGGCGACCTTGAAGCCCTTCTCGGTCAGGATGTCGCCGGCCCGGCCGGCGCGTTGGGCGTGGTTGGACACGGTCAGGATCACGCGGTCACGGGGCAGGTAGGCGAGTTGCTGTTCCAACTGGCTGTTCTGGATGTTCAGGTACACCGGGAAGCTGCCGTACTTGATCAGTTCGTCAGGCCGGCGCAGGTCCAGCACCAGGAGTTTCTCGGGCTGGGCCAGCAGCGCGTCGACCTCGGCGGCCTTCAGGCGCGGCGTCTTGTACTTCCACTCGGCGGCGGCCGCAGGTGCAGCGGCGGTCTGGGCTTGAGCGACGGCGCTCAGGCCGAGCAGGGCGGCCAAGGCGAGGGTCGGCAGGAATTTCATGGCAGTAGGCGGTGAAGTGACAGACGCTCACCCGTGCGCAGCTTCCGTGCCAGCGCCAGGGCGGGAAATCTGTGTCGCAGGACGCCGGGTTGCGCGAATGGCAACAGCGCCGTGCTGCCTTGCTGTTGCCGTGGCAACAGTGCAGCGCGGGCCCGCTGACTCAGCCGGGCCGTGACGGGCAGCAGAAGCGCCTCCAACCCCGCAAAAACCGGGCCCGCCAACGAGAAGCGCAGCAGCTTAATCGCTCAGCGAATTGGGCACGCTCCCTGCAAAGAAGTGTGCGGACCTTCACATATCCAATCACTTCATCACATGACACCGACTTCCCGCCATCGCCTCAAGCCGCTGACCGCCCTGATCACCGCCATCGCTGCGGGCAGCACCTTTGCGCAAGACGTGACCCCGCCGCCCGAGACGCAGGAGCTCGGCGCCGTGACCGTGCGCAGCCGCAACCGCATCGAGAAGCTGCAGGATGTGCCGCTGTCGATCTCCGTGGTCCAGGGGGCCGAACTGGAGCGGCTTGGCATCACCGGCATCGCAGACATCACCAAGCGTGCGGCGAACATCACCTGGAACCAGGGCAACCAGCGCACGAGTTCCATTTCCATCCGGGGCATCGGCAAGGTCGGCCAGACCGAAGCCCAGGACCCCAGTGTTGGCGTCATCGTGGACGGCGTCTCCTACGCCTACAACGCCCTGACGTCGAGCTTTGACTTCATTGACATCGACACCGTCGAGGTGTCCCGTGGCCCGCAGGGGACCCTGCTGGGCAAGAACACCAGCGTCGGCAACATCATCTTCAACACTCGCCGGCCGTCGTTCACGCCGTCGGCCGACTACTCGCTGGCCTTCCGCGAGGGCAGTGGCGTTCAAGCCTACGCGGCCCTCGGTGGCGGCATCGTGGACAACCTGCTGGCCTGGCGCGGCACCTTCTCCGTGAACCGCGGCAATGGGGACCTCAAGAACCAGTACAACAAGGACGTGACCTACACGAACACCGACCGGGTGTCGGGCCGCGTGCAGTTCCTCGTGACGCCCTCCGACGACCTCAAGCTGCTCGCGCGCTTCGACGTGCAGCCGCGGGCTGCCGAGACGACCAACGGCCGCAACTTCAACTTCGACACGCCAGACGTCTACGACAGCGGCGCCAAGGTCGACAAGTCCAACACCACGTACGCCAAGCTGGCCCGCCGGTGGTTCACCGATGTGAAGAGCTACACCGCGGCCGACTACAACAACACGATCAACAACGACAGCGCCCGAGGCCTCGTCACGGGCAGCCACGGCGCGTCGCTGACCGCCGATTGGCAGGTGGCCGACCACACGGTCACCTCCATCACCGCGTACAAGGACTACCACTTCAACGCCTACAACGACGAGGGCACGCCGTTCGACATCTCGCGCAATGCCGGTGGCTACTGGAATGACTACAAGCAGGTCAGCCAGGAGTTGCGGCTGAGCTCCAAGGTGGGCGGCTTCGTGGACTACCAGGCCGGCCTGTACTACATCCACGTCAAGAACGACTCGACCTACAACATCGGCTACGGCAATGACGCCGGTGCCTGGTACGCAAGCCCGTCCCAGTACACCGCGCTCGACGCCGACGGCGCCGGCCGGGACCTGCTGCGCAATTCGCTGGCCAACCTCAAGCTGGCCAGCAACGCCACCACGGGTCACCAGGTCATCGACAACAAGAGCACCGCGCTGTTCGGGCAGGCCAACTGGCGCCTGACCGACAGCCTCACCCTGACGACCGGTGCCCGCGTGACCCGCGAGGACCGCAATAACCTGGGCAGCACCGTCATCCTCGACAACGGCGGCGCCGGAGAGTTGAATCCGTCGCAGTTCAACGGCGTGACGCTGGGGGGCTTCGACGCCTACTTCAACCCCGGGGCGGCCACGCGGTACGTGCTCAACGGCAATGTGGTCACGGCCAGCACGCCCGGCGCGGTTGCCGTGGCCCCCGGCTCGGTGGCGCTGACCACCGATGCCGGCAACGCTGCCGCGGCGCTTGCGCAGGCCGACTATGCCGCCAAGAAGTATTTCGGCGCCGCCAACTTCGCGGCGCTGACGTTGGCGCAGAAGAAGCAGCTGGCCTACGCTCAGCAGATCCGCCGCGCCCGTCTCGGCGTGATCTTCAACCCGACGCCGGCCGAGCCCTACAAGGCCACCCAGCCCACGGTCACGCTCAGCCCGAGCTACAAGTTCTCGCCGGACATCACGGGCTATCTGTCGTTCCAGCATGGCGAGAAGGCGGGCATCTCGCAGTTCTACAACGGCGTGTCCACGCTGGTGAAGGCCGAAAAGACCAACAGCTTCGAGCTGGGCGTCAAGTCCGCGCTGCTGGGACGGACCCTGATCCTGAATGCCGACGTCTTCCTCACCAAGATCCGCGACTACCAGCAGGCGGTGCGCACCTTCGACGGTTTCACCACGGCGCAGAACGTCGCGGCCGGCATCACGCCGCCGGTGGCCTATGCGTCGATCAACGGCAACGTGCCGAAGGTGAAGGTCTCGGGTCTGGAGGTCGATGGCGTCTACGCCGGTATTCCGCGCACCACCATCCGCTTCTCGGGCGCTTACAACCGGGCGATCTACGAGAAATTCCCGAATGCCGCCTATCCGGCAGAGCAGGGCGATCTGGTCACTGCGGCGAACCCCTACAGGGATCTGTCCGGCCAGGTGATGCCCGGAGCTCCAAAGTTCAGCGGCAACCTCGGCATCGACTACCAGTTGCCGGTGTTCGGCGACAAGGTCGCTCATGCCAGCGCCAACATCGCGGTGAGCTCGGGCTTCTTCTCCGACACGGCGCTCTCGCGGTATTCGTGGATCAAGAAGAACGCCGTCGTGGATGCCTCCGTGGGCGTGGGCAAGCTGAACAAGACCTTCGACGTCAGCCTGATCGTCCGCAATCTGTTCAACGACGACACGCCACTGTCCCGGTCGTGGAGCAGCGTCACGCCAGCCATTCCGCGCAACGTGGGTATCCAGTTCACGGGCAAGTTGTGACTTGAACTGTTGATGCGGCAACAGCGCATCAACAGTGTTGCTGCCCAAGGGCCATGGCGCGCACGCCATGGGCCCGCCCATGGCTGCTTTCGGCTGGCGCGTTTATTGCGCCGACTCCACCCGTCCATTTCCTGGGAGACCTCCGTGCCCCGATTGACTTTCCGGTTCGCCCCGGTCGCGCTGGCCGCGTTGCTGGCCGGTTTCACCACCCTCAGCCCTGCCGAGGACTACGCGCCCCCCGGCGGCTTCGTCAAGGGCAGCGAGCGCCCGTGGTCGTACACGCCGCTCAAGACCGACCTGCCCACCCCCGCCGTCAAGGCCAAGGCCTGGGTGCGCCAGCCGCTGGACGCCTTCGTGCTCGCCCGGCTCGAGGCCAAGGGCATTGCGCCGTCGCCCGAGGCCGACCGCCGTGCCTACATTCGCCGCGCCACGCTCGACGCCTGGGGCCTCCTGCCGACGCCGGAGGAGGTGAACGCCTTCGTCAATGACAAGTCGCCCAAGGCGCACGAGAAGCTGGTGGACCGGCTGCTCGCCTCGCCCCGCTACGGCGAGCGTCAGGCGCGCCGCTGGCTCGACGTCAGCCGCTACGCCGACAGCGACGGCTACAACACCGACGGCACCCGCCCCAACATCTGGCGCTACCGCGACTACGTGGTCAATGCCTTCAACAGCGACAAGCCCTTCGACCGTTTCGTGAAGGAGCAGATCGCCGGCGACGAGTTGTGGCCGGGCCAGCCCGAGGCGCTGATCGCCACCGGCTTCCTGCGCAACCTGCCGGACGAGATCAATGCCCGCGACCTGAACCTGAAGAAGCAGGAAGTCGCCAATGACCTGACCGACACCGTCGCCTCGGTCTTCCTCGGCACGACGCTGGGCTGCGCCCAGTGCCACGACCACAAGACCGAAAAGATCACCCAGCAGGAGTACTACCAGTTCCAGGCCTTCTTCGCGAACGCCAGCTGGAAGGACGACGTCTCGCCGCTGACCGGCAAGGACAAGGCTGACTACGACGCCAAGCTGGCCGCCTGGGAGGCCGCGACCCAGGACATCCGCGAGCAGCGCGATGCCCTCCTCAAGCCGACCATCGACAAGCTGGAAAGCGACCGCCTGTCGGGCTTCGTGCCGGCCACGCGCGAGTCGATCAACAAGCCGGCCTCCGAACGCAATGCCTACGACCGCTGGATCTACCACCGCAACCTGTGGACGATGTCCGGCCGCACCCGCAACGCGGAGAACCAGCTCAAGACCAAGGACAAGGACGCTTACGCCAAGTACGTGGCGCTGGGCGAGCAGCTGAAGAAGTTCGACCACCTCAAGCCCAAGGACCCGGGTGCCATCTCGACGATCGTGGAACTGGGGCCCGATGCGCCACCCACCAAGGTGCTGTTCAAGGGCATCTACGACCGTCCGCTGCAGGAAGTGCAGCCGGGCCTGCCCGCGCTGCTGACCGACAACACCACGCTGCCGATCCAGCCCACGGCCACGTCCTCGGGCCGCCGCACTGCGCTGGCCAACTGGCTGGTGAGCCCGGACAACGGCTTGACGGCCCGGGTGTTCGTGAACCGCCAGTGGGGCCAGTTCTTCGGCCGCGGCATCGTCGAGACGGTGGCCGACTTCGGCAAGACGGGCAGCAAGCCGGTCAACCCCGAGCTGCTCGACAAGCTGGCGGCGGACTTCGTCAAGAACGGCTGGAGCGTGAAGTCGCTGCACCGGCAGATCCTGCTGTCCAGCACCTACCGCCAGGCCAGCCAGGCGCGCGAGGTCAAGGAAGACCCGGACAACAAGCTGTTGTGGGCCTTCCCGCGCCAGCGCCTGGAAGCCGAGCAGCTGCGCGACTCGCTGCTGGCGGCCTCCGGTCTGCTGGAGGAGAAGCGTGGCGGCCCGGCCGTCTACCCGCCGATCCCGCCGAACTTCGACATCGGCGGTCAGCGCAACCGCTGGCAGACCTCCGAGGACCCGCGCGACCACCACCGCCGCAGCCTGTACGTCTTCGTGCTGCGCAACTCGCCGTATCCGCTGCTGGAGACCTTCGACTGGGCCAACCCGCAGTCGCCGCACTTCAAGCGTGACGTGACGACGACGGCACCGCAGGCCCTGGCCCTGGTCAACAGCGACCTGGTGCTCGGCTGGAGCCAGGCGCTGGCGGGCCGTGTCATCCAGGAAGCGGGTCCGAACGAGAGTGCCCAGATCGACCGGGCTTACGAGATCCTGTTCTCGCGCAAGCCGACCGCTGGTGAAAAGGAGAAGCTGGTGGCCTTCCTGAATGCGCAGGAAAAGCTGCAGGCCGACCAGCTCGCCTCGGTCAAGAAGACCCACCTGCCCGACGGCTGGGGCGTGGACCCGAAGCTGGCCAGGCAGATCGACGGCTTCTACAAGGCCGCCTACCAGCGAGAGCCCGACCGTTATGAGCGCCAGGCCCTGCTGGCTCACCTGGATGCGCAGGCGGCCAAGCGCAAGAGCAGCACGGCGGGCGAGTCGCCGGACGACGGCGGTGGCGTGGCTGCGGCCGCAGGCGCCGTGTCGGCCGCCAGCCCGGTCAGGGGCCCGAGCAAGGCCCGTGCGGCCGCCTTTGTCGACCTGGTCCACACCCTGGTCAACACCAACGAATTCACCTATCGCTTCTGAGGTTTGAGATGAGACATCACGACCATTCCCGTCGCCACTTTCTCGGCACCGCGGCCGGTGCCGCTGCGGCCGGCGCCTTTGGCTTCGGCGGCCTCGGCGGCCTGAACGCCGCCTTTGCCAGCGAGCTGTTCGACCCCACCACGCCGCGCCAGCCGCACCACGCGCCCAAGGCCAAGGCCGTCATCTGGCTGCACATGGCCGGCGCCCCCAGCACGCTGGACCTGTTCGACTACAAGCCGCAGCTCGTCAAGCTCGCCGGCACGCCGCTGCCGGACAGCTTCGGCAAGGACCTCAAGACCGCGACCGACGGCGGCGTGGGCAACCTGTTCGCCAGCAAGCGCACCTGGAAGCAGCACGGTGAAACCGGCGCTTGGGTGTCCGACCTGCTGCCCAACATCGCCAAGCAGGCCGACAGCATCGCGTTTCTCAAGGGCAGCAAGACCGAGGGCAGCACGCACGTCATCGCGTCGCTGAAGCTGCACACCGCGGGCCTGGTGCCGGGCCGCCCGGCGCTGGGCTCCTGGGTGCAGTACGGCCTGGGCTCGGCCAACCCGGACCTGCCGGCCTTCGTCGTGCTGCCCACGGGCGTGGGCGCAGCCGGTGGCGGCCGCGGCGCCGTGATCTGGAGCAGCGGCTTCCTGCCGGCGGCGCTGCAGGGCACGCCGTTCCGCAAGGGCGATTCGCCCATCCTGCACCTGGCCCGCCCCGAAGGCATCACCGAGAAGGAGCAGCAGGCCCAGCTCGACCTGCTGCGCCAGCTCAACGGCGAGCATGCAGCCCGCTACCCCGGCGACACCGAGCTGCTGGCCCGCGCCAAGAGCTACGACCTGGCCTACCGCATGCAGGTGTCGGCACCCGAGGCCGTGGACTTCTCCAAGGAAACGGCGGCCACCAAGGCGG
>RXJW01000223.1 GCA_003963005.1 Burkholderiales bacterium
GTGCGCGGCTCGTCGGCGTGGACCGCTACTCCAACCATCCCGCCAGCGTGAACGCGCTGCCCAAGCTCGGCGGGCTGGACGACACCAACGTCGAGATGATCGCCGCGCTCAAGCCCGACGTGGTGCTGCTGGCCACGGCCTCGCGCGTGGCCGACCGGCTGCGCGCGCTCGGCCTGAAGGTCATCGCGCTCGAGCCGCGCTCGTACAAGGACGTGCAGCGCGTGCTCGGCACGCTCGGCCAGGTGCTCGGCGTGAACGACGCCCAGCGCGTGTGGCGCATCATCGATGCCGGCGTGTCGGCCGCCGCGGCGAGCGTGCCGCCGTCGGCCCGGGGCCTGCGCGTGTACTACGAGGTCGCCAGCGGCCTGTGGGCCGCGGGCGAATCGTCCTTCATGGGCGAGACCCTGGCACGGCTCGGTGCAGGCAACATCATCCCGGCCCACCTCGGCCCCTTCCCCAAGATCAACCCTGAGTTCGTCGTGAAGGCCAACCCGGGCCTCATCATGATCGGCGCCCGCGGTGCCGACGACCTGGCGGCCCGCCCGGGCTGGGACCGCATCGACGCGATCCGCCGCGGCCGGGTGTGCGTGTTCAAGCCCGAGGAAGGCGACATCCTCTCGCGCCCCGGCCCGCGCATGGCCGAGGCGGCGCAGATCATGGCGAAATGCCTGCGCGAAAAGGCCGGGTCATGAGTGGGCTTCAGAACCCAGCCTCAGAGGCACAGCAGGACAGAGACCCAAGGCTGATGCGACGCAGCGCCTCTGTGTCTCTGTGTCTCGGTGGCTGTGTTCACGGGCCGGCCCGGAGGCCCGACCTGTGACCCGCCGTCCCGCCCTCCTCCTGGCGCTGCTCCTGACGCTCGGCGCCGCCGGCATCGTCGCCGGCGTGCTGATCGGCAGCACGGGCTGGGCCGAACTGGGCGACACGAGCCGGAGCGTCATCCTGTGGGACATCCGCCTGCCGCGCTCGCTCGGCGCGTGGTGGGCCGGTGCGCTGCTCGGCATGGCCGGCGCGATGGCGCAGGGCCTGTTCCGCAATCCGCTGGCCGATCCCTACCTGCTCGGCAGTGCCTCCGGCGCGGGCCTGGCCGTGGCGCTGGCGCTCGCCCTCACCGGGCTGTCGCCACAGACCTCGTCGCTGCTCGCCCGCGTGGGGCTGACGGGCATCGCCTTCGTCGGCACGCTCGTGGGCGTGGGGCTGACGCTCGTGCTGGCGCGCGGCGTGGAGCAGACGCTGCGGCTGCTGCTGGCCGGCGTCATCGTCGGCGTGGTGCTGAACGCGCTGACCGGCCTGGCCACGCTCTGGGCGCCCGACATCCTGCGCGCGATGCAGGCCTTCCTGCTCGGCAACACGGGCCTGCTCGGCTGGCCGAGCGTGGCCGTGATGGCGGGCTGCGGCATCGCGGCCCTCGCGGTCGGCCTGCTCGCCAGCCCGGCGCTGGACGCACTCACGCTCGGCGAAGCCACCGCCACGTCACTCGGCGTGCGGCTGGGCCTGGTGCGGCTGCTGCTGATCGGCGCCTTCGCGCTGGCCACGGGGGCGGCGGTGGCGCAGACGGGCATCGTGGCCTTCGTCGGCCTGGTGGCACCCCACCTCGTGCGGGCGCTGTGCCCGATGCTGCACGGCTGGCTGATCCTGCTGTCGGCTGCGGCCGGTGGTGCGCTGCTGCTCGCGGCCGACGTGCTGGCCCGTGCGCTGATCCGCCCGCAGGAGCTGCCGGTCGGCCTGGTCACGGCCCTGCTGGGAGGTGTCTACCTGCTCGTCCTGATGCATCGCCGGGGAGCGCCGCGGACATGACCGCCCTGCACGCCCGCATCGACCGCGTCCGCATCGACGGACGCGACATCGTGCATGGCATCGACCTCGTGCTGCCGCGCGGCCGCTGGACGGCCATCGTCGGGCCCAACGGCGCCGGCAAGTCGACGCTGCTGCGCGCCATCGCCGGCCTGCAGCGCTGCGAAGGCACGGTCACGCTCGATGACCGCCCGCTGCAAGACTGGCCCGCCCGCGAGCGCGCGCAGCGGCTGGCCTGGATGGGCCAGCACGAAGGTGGCGCCGACGACCTCACGGCCGAAGACATCGTGCAACTCGGTCGCCTGCCCCACCGCCCGTGGCTGGCGCCGCCGACCGCGGCAGATCACGCGGCCGTGCAGGCGGCCATGGCCGCCACGCAGAGCTGGGCCTGGCGGTCGCGCCGGCTGGGCTCGCTGTCCGGCGGCGAACGCCAGCGCGTGCTGCTGGCGCGGGCGCTGGCCGTCGATGCGCCGCTCACGCTGATGGACGAGCCGCTGGCCCACCTGGACCCGCCTCACCAGGCCGACTGGATGACGCTCGTGCGCCGCCGCGTGGCCGACGGGCACAGCGTCGTGAGCGTGCTGCACGAGCTGCACCTTGCCTTGCAGGCCGACCACCTCGTGCTGATGGCCGACGGCCGGATCGTGCACGCCGGCCCGCCCGCAGACCCGGCCACGCACGACGCGCTGCGCACCGTCTTCGGCCCGCGCCTGCACATCGCCCAGCTCGACGGCCGCTGGGTGGCCCTGCCGCAATGACGTCCTGCCCGGCCCTCTTCATCAGCGCGCCGTCATCCGGATCGGGCAAGACGAGCATCACCGCCGCCATCGCCCGCAGCCAGGCGCGGCGAGGCCGGCGCGTGCGGGTGTTCAAGACGGGCCCCGACTTCCTGGACCCGGGCATCCTCGCCCGCGCCAGCGGCCAGCCGGTCTACCAGCTGGACCTCTTCATGGGCGGTTTCGAGCACTGCCAGGCCCTGCTGGCGCAGGGCGCGCGCGACGCGGACCTCGTCCTCGTGGAAGGCGTGATGGGCCTGTTCGACGGCGACCCGAGCAGCGCCGACCTGGCCGCGGCGTTCGGCCTGCCGGTGGTCTGCGTGATCGACGCCTCTGCCATGGCCCAGACCTTCGCCGCGCTCGCCACGGGCCTGGCGAACTACCGGCCCGGCCTGCGGCACTGCGGCGTCATCGCCAACCGCATCGGCGGCGTGGCCCACGGTCGCATGCTCGGCGATGGCCTGCCCGCCAACCTGCCGCTCATCGCCGCGCTGCCCCGCAATCCGGCGCTCGCACTCCCGGAACGTCACCTCGGCCTGGTGCAGGCCCTGGAACAGCCAGGCCTGGACGCCCAGCTGGACGCCTGGGCCGACGCCTGGGTCGCGGCGCTGCGCCCGGGTTTCACCTTCAAGGCCGTGCCCTTCGAGACACCCGCCCAGCCGCCCCTGGCGCCGCACTTGCGCGGACGTCGCATCGCCATCGCGCGGGACGCGGCCTTCGGCTTCCTCTACGAGGCCAACCTCGACCTGCTCCGGGCCCTGGGTGCCGAGCTGCGCTTCTTCTCGCCGCTGCGCCATGAGCCGCTGCCTGAGGCCGAGGCCGTCTGGCTGCCGGGCGGCTACCCCGAGCTGCATGCCGACACGCTGTCTGCCCACCCCACGCTCCCGGCCGCCCTGGCGCGCCACCTCGACGCCGGTCGACCGCTGCTCGCCGAGTGCGGCGGCATGCTCGCCCTGCTGGACGAGCTGGTCGATGCTGACGGCAAGACTCACCGCATGGCCGGCCTGATGCCCGGCACCGCCCGGCTGCAGCCGCGGCTGGCGGCACTGGGCCTGCAGGCCATCGACTGGCCAGAGGGCCCGCTGCGCGGGCACAGCTACCACTACTCGTCGCTGGAGACGCCCCTGGCGCCGGCTGCCATCGCCACCAACCCCAACGGTGGCAGCACGGCCGAGGCGCTGTACCAGCGCGGTTCGCTGCGCGCGAGCTACCTCCATCACTACTTTCCGTCCAACCCCGAGGCCATCGCGGCCTTCTTCCATGGCCATGGAAATTGAACAACCCCCGGTCCACCACGAACGCATCGCGCCCACGGGCGAACGACGCGGGCTCGTGATCGTCCACACCGGCGACGGCAAGGGCAAGAGCACGGCCGCCTTCGGCCTGGCGCTGCGCGCGCACGGCCGCGGCAAGCCGGTGCTGGTCTACCAGTTCATGAAGGTGCCCAGCGCCCGCTTCGGTGAGCACCGCGTCTTCGAGACCCTGGGCGTGCCGATCATCGGGCTGGGCGACGGCTTCTCCTGGAAGAGCCGCGACCTCGAACACTCCGCCGACCTGGCGCGCGAGGGCTGGGCCCGTGCCGAGGCCACGATCCGCGGCGGCGAACATTTCCTCGTCGTGCTGGACGAGATCATGTACCCGCTGCGCTACGGCTGGGTGCCGCTGGACGCGGTGCTGTCCTGCCTGCGCGAACGCCCCCCGCACGTGCACGTGGTGCTGACCGGGCGCGGCGCGCCGGCCGAGCTGATCGAGCAGGCCGACACCGTCACCGAGATGGCGCTCGTGAAGCACCACTACCGCGCCGGCGTGCCGGCCCAACGGGGGATCGAGGATTGAGCGCACTGATCATCTGCACCACCTGCGCTGACGGCTCCGGCCAAAGCCTGCTCGAAGGCGTCGAGAACGAAGCCCTGGCGCGTGACCTGCCGCTCGTCGTGCGCGGTCAGGCCTGCATGGCGGCCTGCGGGCGCAGCTGCACTGCGGCGCTGCAGGGCTCGGGCAAGCACACCTACCTGTTCGGTGAGCTGGCGCCGGATGCCGACAGCATCGAGGCGCTGCTCACCGTCGCCGGCCAGCATGCCGAACCCGGCGAGGGCCTGCTCGCGTGGAGCCGCCGGCCCGAACGGCTGAAGAGCGGCCTCATCGCGCGGCTGCCGCCGCCGGCCTGAGCCGCCTGGCATGCTGCTGCTCCTGCCGCTGTCGATGGCCGTGGCGCTGCTCGTGGACCGCCGGTGGGGCGAACCGCCCACCTGGGCGCACCCGGTGGTGGGCATGGGCCGCTACCTCGGGCTCTTCCGGCTGACGCGACAACCACCCGCACTGGCCTTCCTGGGCGGCGCGCTCGCGTGGCTCGTGGGTGCTGCTCTCGTGGTCGTCACCGCGCGCTGGCTGCAAGCCTGGGTGCTGCTGGCGGTGTCACCCACCGCCTCGCCCCTGGGTGGGCTGCTCGCGGCAGCCCTCATCGGGCTGCTGCTCAAGCCGCTGCTGGCCTGGCGCATGCTGGCCGATGAAGTGCTGGCGGTGGAGGCGGCACTGGCGACGTCGCTTGACGCGGGCTGCCAACAGTTGGCGCGGCTGGTCAGCCGGGATACCGCCGCCCTCGACGACACCGAGGTGCGCGAAGCGGCGGTGGAGACGCTGGCCGAGAACCTGAACGATTCGGTGATCGCGCCCCTGTTCTGGTTCGCGCTGTTCGGCCTGCCGGGTGCGGCGCTCTACCGCTTCGCCAACACGGCCGATGCGATGTGGGGCTACCGCGACGAGCGCGAATGGAGCGGCAAATGGGCCGCCCGGGCCGACGACCTGCTGTCGTGGCTGCCCGCGCGCGTCACGGCCCTGCTGCTGTGGCCGCCGCAGCTCGCCCGGCTGCCGCACGAGGCTCGCCGCACACCGTCGCCCAACAGCGGCTGGCCGATGGCGGCGATGGCGCTGCGGCTGGACCGCCGGCTGGCCAAGCCCGGCGTCTACACGCTGCATGCCGGCGGGCAGGCCGTGCGGCCCGGCGACATCGCGGCGGCGCAGGCCATCGCTCAACGCGCGGTGTGGGCCGGCGCGCTGGTGCTGGCGGCCGCAGCCGCGGGGCTGCACGCATGAACACGCCGCTGCAGGCCGAACACGGCGGCACCGACGACGGGCCGCCGGTCGCGCACGACTTCTCCAGCAACGCCAACCCGCTGGGCCCGCCGCCCGCCCTGTGGCAGGCCGTGCAGCAGGCCGACCGCCGGGCCTACCCCGATCCGCACTACCGCGCGCTGCGGCGGCGCCTCGGCGACGCTGAGCGCGTGCTGCCCACCGCCGGCGGTGCAGAAGGCATCCGGCGCATGACGCTGGCCGCCCTGCGCACCGGGCGCCGCGACGTGTGGGTGCCGCAGCCCGCCTTCGGGGACTACGCCGTCGCGGCGCAGGCGCTCGGGCTCACCGTGCGGCCCTACCGCCAGCCCGAGGACATCCACCCGTCGGCGCCGGCGCTGGTGTGGATCTGCGAACCCTGCAACCCGACGGGCCAGAGCCACGCCGCCTGGCCGGCGCTGGACGCGCTCGTGGTGGTGGACTGCGCCTACGAACCGCTGCGCCTGCACGGCCAGGCGCCTGCCCTGCCCGAGCGCGCCTGGCAACTGATCTGCCCCAACAAGGCGCTCGGCCTGACCGGCGTGCGCGCTGGCTATCTGGTCGCGCCGGCGACCGACGAGGTCTGGGCCCAGGCGCTGTCGCTCGCGCCGAGCTGGGTGCTGTCCGCCGAGGGCGTGGCCCTGCTGACGCACTGGCAGGAGGACGAGACCGAACGCTGGCTCGCCGCGTCACGCGCCCGCTTGCGCGACTGGGTGGCGGCGCAACGCGCGCTGCTGCACGCCTTCGGCTGGACCCAGGCGCCCAGCAGCACGCCGTTCTGGCTCGCCCGCCCGCCGCACGCCGGCCTGCTGCCGCAGCTGCGCGAACATGGCATCAAGCTGCGCGACGCGACCTCGTTCGGCCTGCCCGGCTGGGTGCGTGTGTCGGCCCAGCCCCCGGCCTCGCAGCACGCCCTGCGCCGGGCCCTGCATCAGATCCAAGGAGTGAACGCATGAGTCGAGGCAAGGCCGTCATGGTGCTGGGCACCACGAGTGGCGCCGGCAAGAGCTGGCTGGCCACCGCGCTGTGCCGCTGGTACGCCCGTCAGGGCCTGAAGGTGGCGCCCTTCAAGGCCCAGAACATGAGCAACAACGCGCGGGTCGTGCCGGGGCTCAACGGCCTGATGGGCGAGATCGGCAGCGCGCAGTACTTCCAGGCCCTGGCGGCACAGCGCGTGCCGGAGGTGCGCATGAACCCCGTGCTCCTCAAGCCCGAGGCCGACACCCGCAGCCAGGTCGTCGTGATGGGCGAGGTGGATGCGGCGCTGTCGGCCATGCCCTGGCGCGAGCGCAGCGCGCTGCTGCGCCCGCGTGCCCGCGCCGCCCTGCACGAGCTGCTGCGCGAGAACGATGTCGTCGTCATCGAAGGCGCGGGCTCGCCGGCCGAGATCAACCTCGCGCCGACCGACTACGTGAACCTCGGCACGGCGCGGGACTCGAAGGCGGCCTGCCTGATCGTCACCGACATCGACCGCGGCGGCGCGTTCGCGCACCTGTACGGCACGCACCAGCTCATGCCCGAGGACGTGCGCGCCCAGGTGCGCGGCTTCGTGCTGAACCGTTTCCGCGGGGACGCCGGCCTGCTGTCGCCCGGGCCGGAGCAGCTGGAGCACCTGACCGGCGTGCCCACCATCGCCACGCTGCCGATGTGGCGCGGCCACGGCCTGCCCGAGGAGGACGGCGTGTTCGACGACCGCGCCACCGGCGCCGGCTCGGGCCTGCACATCGCCGTCATCGCCTACCCGCGCATCTCCAACCTCGACGAATTCCAGCCGCTGCGCCAACTGCCCGGCGTGCGCCTGTCGTGGGCCCGCGAGCCGCGCGACCTGCAGGGCGCCGACTGGGTCATCCTGCCCGGCTCCAAGGCCACCGCCGCCGACCTCGCCTGGCTGCGCGCGCAGAAGCTCGATGCCGCGATCAACTCCCACCGCGGCCGCGTGCTCGGCATCTGCGGCGGACTGCAGATGCTGGGCGAAGCCCTGATCGACCCGCACGGCCTGGACGGCAATGCGCCGGGCCTCGGCCTGCTGCCGCTGGTGACCGTGTTCGAGCCGGAGAAGCTGCTGCGCAGCACCGACTTCCACTTCTCGCCCGACCTCACCGGCCCCTGGCAGGCGCTGGCCGGCGTGCCAGCGAGCGGTTATGAGATCCGCCACGGCCGCACCCAGGCCCACGCCGGCCTGCCGGCGCCGGGCGTGGCCCTGCGCAACGCCGCCGGCGAGGCCGTGGGCTGGCAATCGGGCCACGTGCTCGGCGTGTACGCGCACGGCCTGTTCGAGCAGCCGGCCGTGCTGCAGGCCCTGTTCGGCCAGGCCGGACGGCCGCTGGACGCGGTGTTCGACGGGCTGGCGGATTTCATTGACCTGCACTTTCAACCGGGCAAGATCGCAGCCTTGATCGACTGACGGAACCATCATGCGCAGCGTCCTCGCCACCGCCTTGCTCGCCACCCCACTGCTGGCCCACGCCTGGGGCGCCGACGGCCACCAGACGGTCGCCACCCTGGCGGCCGGGTTGATCAAGGGCACGCCCACCGAAGCCCGTGTGGCTGCGCTGCTCGGCGACCTGTCGCTGCCGCTGGCGAGCCTGTGGGCCGACTGCGCCAAGGGCGTGTCGCCCGCGCAGAACTACACCTACCCGTCGCCCGGCAAGTACGCCGAATGTGTGCCGCTGGAAACGCCGGCGCGCATCGCCGAGATGGCGGACTACGTGCGGCGCAACGACAAGCAGTGCCAGATCGGCCTGGACGAAGACAGCTGCCATCGCCAGGCGCACTACGCGGACATCGCCGTGCAGCGCAGCCGTTATGTGCTGGGCTTCGTGGGCACCCGGGCCGACGACGTGGCCGGCGCCCTGCGCACCGCCATCCTGGTTCTGCAAGGCAAGCCGGCGGACGGCCCGCCGCACTTCAAGAGCAAGCGTGAGGCCTTGATCGTGCTGGTGCACCTGGTCGGTGACCTGCACCAGCCGCTGCACGTGGGCTCCCTCTACCTGGACCCGCAGGGCCACCGGGTCGACCCGGACAAGACCGGGCTGGACGTCGGCAGCTTCACCGTCGGAGGCAACAGCCTGTGGGTGGAGCGCCCGACCCAACTGCCCCCTGCCGCCTCGGGCCCGGCCCAGCCGGCCAGCGCGGGCTTCGGTCCGCCCAAGCTGCACACGCTCTGGGACGGCGTGCCCGAGAAGTTAAAGCCACAGCGTGTGGATGCCGCGTGGCTCGCGCAGGCCCGCAAGGTGCGCGACAACACCGGCGACCCGGCTGACTGGCCCGCGCGCTGGGCGACGCAGTCGTTGGAGCAGTCGCGGCTGGCCTTCGAGGGGCTGAGCATCTCGGCCAAGCAGGGCTCGCACTGGACCGTGGCGCTGCCGCCGGGCTACAACGCGCGGGCGGAGGCCATCAAGCGCGAGCAGCTCACGCAGGCCGGCGCACGGCTGGCGATGGTCTTGAAGGCCGTGTTGGCCGACTGAGCCCCCGGCGCGAGCGCCGGGCACGTCAAACCCAGCCGGCGATGCGGTCGAAGGCCGGGCCGTGGGGCCAGACCGCGGCCAGCGTCGTCGCGTCGGCGCCAAACCACCGGGCCAGCTCGGTGCCGACCTGGTCGGTCGCGGTCGTCGGCAGCCAGACGCCCTGGCCGATGTCGTCCGCGCTGCCGGGCGACAGGTCGGGCATGCGGCCGAACAGACGGCCCCCGTTGGCACCGCGCGCGGCGCCGCCGACGAGGAGGTGATGGTTGCCCCAGGCGTGATCGCTGCCGGCCCCATTGCTCGCCAGCGTGCGCCCGAAGTCGCTGGCGGTGAAGAGCGTCACGCTGTCGCCCAAGCCCAGGTTGACCATCGCCGCGTTGAACGCAGTGACCGCGCCGTCGATCTCCGCGAACAACTCGTTCTGGCGCTGCAGCTGGTCATCGCCATGGGTGTCGAAGCCGCCGATGGACGTGAAGAAGCACTGGCGTGACAACCCCAGTGCCCCTCGGGCCCCGATCAGCTTGGCAGCCATGGCCAGCTGGCGGCCCAGGCCCGTGTCGGGGAAGGCCGTGGTGACGGTGCTGCCCGCCAGCGCACCGGCCAGCACGCGCTGCACCTCGATGCTGCGGCCCATCATGTTCAGCCAGGTCTGCTCGAACGGATGGGTGCGGGTCTCGGCGAGCGTGGCGGCTACGGCGGCCGAGAGCGGGTCGCCGCCGGCCCGGGCGTTGGGGTCGTAGAAGTCGAAGCCGAAGCGGCCCGACGACGACACGCGGTAGGGCGTCAGGCTCTTGTCCCCCGCCTCCCAGAGGTTGCCGCCGGACAGGCT
>RXJW01000039.1 GCA_003963005.1 Burkholderiales bacterium
CTTCCGTGAATCGACTTTTCCTCATGGGCTCCTCGCGGGATGGAGCCATCTTCTCTGGGAATCAATGTCTCGGAGAAACCGGGCAGGTCACCCTGAGCGCACCAGCCGATTTGCTGGCGAAGTTCTGACCTGCTTTGCCGGCTGCTTGTGCCAAACGGAACCGCATCCCGCTTGCTCACTTACCCGCCGCCAGGGGGCGGCATGCGTTCGTACTACCGCCCTTGCTGGTGCGGTTCTCACGCTCAAGGCCACCGCAATTGCGGGCACGACTGATGACGCACAAACCCACTTCCAGGCCATCGCCTCTCGGGACGTCACCGTCGTCATGCGCAGCTAAGCCGACAACGCACGATTGAATGGATCGGCGGCCCATTGGATGGCAGCCAATGGACGCCGATGGCATCCGTGGCGTTTGGAAAAGGATCACCAACTGGCAGAGTCCCCTGTAGCCCAGCGTCGACAGACCAGAGGAGTCTGCCAATCCCAAGGGCACCACCGTCTATGCCAATGTGGTGTTCGAGGGCAAGGCGCCGATCAAGGTGCGCTACATGTTGACCTTCCGCGAAGGCCGCATCGTCAGCGACGACCTGGCAGATCGATCCCAAGCTCATTGCGGCCAACCCGTATTGACGGCGCCCAACACGGACACAAGGGTATTCACGGGGCAATGGCATGGAATGAAACCCTCGCAGCCTCGCTCTTTTGCAGACCATGTTCCCGTCCGCTGAGTCCCGCTACAACGCCTGGGTGCGCGAGCACTACCGGTTTCTGCTCCGCAGCGCATGGGCGCTGACCGGGTCACGCGCCATTGCTGAAGACGTCGTGCAGGACTGCTTCGCGGCGGCATGGCGCCATCGCGAGCAGTTGAAGCAAGCCACTTCGGCGCGTGCTTGGCTGTTTCAGATCATGCGCCGGCACGCCTTCCGCCACATGGTGTCGGGGCCGGTTTCCATCGACGATCCGGACCTGCCCGAACCAATTGCGCCTGAAACCGGGCTGGACGACAAGCTCGACGTCGTCAGTGCGCTGGGGCGCATCGCCCCCATCCACCGTGAGGTGCTGGTGTTGTACTACTTCGACGACATGCCGACCGCGCGCATGGCCGAGGCATTGGAAGTTGCGCCTGGCACCGTGCTGTCTCGGCTTGCCCGGGCACGCGATGCGCTAAGGCTGGCCATGGGTGCCTGTACACCGACAAAGCCAGCCGTCCAGGAGCAGAGCAACGTGTTGCCGCTGCGCAAGATTTGAGATGACCATGAAAGACGCTCCGCCCCCTATGCCCGCAGACAGCGGCTTTGACTTGCTCGCGCGCGCTGAGATGGCGCTGGCGTTCGAGCCCGGCGAGCCGCCCCCGCAGCTGTTCCGCAATCCGCCGCCAATCTGGCAACGGCGTGGCATGCAACGCGTGCTGGCCGGACTGATGCTGGCCAGCGTCGCTACCGGCACCGTTATGGCGACTAGCCCACCCGTGCTGGTGCGCGGCGCGATCGACCACGAGTACTACGAGCGGACGCTGCGCGGCAACTTCATGGAGGCGCAGCCGCTGTTGAGACATCTAGGCCTCGCGCAGAGCAAGGTTGTACCGGGCTTTCCGCAGCTGATGCGCCCCTGTGATATCGACGGCCACCTCGTTTACCACCTGACGACCTTCTTCGACAAAGGCGGCATGGTCACCGTCTTTGCGTTCGACCAGCCCGTGGTCCTAAGGGAAAGCAGTGGTTGGTGGAGCAATGTTCACTGGCAGGTCATTACGTCTCGCGACGGCAAGCCACTGGTGCTGGTGGCACAGCAGAAGAAGGCCATCGCCGCCGCAGCTGCCAGCCTGCTTAAGTCACCCGCGTGAGGCTGTATCGGCAGCCTCGTATTCCTCAAAACACCAAGGAGACAACATCATGACTGACCACGATCCGACCAATCCGCTGCGCCGCCGACTCCTGGCGGCGGGCATGATGGCTTCCGCAGGCTTTGGGGTTGCCCGGTCTGCGTTGGCGGACGGAGATACGCTCGAGCTGCCCTTCGCCAACGGCCACCGCAATTTGGTGGCCTATCCCGAGAAGCGGCCGCTGATCGTGCTGACTTCGCGACCGCCACAGCTGGAGACGCCGTTCGAAGTGTTCAACGAGGGCCTGATCACGCCCAACGACGCCTTCTTCGTGCGTTACCACAACGCCGGCATCCCGACCTCCATCGATGGCGACCAGCACGTCATCAAGATTGGCGGCAATGCGGTGGGCAAGCCCTTTAAGTTGACCGTGGCGCAGCTTCGGTCGCAGTTCAAGCCCGTGGAGATGATTGCGGTGAACCAGTGCTCGGGCAACAGCCGCGGTTTCTTCAGTCCTCGCGCGACCGGCGGCCAACTTGCCAACGGCGCGATGGGCAACGCGCGCTGGCTGGGTGTGCCGCTGAAAGATGTACTGGCTCGGGCCGAGCTGAAGAAGAGCGCCCGCCAAGTGACGTTCAATGGGCTGGATGTTGCGCTGTTCGGTGGTGGCGATTTTGTCAAGGCGCTGAACGTCGCACACGCCATGGATGGCGAAGTGATGCTGGCCTACCAGATGAATGGTGAGGACATCCCAATGCTGAACGGCTACCCAGTGAAGCTGATCGTGCCGGGCTACTACGGTACCTACTGGGTCAAGCACCTGTCCGAGATCGAGGTCATCGACCAGGAGCTAGATGGCTTCTGGATGAAGACAGCCTATCGCGTTCCCGACAACGACTGTGCGTGCGTCGAACCTGGCACGGCGCCTACCGCCACTCGGCCGATCGGGCGCTTCAACGTGCGCTCCTTCATCACATCGGTGAACGAAGGCGCCCGCGTGGCCGCTGGTCGCGAGATGGCCGTACGCGGCATCGCCTTTGATGGCGGCCAGGGTATCCGCGAGGTAGCCTATTCGACAGATGGCGGTCAGTCCTGGCGCGGTGCCAAGCTTGGGACTGAACTAGGGCGCTACTCCTTCCGCGAGTTCACCTTTGGCTTCACGCCGGAGCGCGGCACGCACGACCTGCGAGTGCGTGCCTGGAATCGATCCGGCCAGAGCCAACCGATGGAGGCGCTCTGGCAGCCGGCGGGCTATATGCGCAACGCCGTCGAGTCGGTCAAGATCATTGCAGCCTAAGGGGACAGTCATGAAACATACATTGATGGCCCTGGGAGTGGTGGCGTCGCTGGCCGGCGCGGGTCTTTCTGCTGCGAGTCCGAAGAGCATTGACTTGCCGCCGGACGGCGTGCAGCTCAAGCCCAGCTCCTTGCCCGGCTATGCCAAGGCGCAGGCCAACTGCGTTGCCTGCCATTCGGCCGAATACATGCGCTACCAGCCCGCCACGGCACCGCGGCCGTACTGGGAAGCCATGGTCAAGCGCATGAAGGTCACATTTCATGCGCCAGTTGAGGATGCGGATATGCCGCTGATCGTTGACTACTTGGTGAAGACCTACGGCAACGAGCAAGGCAAATAGAGGACTGGCACCTGCAAACTGCAGGTGTCGGATGAGTCGTCATGACGCGCCAAGTCTCCCAAGGACGGCGTAACCGTGCTGCCGACTGGTCCGCATCAACATGCTCGCCGGCCACCGGCGGAGCATGCTGACCTGAATCGTGTGATGCTGCGGCTTGCAGTCAACTGTTGCAACCAACCCGGCTCCGCCGGAAGCCGTTCCACGTGGGGCGCCATCCATTTGACGCCAGGGCACATCAGCCAGCTGCCCTGGGTGAAAGCTGCCGGTAGATCTCGTTGCTCGCGCGGATCAGTTCGTCACGGTCCGACTCGGCAGAGATCGCATACCCGAATGGTCCATCGACCCAATAGAAGACGTTCACCGCGCCCTCCTTCGCGAACTTGAAGGCGGTATCGGTCTGCTTCGGCCCCTGCTGTTGAGACGCTTCCGGCGACACGTAAACGGTCATACGCCCACCCGATGCTTCGTTCCTGTACATGAATTGCGCCACGGGACCGCGGTCACCAGGCAGCAGTCGCCCGCCCTCCAGCGAGTAGCCGATGCTTTGAAGCCTGGGCGGGTGCATGGGAGCGTTCAACCGCTTGGATAGCCAGGCGACAAGTTGGTCCTGGTCCTGAGCACCAATCTCCACGGGCCGGCGAGTGTCGGCGCTGTACACAGCGTATGCAACGGCCGCGCGATGAGGAAGATCCGACGCACCTGTTCGCGTCACGGCGCGGTAAGCCGGCGTAGCGTCCGCCAGCGCCGACTCGCTCGTTTGCCCGCGCAATCCCCAACCGCTGGCAGCGCCGGTGATGGCGATCACCACGCCGGCGGCCAAGCGTTGCATGTACCAGGGCAAGCCGGGCTTCTTGACCCGAGTCAGGCGTGGCGGGAGCGGCTCGCGCAGCACGTCATCGAAGCGCTCGCGCATCGCGCGCTTCTGGTGCAGATAGGCCTTGAGCCGCTCGCGTTCGCTCGGCCGTGCGTCGAGGTAGACCTCAACCTCGTCGCGACGCCCTGCCGGCAGTTCTTCATCGACATAGGCGTTCAGATCCGCTTCGGTGATGGGTGTTTGTGCTGACACAGCGGTTCTCCTTTCAAACGACCCGGAGCCGCGTGGGCGGTTCACGTCGGCCTTCCATGAGTGCACGCAACCTCTCCCGGCCGCGCGATAGTCGAGACATCACAGTGCCAATTGGGATGTCCAGCGTAGCGGCCACCTCGGCATACGACATGTCTTCAAGCCCGACCAGCAGGAGCACCTCGCGCTGGTCGGTGGGGAGCTTGGCGAGGGCCTGCTCGAGGTCATGCAGACTGCGCCGGCCGTCCTGATTCGCAGCGACCGGAATCTCCGGTGTTTCGTCATCCATATCGACGGTGTCGATGCGCTTGCGACGCACTGCGTCAATGTGAAGGTTGTGCATGACGCTGAAGAGCCACGCTCGCATGTCTCTAACGCCGTCCCACATGTCGAGCCTTGCCCAAGCACGCTCCAGCGTGTCCTGGACAAGGTCGTCAGCTTCATCTTTGTTCGCCACGAGCGCGCGCGCGTACCGCCGCAAGCGCGGTATCCACTCCAGCAGGCGGTCTGATTGCGCGTCACCCCGTGCCGGTGAAGATGTGCCGAACATCAGCTCAACTCGGCAAGGGATTCAGTAGCTGCCAGTTGCGACGTTGAGCTTGGGGTCCACCTGCCAAGTCTCGCTGGCGATCTTGCCTTCACGGAAGGTGAGCACATAGCGGACTTTGATCGGCCCCTTGCCATCGAACTGCACGTTGGCCGACACGGTCGAGCCCTTCGGATTGGCGGATTCTTCGACTTTGTCGACAGAGAGCTTCAGCGTGCCCTGCGACTTGGTGAACTTCTCCCAGACGCCACGGATGGCTTCAGGCGTGGCGTAGCTGCCATCCAGGGGGCCACCGACCCATTCCAGGCGTGCGTTGTCGGCGTAGGCGCGCATGACGATCGCCATGTCACCCGACGCGACTGCCTGGAAGTGGGTTCGCGCGTCGTCGACGGGCGCGGCGAACGCAGCGCGGGTTGCAACGAGGACCATTGCCGCAGCGGCGAAACGAAATTTGGTGTTCATGTGTGCTCTCCGAGGTTGATGATTGCGGCCTGCCTCCGTGCGGGCCCGCCTATGTAAGACGTCCGACCCCTGCGTCTATTCCGGGCATGAGCCGGAAAAGCTTCACGTTTACGTGAGAAAGCAAGAGGCCGCCCGGCCCAAGGGCGGAGCGGCCATGGGGAAGAGCCGGTCGAAGACCTGTCATCGGGTCCTCGACATGGACTCCCTCAAGGTGCAGGCGTTAGTGCCTGACCGTTCTGCACCGCGCTGATGCCGAAGGTGCTAGTGGTGCTTCCAGACTTGCCGGCGTTGTCGGTCACACGTGCCATGGCTGTGACGGTGGTCTTGCCAGCCGGCACCACGAGCGTGCCGCCCACCACCCAGCCCGCGGTGCTGCGTACGCCCCCCGGATCCTTCTCGCTGCCGACGATGTTGAACAGCGGCGCCAGGTTTTGACCGGCAGGCACCAGATTGCCGTTGGGCTGCAGCAGCGGCACGTCGAAGGTGAATACCAGGCCCGGGAAATTCCGGTTGGGGCCGTGTGCGCCGATCTGCGTGCCATCCAGCATCGTTCCGCGATCAGCATCAGCCTTGCCTTCACCGTTCTCATTGACCGCAATGCCAGCGCCGGTCTTGTCCAGCGCGGAGACCTGGATGAACATCAGCGAAGCGTTGGAAGGCGGGGTCGGCAGGCCGGTCAGCGGGCCGGTCGAGATCGTCGAGCCCGGGCGCGGCGCGATCATCGTCACCTCGGGGCCATCCGCGTCGTCGATACCGTCGCCGGGCAGTCCGGCGTCCTTGGGCGTCAGGCCCTGGCCAGACACGTGGCCGTCCAGCAGCTTGTAGTTGACGATGTCCGTGGCCACCCGGCCGGACTTGTCCGTGATGCTGGCCTTGATCGTCACGACCTTGGTCTCTTCACGGAAGGACTCCAACACGTGCCAGCCGGCCCACAGCGTCACGCCGGCGCCGGGCGTGTCGTCCGACCCGGCGATGTTGAAGAGCGGTGCCAGGTTCGTCCCCGCCGCGATGATCGTGCCGTCCGGCTTGATCAGGTCTGCGTCGAAGGTCACTTGCAGCGTCGGCAGGTTGGGGTTCGGCTTGCCGAGCAGACTCGGGTCGCGGACATTTAGGCTTTCGTTGGCGGCGATGCCCCCGGCGTCGCGCGAGATCATCTCCAAATTGATTGAGAAGCCGGTGCCGTTGAACGTTCCCTTGCCCGGTACGCCCTCGCCACGCGCGAGGGAGACGCCCGGAGCCGGCGAGACGATGTGCAGCACAGGCGCCGCGTCATTGGTGACCAGCTTCAGCTGGCCACGCACTTCGCCATCGGGAGACGCTGCGGAGTGGGCGTTGTAGTACGTGCCCTCGGTCAGCAGGGCCTTGGCCTGGTCGAACGTGAGCGCGGCTGCTGAGGCGCTGATGGAGAAGTTCTTGCCGTCGGTCTTGTCCGTCGGGACGATGACCGCGCCGTTCACGCCCGTGGCGGCCTGGTGGATGTGGGCTGCGGTGCCGTCCATGCCTGCCAGCGTCACACTGCCGGAGACCTTGCGCGTTGCCGGGTCGTAGACGACGAAGCCCTTGCCCGTGGCGGCGGACGCGGTGCTCGGCACCTGGTGCAGACCGTCCATGGAAGCGAGGAGGATCTGGCGGCCGATCTGGCCGCGCAGCTCACCGGTCGCGTGGGCGGCGGTGATGACGCGGAAGTAGAGGCCACCCGCGCGCAGGCCGGCGATGTCTGTCGCGGAGAGCTTGGTGCCAACGGGCACGTTGTAGTGGACATGGTCGCCGGAGTCGGCGAGCGAGAACATCGGATTGCCGGCTTGGCCAAACGTACCCGGGCGGACCTGGACCTCAGTGCCCACGATGCCGTGCAGCGTGACGCTTCCGGTGATCGTCGAGGTCTTGGGATCAAGGGCCAGGAAGCCGTCCGCATCGCCCAGGCTTTCTACTGGCGCGGCATAAAACTGAGAGCCTGTTAGGTGGGACGCGAACACCTCGCGGCCGATCTGACCTCGGATCTCGCCGGTGGGGAACGCCGTGCTGTGCGCGTTGAAGTAGAAGCCGCCGGCGTCCAGCGTCGCAAGTTGGTCAGCGGTGAGGACCGTAGCAGCGAGTGTCGCGGTGTCGCCAGCCACTGTCATCGGGAAGGTAACGGGGCCGTCGGCGCCTGCCGAACCGGTGTGGATGTGCGCGGCGGTTGCCGTGATGCCGTCCAGCTTGATGGTCGCGCTGATAGTGCGCGTCGCGCGGTCCAGCGTCAGCGTGGCGTTGCCGAGCGCGGCCGACACTACCGTCTGCGCCTGCTGGGCGCTGGTCATCACTACCTGTAGGGTTTCAGGCTGCGCGGGCCGCGTGGCGGGTGAGGTGTAGGCGTCACCACCACCGCCGCAGGCGACGAGCGCAGCCATCGCCATAGATGCCACTACCGTAAGTGGCCATTTCAGGTTCGATCTCGAATGCATAGAAATCCTTCTTGGCACGCGCGACAGCGCTTGCCGGTTGGTGGGTGCGAGCTGAGGGTCTTCGAAGAACCCGTCATCGCTCCGAAGGGAAGCGGCGCCGTGCTTGCGATGCCATAGACGCGCCCGACCTGCCTGTATTCCGAGAATTCGCTGACGCGATTGCTCCATTGATCTGTGAGCGTCCAGCCCTCCCACCTTGATTCCTGTGAACAGGAAAGGATGCTCTGCTCCACTTAACTCTTGGTGGAGAAATGGACACCCCAATCGCTCTTAGCGAAGGCCGGCGACGCCGGCGCAAGCACAGCGCCGAGTTCAAGGCACACATCGTCGCGGCCTGCTGCAAGCCGGGCGTGTCTTCTGCTTCCGTGGCCATGGCCAATGGCATCAACGCGAACCTGGTTCGTCGGTGGGTGCACGAGGCGGAGATGGAGCCGTCGACTACAGCTGGCAAGGTGCCCGTTCGTCGGGTTGCGGCGCCGGCACCTGAGGCGCTGTTTGTGCCTCTGGCGCTGCCGTCATCCGCAGCGCCAGCTCAAGTCCCGGACATCCGCATCGAGCTCCAGCGCGACGCGACGACCGTCACGGTGATGTGGCCGGCCAGTGCGGCTGCTGAGTGCGCGGCCTGGATGCGCGAGTTGCTCCGATGATCCGTATCGACGCCATGTGGCTGTCGGCCGAACCCATCGACATGCGCGCCGGCACCGAGCGGCTGCTGGCGCGCGTCGTGCAAGTCTTTGGTGTCGCGCAGGCCCACCATGGCTACCTGTTCGCCAACGCACGCGGCACGCGCATCAAGCTGCTCGTGCACGACGGCTTCGGCATCTGGTGTGCAGCGCGACGCCTCAACGCAGGTCGCTTCGTGTGGCCGGTGGCGGCTAACGCCACGCCATCGCTGGCTCTCACATCAGCGCAGTTTGACGCGCTGGTCCTGGGCCTGCCGTGGCAGCGGCTGCCCGAGCTGAGCGTCATCACGCGGGCCTGAGCAATGCGTGCAGGTCTGCCGTGAATCGGTTGACAGTGCATGTGCCGATGCGACGCATCGGTGAGCTCTGGCACGATGCCACGCATGCTCGGCATGCGTGGTCTTCCTCCCAACGATCCTCAGGGCCTCTCGCCCGAGGTGGCCGCGCTGATTGCCCAGCTGCAGCAGCAGGTGCAAGACCAGGCGCAGCAGCTGTCCGAACGCAAGCAGGCGCTGGCCGAGAGTGACCGAGTCCTCGCCGAGCGCGACAAGAGCCTAGCGGAGCGCGACAAGACGCTGGCAGAGCGTGATGCGCTGCTGCAGCGCAAGGACCGCGAGATCGCGCTGCGCGAGGCCAAGATCGAGAAGATCAACTTCGAGCTGGCGCGTCTGAAGCGCTGGACGTACGGGGCGAAGTCCGAGGCCATGAGTGCCGACCAGCGACGCCTGTTCGAGGAGACGCTGGCCGAGGACGAAGCCAGCCTGCGCGAGCAGCTCGACCGGCTGCGGCGCGAGGCTGAGGCCGCGGCAGCGGCCGCCGGCACCAAGCCCAAAGCGCCAGTGCGCAAGCCTCGGCGCAACGCGCTGCCTCAGCACCTGCGCCGCGTCGAGCATCACCATGAGCCCGAGAGCACCGATTGCCAAGAACTGGAGTGCGGCCGTCCGATGACGCGCATCGGTGAGGACGTCACCGAGCGACTGGACATCGTGCCGGCCGAGTTCTTCGTGCACCGCCACATCTACGGCAAGTGGACGTGCCGGCACTGCCAGGTGCTCAAGCAAGCGCCGAGCGTGCCGGAGATCGTCGAGGGTGGCGTCGCCGCCAGCGGCTTGCTCGCGCACACGCTGATCAGTCGCTTCGTGGACCACCTGCCGTACTACCGGCAAGAGACCTGTTGGCGCCGATCTAAATTTGACCCACCCTGCCGATTGAACTTTGACCCAGGGCTTGGAGCCGGCGTCGCGTGACGCCGGCTGTG
>RXJW01000210.1 GCA_003963005.1 Burkholderiales bacterium
GGCCGTAGCCACCCGCGCGCATGGCCCAGGTGACGCGGTCGTTCACGCTGAACTGCCGCGCCGCGGCAGCGCCGCGCGAGGCTGTCGACGGCCGGGGTGTCTCGCCGCCAGGCCCACCGCTGGCTATGCTCTGCTGGCACTCGCTCACTACAGCGCCTTCTTCTCAGCCTGCTTCACGAGTTCCGACGCCTCGGTCAAGCCGATGGACGGCCTCACGAAAAGCTCTGTGAATGGCCCGTCTCGAAGCGAGGCCCAGAACGCCACACCGTCTCCGCGTTCGTCCATCGGCACGACCGGCAGCCAGCCGAAATGCGCGCTCAGCCAGCGGACCACCGCTGTCGCGTACCCTCGGCGCCGATGTCCTGACACCGTGTCGATGTGGCGGACGGTGACCTGCACGCCGGGGATGTGATCTACCTTTCCGGTACAGACCAGCTCGCCAGCAGCATTGAATGTCTCGAAGCGGAACTCAATCCCGGCTGGCGCGAAGTGGCACGACTCGTCGAAGCCGCTCGTGGCCATCTGCTGGCGTTGCTCCAGCTCCAGGTCGAACAGTTCGACGCGAACCTCAGGCGACACGCTCGGCAGGCGGCTGGCGGCACCAGCGCTGCGAAACAGCGCGTTCCAGATGGTCTTCAGCAAGCTCAAATCGTTGGTCCTTCCTCGTGGTGAACTGACGGTCGATGCGGTTTCAACAGAAGCCACCCGCGGCAGCGCAAGGCCCAGGCGGCTGACAGCGTTCGCAGCGAAGCTGGCGGTGGGGATGCCTGGCATCTCAGGCTACGGGATCGGTCTGCATCGACAAGCGGGGCGCCGCAAGTGTGGATGAAGAGGTCAACGCAAGCGGAGAGCCGCACCTCCCGCGGAGGTGCCCAGACACTACCTCGTCGCAGCGTTCCGATGGCAGGGGTGGCGCATGGGCACAAGATCAGTAGCCTGTCACCAGACAACGAAAGTAGAGTCGTGACCAAGATCATCAGCAAGCGGCCGAGCGGTCCAATTGTCCCGAGCGAAGATGGCGGAGCTGCGCGCCAAGTGTGGAGCCTATGGCTGGTATCGCTACTGCCAGCTCCGCTTGTCATTGAGCCATGCCGATGCGCTGGCTACGATCCGCTGCACATAGAAAGGGGCAGCAACCAATGAAGCGAGCCGCGCAACTCAAGTGGCCTGACGCCGCGACGGGCATCCGCGCGCTGTGTAGGCTTGAGCCGCCGTTGGAAGTTGCTGCACCTCTTGCTCCGTTGCTTGTAGCCAAACATTTCAAACCGCTTGCTAAGTCGGCGTGACCATCGGAGGGCATCGTAAAAATGAACTGGTACTACTGGGACACAGAGATCGGACGGGCCCTGGCGTGCGCGCCCTCCGCTGAAGCAGCTCGGGAGCAGCTGCTGGCCACGCTTCCCGAGGGTGACGCAGCACGATCGGAACTGGCTGCCGCGCTGGCAGTGCATCCGACCATCCACTCGGGCCAGCCTTGCGCAGTCGTGGCCTGGCACCAATAGCGCGGAGAGCATCATGGCAACATGGACACGAACACCCAGCGGCGATATCAGCCTACTGCTGACGCCGGCCGAGGCGAAGGGGCTATATGTCTGCGCCAGCGACGGCGCGGGCTCTGGGGGTCTTCTGACTTGCCCTGACTTGGCGAGCAGCTTCCTCGGCACCAGCGACCAGGTAGAGGCTGCTGAACGGGCGCTGGCGACGCTTGCTTCAGCCGTCAACAGCCCATCCTGAACGAACACTTAAAGAGAAGGGCTTCGATGGCCACCCGAAAATCTACAAAACCTGCAGGACGCGGCGTCAACGACGAGGAAGTGAAGACTGCCTATCACGACGAGGTCTTGAACTGGCTTATCGATAAGCTCGATGTGGTCGTGGCTGATCGGTGGGGCATGAGCCCTGAGGCGGTTGCGACTGAATTGGGCGAGGCGAAAGAGCAAGCATGCCAGTGGCTCAAGGACACGGTCGTCCCCGCTCTCTCCGGATACGGGGCGGGAAGCAAGAGGCCGGGGGGATCGGTATTTGCGCACCGCAACAAGAGCACCGAGCTCAAGGACGAAACGAAGGCGACCCTATTGAAGGCGGCTGCTGGAGCGCCCGAGGTCAGCAAAGCGATTAAACAACTTCGAGCACTTGAATCCACGGGCGACGCAGTGGTGAAGTCCTTTGAAGTGATGAAGCAAGTCGCACGAATCGAGCGGAAGGTCCATCGCGAAGACATTCGTATTGCAGCTGGCTATGTCGACCTGGAGGCGGTGATCGTCGTGCCGGAGAGCCTGCGCATCACAATTCCAGGTATCAGTCGTGAAGAGGGATACGGGTCAGCATTCCAAGATCTCGCGGATGACGAAGAATCCGTCAAGGCCGCGCACGCCTTCGCGCCGGATCAATTACACTTGGCGTCATACGGTGAACGGCATAGGGTCTGGTTCTCAGTCAGGACGTCGCCATTTAAGCTGGGTGAAATACTTCAGGAACTGAAGGAGCTGCGCTCCCTGGAGTCCGGGACGAGCATCGTGGCGCTTGTCGTAGACGGAATAGACCCGCGGATGTGCGAGTTGATAGAGCGAGAGGCGTTCACGGTAATAGACGTTGACGACTACCGTGCGTGAAGTCTCTCGAAAAGAGCATGACTTCACCGATGCCTACCTGCGGGCCGAACTAGGGCTTCATCTGTGCGGCGGCTCAAGTCGAAGCGATTCACTGAAGCACAGGAACAGACGATGAATCTCCTAAAAATGCACGAATGGACCGGCCAGCTGCTCGCTGCCGGCGTAGACAAGGATCTGCCCGTGACCTGCCTGGTGGACGGTTGGCCACACGAGGTCTGCGACGCGGCATTGGCCATCGGCGAGTATTCCGGCGACCCGGCGCCGAGGATGACGGCCTTTGCCTCGAAGTCCGGCCGGATGCTGGTGCTGGAACCGATACAACAAGATTTGAGCGATCTCTTCAACCCGCGCGACGCCGCTAAGCCGCCGACGCATGTGCAGCGCGACTTGCCGGTCGACTTCCCCTACCCTGGCTGAAGAAACAAAGAGCCCTCGCGCCGGGACGGCGCGCGACAAGGCCCCTTTCCCCAAAGGCGCGTCGGCACGCTGACCGCTTAGCATCCTGGCCCTGAAAGGGAGAACCGGATGACCTTGCACAAACTATGGCTCGCCGCGTTAGGGGCTAGCGGCACGCTGGTATTGACCAGCATGGCTCACGCCAACTGCTACGCGGTCTTCAAGGGCGATGCTCGCATCTACCACGCGATGAGGGCGCCGGTAGACACCAGCCTGCCCTACAGCGAATCCGTTCCAGCTCGATTCGGGCCAGGCGCGACGATGGTGGTCACCTCGGGGGCCTTCGACTGCCCGAGCGAGAACGAGATCTTGATCCCAGCCTCAGCGCCCAGCGGTACCGGACCATTCTCGAAGGCGGACGAGATCGCCGCCAGAGACAGGGCCCTGACCCGCCTTGCTGAACGCCACAGCGTCGTCGGTGACGGGAACGACGGCGACGGCTCCTACGGCGGCGGCCAGCCCGGCCAGGGCCCCATCATGACGGGCCCCAGGGGCGGCAAGTACTACATCAACGGCAACGGCAACAAGACCTACGTCGGGAGCAGCGGCAGCCGCAGCGGCGGCGGAAAGCGCTGATCGAGCCGATGCCCGCGCCGGCCCGCGCGCGGGTGCATGGATGTCACCACGGGCCCCAGCACAACAGCATGCTTCTATTCGACTTCCTCAGGGCACAGGACCCGACTCTTTCGCCCAAGCTGGCCAAGGTGCACTTGGCGTGCTGGAACGGCGAGGAAGACCCCCTCGACGTGTACTACCGCGGCGGCTTCGACGAGTGGCAAACCTTCCAGAACCAGGCCAACTTCGAGCGCCCGTTCGTGGTCTCACTCATCAGCCTCGCCGAAGCCGGCCGTTGGCTCTTCGTCGGCGTCTACGCCTCCAAGGGCAAGCGGACCCTGCCGACAGGCAAGTACCAGTACGAGCTGGAGGCGCTGCCGGCCTACGCGGAGTTTGGCGGCCGGCTGCTCGTCAGCTTCGTGCGCCCGCGGACCTCGTACCTCCTCGGCGACAACTGTTCGGCACGCATGACCGTCCACTCGGTGGCCGCTGAGCCGATGAAGCTCGATAGCTTCCCCGGGTTCAAGAACGTGGACATCTCGTTCGAGGACCTGGGCTTCTTGGTGCGGAGCGCGACCACTTCATGGCGCACCGCGCTCAGCAGCGTCGCCGGCGTCTACCTCATCTCCGACACCCTCACGGGCAAGCTCTACGTCGGCAGCGCGACCGGTGAGGGCGGCATCTGGGGCCGCTGGGCCCAGTACGTCGACGGGCATGGGAACAACCTGGAGCTCAAGCGCCTAGTCGGCACCGAAGGCATCGCCCGGGCGGGGCACTTTCGCTTCTCGGTGCTGGAGATCGCCGACACGCACACCGGCGAGCCCGAGGTTCTCGCGCGCGAGAGCCACTGGAAAAAGGTGCTGCTCTCTCGCGTGCACGGCTTGAACGCGAACTAGGCGCCCCGGCCGTGGGCAGCCAGCAGCCGGCAGTCCTTGCTCAGCTACGGCCTACCGATCCACGCAGCGCTTGAGCACCGCTTCCAGCGACATCGTGGCTATGGGGTCCACCGCAGCGAGAGCAAGACGACCTTGCCGGGTCGGCCATCCCATGATGTCGATCAGGCCCTTGTCACGCAGCGCTTTGAACTTCTGCGATGCGTAGACGCGATCACCCAGGTAGACGAGTTGCTTGCCCGCCGCGTCGAGCCTCTCCAACAGCGCTCGCTGCGCCTGCGGCAACGGCTTTCCGTGTTGGTCGATCCATCCGCCTGCCGCAAGGCGAAGTGCCTTGCGCTCGGGCGTTTCCTGGAGTTCCTTGCGGCTCTTGCCGCATCGGTGGCAGCAGGGTGCCTTCCGGCGGCTGCCCCATTCCCCCACGAGCCACGAATGCTCTACCTGGGGGCTCACACAGGGCATCCGGCGAGCGCTCGCCCGTGCCCCGCCGGATACGGTCTGCGCAAGGTTCTTGTTGCTCCACCTGGACATCTACACCCCCTCGTCACGCGGTCCAGAGAGTCTGGCCGAGCCCGACGGAGGTCCGCGAGATACGCACCTTCAGCCGGGTCTGCTGGCCCGGACGCGACTTGTGCGATTCGGGCCTGGGCACAGGCCGACGCTGGGCCCGGTGCCGAGGGGCTGTTGCTGGTGGGCCGTGAGCCGCTGCAGGTGGCAGCTTCTATCGGCTATCCGGATGTAGCTGTGTTTCCCCACAACGAAATCCGGCTTTGCCGTCCAGTGACGGGCAATGGCTTCAGCACTTTCCGAGGTTGCGAGGGTTGGTGCGGTGGTAGGCGCGTCACGCGACCTGCGGGAATTCCCCTCTGAACGCGGCGTTTTCAACGACGTTCCGAGGTGCCAATGCCGTCCAATACCAAAGCCGCCACGATCTCCGGCGCTCAGCTCCGCCACCTGCTGCGCGTGACGGACGCAACCAGCCGCGCGCCCGAGCGTGGCCGCCTGGTGCTGCTACTTGGGCTGACATGCGCCATGCGAGTGACCGAGATCGCCCGCGTGCTCGTGGAGGACGTGCTGCTGCCGTCCGGCGCGGTGCGGCCCGAAGTCTCGTTTCGAGCGGCGATCGCGAAGGGCTGCCGGCAACGGTGCGTCTTCCTGACCCACGACGTCACGCGCCACGCCCTGGACTCCTACATCGAGTGGCGCTGGGCGAAAGGCTTCGGTACCGAGCTGGACCGGCGCCGGCATCGTGGGCTCAGCCCGGTCACGCCGCTGATCGTCACGCGCCGTGGCGCAGGCTTCGCCCTCAACCGCAAACCTCGCTCGCTTGCCGGCGGCGAGGTCGAAGACTACTGGGCCGGCGATGCCCTTCAGGCGCACGTCTCAGGGCTGTATCGCGCTGCTGGCCTGGCCGTGTGTTCCAGCCACGCAGGGCGGCGTACGTTCGCCAATAGGCTGCTGGTGAAGGGCCATGATTCCGAGGTGATCCAGCAGCTGCTCGGCCATGCTGACCTCGATCACACCGACGCCTATCTCGACGTGCGCTCCGAAGTCATGGAGGCAATGTTCGCCGGCGCGCTGTAGGTTGCGGACTGTTTGACAGATTCCGCGACGCGGAACACAATCCGGCATGATCCATTCGTTCGCCTGCGCTGACACCGAGGCGCTTTTCCACAGCAGGGCGGTGCGACGGTTCAAGAACATCGAGCGGGTGGCGCGGCGCAAGTTGCTGCAGTTGCACGCTGCGACGGTGTTGGACAGCCTTCGCATTCCGCCTGGCAACCATCTGGAGGCCTTGAAGGATGACCGTAAGGGCCAACACAGCATCCGCATCAATGACCAGTGGCGCGTGTGCTTCGTCTGGAAGAGCGATGGCGCCCACCAGGTCGAGATCGTGGACTACCACTAGGAAGAGAAGATGACCAAGCTGCTTGACGAGATCCACCCCGGCGAGGTGCTGCTGGAGGACTTCATGCGCCCCATGGGCATCAGCGCCCGCCAGCTTGCCGCCGACATCGACGTGTCCCCCAGCCGCATCAGCGAGCTGGTGAACGGCAACCGGCCGATCACGGCCGACACGGCGCTGCGCCTGGGCCTGTTCTTCTGCATGGAGTCGCGCTTCTGGCTGAACCTTCAGAGCGAGTACGACATTCGCATGGCCGAGCGCGAAACCAAGGCCACCATCGCGCCGCGCATCCGGGTGTTCCACCCGGTCGCCGCCTGACCGGTGCGGATCTGGACCACACCGAACGAGGATGAGAATTGAGCGGAACTGAGGTTTTCCTGGCTGGCTTCCCCGGCGCCGACGACCGGCGCGGCTACAAGCACGAGGCTCGCGCGATGCAGCCTGTGCGCAAGATCGTGGTCAAGGGGGCCGTGGATCTGTTCTTTCGTCGGTTCGGCACGCCGCACCTGGTGGTGGCTGGCGAAACCGAGGAGGCGCTGCGCCGCGTCAAGACGACGATCAAGGGCGACAAGCTGGTGGTGGAGAGCGAAGGCCATGGCGTACAGATCAACTCGGCCCATGGCAGCATTTCCATCGGCTCGGTGAGCGGGGGCAGCATCTACGTGAACGGCCAGCGGATCGACATCGCCGGTGTCGGTGGCGGCCGCGTCGTTGTTGGCGTGGCGCTGCCTGAGTTGCCGGCGCTGAAGATCAAGGGCAGCGGCGATGTGTCGCTGATGGATCTGCGCCAGGCCGGGCTGGAGATCGAGATCGAGGGCTCGGGCGATGTGACCGCGGACGGCCAGGTCGAGCAGCTCGAAGTGAGCATTGCCGGCTCGGGCGACGTGGACGCGCGCGAGCTGATCGCGCAGCGTGGGCACTTGAGCATCGCGGGGTCGGGGGATATTTCGGCGCATGTGAGCCAGGAGGTCGTGGCCAGAATCGCCGGGTCTGGCGACATCGTGGTGCGCGGCAACCCCGCATCCCGCAGCAAGCAGGTGCTTGGGTCCGGCAGCGTGCGGTTCAAGTAGAGGACAACGGATTGCGTCATGACGACTGAACCCATCGCAGTAGCGACGAACCATGTCTATCTGAACGCGGCTGGCAAGCAGCGCCTGGTCGTGGAGGTGTCGCACTCACTTTCTGCCCGGTTGTACAGCTCATGGCGAGGACGACAACCCGATTCTGTCGTGAACTGGAGCACCGCCGATCCAAAGCTGCCCGCTAGGGCCAAAGCCCAGGGCAGCGCGACGCTGCGGAGTTTTCAGCGGTGGGCCTATCTGCGCTGTTCAGCGTCTTCCTGGGCAGCCGTGGTCTCACAACCGAGAGCGATGACTCCGGCATCACCAAGGGAGCTTTCAACAGCGCGCTAGCTGCAGCTGTCATTCCGGCGATCTCGCTGGCTTTCGGATAGCTGGCAAAGATCAACCTGTAGGAACGGAAAGAGAGGCACGCATGGAACAGGCAGGCACAGGCGCTACCGACGCCGAAGCTGAGGCAGTTGCAAAGCAACACGCCGCTCTGGCTGCGCTGAAGGCGCTGCCCAAGGGAGCCAGCGTGGTGGCGAATCGCTTGGCGCGCCTAGAGTGTCAGTTGGCTGACTTCGATGTGGCCTTGATCCGTATCCCGCGTGGTCCAAAGACGGCCAGGTTGGTTGGGAAGCTGCGCAAGCAGCGGGCCACCGCCGACTCGCTCATTCGTGAACTGCGGGCCATCATGCTCGCGAAGAAGTGAACTGATAGCCGGAAAGAGTGGCAGAACTCGAACGCAGGTGCTACCTCTGCGGTTTGACCAGACCAAACAAGGAAGGAGTTTTCACCATGAACAAAATCGCAATCTGTCTGCTTGTCAGCTGCGCAGCTGCGGCAATGACGGTGCACGCCAAGGATGTTGCCGTCATCAAGGACACGCGCCAGTACGTGCCCTATACCGAGTCAATCACCGGCCCGGTGGGCTGCACCATGCCAAAGGATGTCGAACACCCGAATCTCGACGATCAGAACGAGTGTCGCGTCACGCGCAGCAAGCTCACTGCATCGGGCGAACTGCTGACTCGCAACAACGCACTTGGTGTCTGCACAAGGACGGTGTACTCCGGAGGAGCCTGGCGCCTCGGTGGCGATCCGTCCGGGGGCGTCATCCCTGACCAGAGCGTGCGCGAAGAGACGTTCAAGTGCATGCCTTCGGGGGCCCGTGCCGGCTGAGTCGGAAAGAGACGAGCATGGCAACTCGCCCAGTGGTCCCAAAACAGCATCATGCTTCGATTGCATCAGTGCGTCGGTGCCCTCGATGTGGCGGTCTGCCGAAGTCCTACAGTGAGATTTGGACCGGCCACTACATCGAGTTCAAGGCAAATGCCGACGGTACGCCGGAGGCTGAAGGCTTTATGGGCGAAGGGCATGCTAAGCACGTCAACGCGGTTTGCGGTATGGGTGAGCTCATCTGGCGCCTGCGTGGAGTGCGCTGGGTCGACGACCTACGTCCAAGCTCAGACCGTTCAAACCTAGCCGCTGCGACGGCGTAATCGGAAAGCAGAACATGACAGCAAAGCAGCCAGGCGGCACCGGCACCGAACCTCAATGGCAGCCCTTGTCCATGTTGCCCGCGCTCACCGCAGCCATCAATGGTGAGCTGCAGATCAATGAGTCCCTAGTGCGCAAGCTCGGAGGTGCCCGCGACAAGCCACACGTCCTCGACGACGAGACCCTCGAACGGGTCGAGCGCATGTGCCAGGGGCAGCGTGAACTCCTGCCGGTATACCGGCAGCAAATCGAACGCTGGAGCACGGAAGCGCGCTCGGATGCCAAAGTCAAGGCGATCCGCGAATTCAGTAGTCGCGTCGAACGGCACGCGGCCTCGACCGAGGAGTTGATGATGCTGGTCGGAGAGTTTCGTGGCAAGACCATCGACTCCATCCTCGGCATGAGTGACGCGGAGCTTGCGCTCGCGTATCTGTCAGGACAAATCAAGCCACCGCGCTAACTCGGAAAGAGGCGGCGTCGGCGTGTGGGCGCCCACAGCCAAATCCGGAAACACCAGAAACCCTTTCTATCGAGCGATCGGCGCGTTCTGTTGCAGCCACAACCGCATCAGCGGGTCCACCACTTCCCAGCCCTTGGTGGTCTTGGCAATTAGCCCCTTGCTCTCCAGGGCCTTGACGGCGCGGTCCACGGTGCCCGTCGACGCCGCGGCGGACGCTGCAGCCTTCTTTCCCTTCGGCTTCGCCGGCATCTCTCCAGGCCCCGCTTCGTCGGCCAACTTTTGCAGCCACTCGCGGCTCGCTTGCGTGGTAGGCCCTTCTCCAGCGGTCACGAGCTGCAGCACGCCTCGCTGGAATGCGGTCAGCGCTTCCCACGCCGTGGTCCAGATGGAGCGAGCGTCCGGGCTCAACACCGCCGCCA
>RXJW01000213.1 GCA_003963005.1 Burkholderiales bacterium
CTCAGGTCGATTACGAGCTGGGGCCGAGCGCGACTCCGAAGCAACTTTTGGGTCTCGAGGTCTGCGAGATCCCTGAAGTCCGAGCCCGATACGCCCACTTGGTGCGAAACGGCGAGATTTCGAGCACCGCTGGCGGCCTGGCGCTGACTACAGCGAAGCGCCGAAGAATCGCCGGCTATTCACTCTTCGCCATGTTCGTGGCCTGGCTGGCATTGGTATTCGTGTGGATGACCATCGATGGCAAGCTGAACATGACCCAGTTGATCGGCTATTTGGTCGGAAGCGTCGTAATGTCCGCTGTCTTGACCCGCGGCTTGTTTACCGAACTGACCTCCGATGAGCGCACCGTCCGAGACTTGAATGAGCGTCTGCGGCCGCGGCCGGTCGACGGAAAACCAACGGCCAAGTGATCGAAACATCCTCTGGCTGTATTACCCAGCGATGGTGACCAACTGGCTGCATTGCCCAACGATCGCCTACAGTGGCTAGGTCGCCCAACGTTGGCGTCCAGCTACCGAGAGGTAAACGCTGGGCGTTCGAATCTGGAAGTCGTTCAAGATCAAGAACTTACTTGCAAACGCCCTGCCCAGCGTTCACGTCGTACGGCCAGCCCCGAAGCAGCCATCTCAGTCGTCGCGCGTCGACACCGAACCCACGCCTGGTCGCAGCGCGACCCCAGCCGTGAGCAGACCCAGCAGCCACCAGGGCGACGAGCTACCGCCACCGCCGGAGGACGCCGGCGCCGGCGCCGGACTGGGGGCGGGTGCAGGACTTGGCGCCGGTGTTGGCGCGGGAGCCGGTGCAGGAGCCGGCGCAGGGGCCGGGGGCGGAACCGGGATCGGTGTGCTGCCCTGCGCCTGGCCGCAGCGGCTCAGGTTGGTGCTTTGGAGGCCGAGCGAGCTGCGCACCGGTGCCGTGTAGGTCTGCGGGGCCAAGGCGTATTTCACCGCCTCGGCCACATCCAGCAGGCCTGCGCCGCCCGTGGAGGGCTGCAGCGTGCAGCGGCTGTTGTTCGTCGACGTGCAATAGCCCAGTGCATAAGCCGTGACATGCGGTCGTGCACTGGCCTTGAGGCCCGTCTCGACCTGGCTGAGCGTCAAGGCAGGGTTGGCCGCCCACATCAGGGCTGCAGCACCTGCCACCTGTGGCGCGGCAAAGCTGGTTCCGCTGACGGCGCCGTAGCCGGCTGTGGCGGGTGCCGTCTTGCCGGTGTTGATCGTGGAGACGATGCCGGTGTCCGACAACTCCGGATCGCAGGTCCGCTGGTAGTCGCCGTCACCGCCCGGGGCCGCCAGTTGAATTTCGGGCCCGAAGTTCGAATACAGGGCCTTGAATCCCTGCCGATTGGCTGCCGCCACGCCGAACACGCCGGCGCAGTTGGCCGGTCGGCCGACGCTGCCGCGCAGGTTGCCCGCTGCCGCCACG
Organism: Burkholderiales bacterium; assembly: GCA_003963005.1. Taxonomy (GTDB): domain Bacteria; phylum Pseudomonadota; class Gammaproteobacteria; order Burkholderiales; family Burkholderiaceae_C; genus Pelomonas. The sequence continues at coordinate 1,426 of RXJW01000213.1, forward strand.
ATCAGCACGCCCTTCCCCCGCAATTCAGCAATCGCATCCTGGTACAGCCGAGCGGCGGCGGCCACATCGGCATTCGGATCCGACGTGCTGCAGGAGGTGACGCCTGAGAATCCGATCACGACGATGCGGGCTGGATTCGGATTGACTGGCACGCCCGCCACCGACAGGCCGGCCGCCCACCGCATGCCGTCCACCATGTCGGCCACGGAGGCGCCGCATTTGCCGGAGACACGCACCGGCAGGATGCGTGCATTCCAGTTCATGCCCGCCACGCCGCCGTTGTTGTTCGTGACGGCGCCCAGCTGGCCCGCCACCAGCGTGCCGTGCCAGCTGCTGTTGGCGTTGACGAGGCAGCCGTCCCACAGCGCCAGGTTGCTGTCGCGCTCCGCCTGGCTCAAGGCATCGCCCGGATCGTTCGCGCCGCCGCTGCGCCCCGTGCCGCCGTTGTTGGCGTATTCCGGCTTGCTCACGAAGTTGTAGCCCGGCAGCAGGTTCGCGTTGAGGTCGCCATGCGAGGTGATGCCGGAGTCCAGCACGGCCACCACGGTCGCTGCGCTGCCGGTGGTGGTGTCCCAGGCCTTCGTGAAGCCGGCGGCCGCGATGTTGGTCGTGTCATTCTGATCATCCAACCACCACTGGCTGGAGGTCGGGTCTGCCGCCGAGCGGAAGAGCGGGTCGTTGGGCACCGCAGCGCGTTGCTCGTGCAGATCGCGCATGGCGTGGGCGAGGCGGGCATCGGCACGCAAGGCCTGGAGCCAGCGCGCCTGCGCTGCGCTGTCGCCCGGGGTGTCGGCCCGCAGGCGCCACCAGCCGTTGCCGAGCGGGCTGTCCACCTTCAATGGCACGCCGGCCTGCGCCAGCACGCGGTGCAGGATCGATGGCTGCTCGGCTCCATCCTGCCCACCATCGGCCAGCTTGACGATCAGCGTGCTGCCACCGACGGCACCGTGCGCGGCTTTCGAAGGACCCGCAACCCTGAGCAGCCCGGCGCCAGCGGCTGCGGCCGCAACGACGGACGCAGCAGCGACCAGCTGGGTGAATCGTGCGGCGCGCATGGCGGGCCGGGGCGGAGGAGTCAGGCGAGGTTTCATCACGGCGCGCACCATAGGCAGGGCCGGTGAACGCGCCGTGACATGGGCCGATCGGACCATGCGTGAGCGTCACGGGGCCTTCATTCATGGCGCGGTCATTGCAGCTTCCTAAGCTGCGCCGCCCTGATGCATTCGGACCATGACAAGCCTGCCCTGCCCCTCCCGTCCCCGTGGCTTCACGCTCCTCGAGTTGCTGGTGGTCATGGTGATCATCGGCCTGCTGGCGGGCTATGTGGGCCCGAAGTTTTTCGGTCAAATCGGCAAGAGCGAGGTGAAGGCTGCGCGCGCGCAGGTGGATGCCCTGAGCAAGGCGCTGGACCAGTACCGGTTGGACGTCGGCCGCTATCCCAGCACGGAACAGGGCCTGGCTGCCCTGGTGCTCAAGCCGGCCGATGAGCCGCGCTGGGGTGGGCCCTATCTGAGCAAGGCCCTGCCCAAGGATCCGTGGGGCAACGACTACCAGTACCGCTCGCCGGGCGACCATGGCGACTACGACCTCCTGAGCCTGGGCCGCGATGGCCGGCCGGGTGGCGACGGCGAAGACGCCGACATCACCAGTTGGTGAGCCTTGCGCCATGGCCGAATTCAACGTTCGCTACCTGGATGCCAGCCGGCAGCCTGTCCGCGCCCGGGTGACTGCTGCAGACGCCGGTGGCGTTGCCGCCGCACTCGGCCTGTCTCCGGCGGCCTTGTTGGCGGTGGAACCTGCGGTGCCGGCATCGCCGCCCGCGCGGGGCGGCCACTTTCCGCGCCGCCAGTTCGCACAGCAACTGGCCGTGCTGCTGCGCGCCGGCATCCCGTTGCTGGAGGCGCTGCAGACGCTGCAATCCCAGGACAACCCGCCGCCGGTCAGCGCGGCACTGACGGGGGTGGTCGAGCGCATCCAGCGAGGCGAATCTTTCTCTGCCGCCCTGGCTTCGCAACCCCAGGCTTTTGACGCCCTGTTCGTGTCGGTGGTGGAGGCCAGCGAACGCAGCGGTCAGGTGGAGCGCGCGCTGTTCGAGCAGGCGAGCTATCTGGCCTGGGTGGAACAACTTCGCGGCAAGCTCGTCGCTGCCGCGATCTACCCTGCCCTGCTCGTCGGCGCGGGCGTCGTGGTCGTGCTGTTCCTGCTCGTGTTCGTGGTGCCGCGTTTCGCCGGGCTGCTCGAAGGGGTCGGCGGTGAACTGCCGCTTGCCTCCCGGGTGCTGATCGGCGTCGGCGCCTTCTCGGGGCGGCATCCGCTGGCGCTGCTGATGATGGCTTCCGGTCTGGTCGCCCTGCCCTGGTGGGGGTGGCGGCATGGCCTGCGTGAAGCGCTCCTGTCACGCCTGTGGCGCCTGCCCTTGATCGGCCCGCGCCTGCACCTGCTTGCACTCGCCCAGTTGTACCGCTGCCTGGCCATGCTGCTGCTGGCGGGTGTGCCGATGGTGAGCGCGCTCATGCATGCCCGCGGCGTGACGGCTGCGCATCTGCGTGCCGCCCTGGACCGCGCCACCGAAACCGTTCGCCTTGGCGAGCGGCTGTCGGTCTCGCTGCAGCGCGAGGGGCTCACGACACCCGTCTCGCTGCGCATGCTGAAGGTGGGCGAGCACAGCGGCGAGCTCGGTGCCATGTTGTCCCAGGCGGCGGGCTTCTACGACGAGGAGCTCTCGCGCCTGTCGGAACTCGTCACGCGGCTCATCAACCCCGCGCTGATGCTGATCATGGGCCTGGTCATCGGCACCGTCGTCGTGCTGATGTACCTGCCCATCTTCCAGTTGGTGGACCAGGTCCCATGAACGCGCCGCAGACCTTCGCCCCGCCCCTGCTGGAGCGTCTGCCTGCGTCTGACGCGCCCTGGACGATGAGCTACGACCTCTGGCCCCAGGCCGACGCCCAGCGCTGGCGCGCGGTCATGGCGCAATCGGCGACCGGGCGCCTGGCTCTGCTGGCCGACCGACCCTTGGAGCCACTGCTGCGGCTGCGCATCGAGAGCCGGCTGAAGAAATCCGTGCTGTGGTGGCCGTGCGAGGCAGCCGAGCTGGATGCCCTGCTCGATGCCGGCGAGGCTCAGTACCGGGCGCTGGGTGCCCTGGGCGATGCCTTCTCCGGGGCTGACCAGGCCGACAACGCTCAGGAGCTGTCGGCCCTGAACCTCGCCGAGCAGGCCAGTCCTGTCGTGCGGCTGCTGGACGCCACGCTCTACGACGCGCTGCAGGACGGCGCCAGCGACATCCATTTCGAGAGCCAGGCGCGTGGCATCAAGATCCGCTGTCGCATCGATGGCGTGATGCTCGACATCAAGGCTGTCGACGGCCAGCAGGCTGCCGAGCAGTTGGTGTCGAGGCTCAAGGTGATGGCCGAACTGGACATCGGGGAGCGTCGCCTGCCGCAGGATGGTCGATTCAAGCTGCGCGTGCAGGGGCGGGAGGTGGACTTCCGGCTGTCGGTCATGCCCAGCGTCTTCGGGGAGGACGCTGTCGTGCGCGTACTGGACCGGGCGCAGGTGGAGGCGAAGGGCAGCCTGACGCTGGACGCGCTCGGCTTCGAACCCGAGGCCCGCGCGCAGATCCGCGCCCTGGCTCGCCAGCCGCACGGCATGCTGCTCGTCACCGGGCCGACCGGATCCGGCAAGACGACGACCCTGTATGCCGCGATCAGCGAAGTCAACACGGGCCGCGACAAGATCATCACCATCGAGGATCCGGTCGAGTACCAGTTGCCCGGCGTCGTGCAGATCCCGGTGAACGAGAAGAAGGGCCTGACCTTCGCGCGCGGGCTGCGCTCGGTGCTGCGGCACGACCCGGATCGCGTGATGGTCGGTGAGATCCGGGATGCCGAAACCGCGCAGATCGCCGTGCAGGCCGCACTCACCGGCCACCTCGTGTTCAGCACCGTGCATGCCAACAATGCCTTCGACGTGGTCGGGCGTTTCATGCACATGGGGCTGGACCTCTACAACGTCGTCTCGGCGCTGAACGGCGTGCTGGCGCAACGCCTGATGCGCATCAGCTGCCGTGAATGCCTCGTGATGTCGCCGGCGACGGCCGATCAGCTGCGCGCCCACGGCCTGCCCGACGGGGCCGCGTTGCGGCAAGGCAGCGGGTGCGCGCACTGCCGCGGCACCGGCTACAAGGGCCGCCGTGCCGTGAGCGAGCTGCTGTGGCTGGACGACGACCTGCGCGACCTGATCGCCGGCCGCGCGCCCTTGGCCCGGCTCAAGGAGGAGGCGCGCAAGCGCGGCATGCGCTCCCTGCGTGACGCGGCAGTTGCCGTGGTGCTGCGCGGGGAGTCCACGCTGGAGGAGCTGGAACGTGTCACGCTCGCGGACTGAACGCCTGTGGCTGGACGACGGCTTCGCAGCCTGGTGCGCGGCGCACCCTGGCTGTCGTGTCGAGCTGATCGCCGGTGCCGAGCGCATGCACAGCCTGCTCGTGCCCGAGGACCTGCCGCTGGCCGACGACAGCGCACTGCAACAGTACGCCCGGCTGCAGTTCAGCCACTACTTCGGTGCCACGGCCCAGCAGTGGCCGCTGGCCTGCTGGCAGCGCGGTGCCGAGCGCGGCGTCGTGGCGCTGGCGCAGGAGGACGGTTTGGCGACGCTGACGGCCGAGGCCGCTGCGCACCGCGTGCGCATCGTGTCGCTGCGGCCGAGCTGGACCCTGGCGCCATCCGATGACGGCGACTGCGTCGTCATCGATGCGGACATGCTCACCTGGCTGCAGCGGCGTGCCGGTCGGCTCGTCACCCTGCAGCAGCGCCCGGCCAGCGACGAGTTGTTGCGCGAGTTCGAAGGCACGCCGGTGCTGAGCGCGCGAGCCTTGCTCGATGCGCCCGCACGGCGCGGCATGCCCGACTTCATGCCTCAGGCCGCGCCCGCGCGCGCGCTCGTCTGGGTCTGGGCCGGTGCTGCGGCCGCTGCCTGCGCCCTCGTCGCCGTGCAGGCCGGCAGTCTGGCCGACGAATCGAACCGGCTGGCCGAACAGGCCGAGCTGCTGCAGCGCCTGACCCATCCCATGCCTGCCCGGCCGGCCTCTGCACCGAGCCCGGCGGCTCGCGCACGCGCCTGGGCCGCCGCGCGACAACTCGATGCCGACTGGGGTTCCCGTTGGACCTCACTCGAGCGCGCGCTGCCGCCTGACCTGCAATTGCAGGCGTTGGATCTCGACGGCCGCTCGCTGCGGGTCGAGGGTCAGGCGCCGCTGGCCGACGCCGTCACCCAGCTCGTCGACCGCCTGGCCCTGGACGCGGCGCCGAACGAAGAGGTCGTGCTGACACGCCTGCAGCGCAACGAGGCCGGCGGGGGCCTGCGCTTCGAGATCGTCCGGCGCCACAGTGGAGGCCTGCGGTGAACCGGTTGCTGCCGCGTTCGCTCGGCTGGCCTGCCGCCCTGGCGCTGCTGCTGACTGGCTTCGCGGTCGCCGGTGCGGTGTGGCTGCCGCAGGAGGAGGCTCGCCTCGCCGCCCGTCGAACCAGCATCGCGCAGCGGCGGCTGGCCCTCCAGCGTGCGCCGGCGGCATCGCCCGCCGGCGGGGCGTCGGATGACTTTGCCCGCAGCCTGCCGCCCGATGCCGAACGACAGGCCCGCACGGCAGCCCTGCTGGCCTTGAGCGCGGAGGTCGGCCTGCCCTGGCCGCGCAGCGAATTCCGCTACCAGGCCGATCGCGAGCTCGGGGTTGCGCAATACCGCATCGCCATGAGCGTCGTCGGCCACTACGGTGCCGTGCGCCATTACGTGGCGGAGGCCCTGCGTCGCGACCCGGCCCTCGCACTGGAGAGCCTGCGGCTGCGGCGCGATGACCGCGGCGACCTCAAGGCCGATGTCTCCTGGGTGCTGCACATGCAGGCAGCGCCATGAAGCGCCTCGCGCCTCGCCAATGGCTGCTGCTTGGGCTGCTCGCCCTGAGCCTGGTGGCGACCGCGTGGGTCGCAGGCCGCGACGAGCCCGGCGCGGTACCCGCCGTGGCGCGCCGGCAAGCGGCGGCCACGCCAGTCGGTGCTTCCGCGGCATGGCCCGGCGCGGCGGCCAGTGCCAGGGTTGCATGGCCTGATCCTGACGCGGGGGCCTTGCGTGCATGGGGCGATGCCCCGCCGTTGCCCCAGGCCGCCGCTGTACCGCCCGCGAACGTCTCTGCCGCGGCGCCCACCGACCCCGCTGCAGACGAGCCGCCTGTGCCCCCCTTCCCTTACCGCCTCGTCGGTCGCCTGACGGACAGCCAGCCGCGCGCCGTGCTCGACAGTGCCCAGCGCAGCCTCGTGCTCGGTGTGAACGACGTGGTCGACGGGCAATGGCGCATCGAGGCCATCGAGGCGAGCGGCCTGCGCGTGAAGCGCCTGCCCGACGGCCCCAGCCAGCTGATTGCTTTCTCGCCTTCATGAAGACACCGACCCTGCTCATTCTGCTGACAGCCCTGCTGGCGGGCTGCACCCACCCTGCGCTGCGAGATGCGGACACGCTGTCGCGCCGCGGTGACCACGAGTCGGCGCTGCGTCTGCTCGACGAGGCCAGTCGGCGCGAGCCGCAGGACCTTGCCCTGCGCAACGAACTGGTGCGGCAGCGGGATCGCACGCTGATGGCGTTGGCCAGCCAAGCGGAGACGGCACGCGCGCTGGGCCAGTGGGATCGGGTGCAGGATCTGCTGCAGCGCATGCAGGCGGTCGATGGGGTGGCGCCACGCACCCGCGCCCTGGCCCTGGCGCTGGAGCGGGCGCGCAGCCACGAAAGCCGGCTGCGTGACGCGCAGGCGCAGTTCCAGTCGGGCCAGCTTGATGCGGCCCGCGCGACGGTGCAGCAGGTGCTGGTCGAGGACCCCGGGCAGCCGCAGGCGCTGGCCTTGCAGCAGCAGCTGCGCCAGCGCTACAGCCCGCCGCCCCTGCCCTCGGCGCTAACTGCGGCCTACCAGAAACCGCTGAGCCTGGAGTTCCGGGACGCGCCACTGCGCACCGTCTTCGAGGCCATGGGCCGCGGCGCAGGCGTGAACTTCGTGTTCGACAAGGAGGTCAAGGGCGACGCCAAGGTCACGATTTACCTGAAGGACGTGACCCTGGACGAGGCCATGCGCGTGATCCTGGCGACCCAGCAGCTGGAGCGCAAGCTGCTCAACGACCGCTCGGTACTCATCTACCCGGCCACGGCTGCCAAGCAGCGTGAGCACCAGGAGCTGGTCACGCGCAGCTTCTACCTGAACAACGCCGACGTGAAGCAAGCCCAGGCCCTGGTGCGCATGATGGCCAAGACACGCGACGTGTTCATCGACGAGCGGCTCAACCTGCTCGTGGCGCGCGACACGCCCGAAGTGATTGCGATGGTGGACCAGTTGATCGCCACGCTGGACCTGCCCGAACCCGAGGTGATGCTGGACGTGGAAGTGCTGGAGGTGAGCAGCGACCGCACGGCGGAGCTCGGCCTGCAGCCCGCCACCGACGCCCAGTACGCGCTGCCGAACGCCCCGGCACTGGTGCCCTGGAGCAGCCGCGGCAGCTTCACGACACTGGTCACCAACCCGCTGGTGACCGCGCGGCTGAAGGGCAGCGCGGGCGCCTCCAACACGCTCGCCAACCCCAAGCTGCGCGCCCGCAACCGTGAAAAGGCCAAGGTGCAGATCGGCGACAAGGTGCCGGTGTTCACCAGCACGTCAACCGCCAACGTGGGCGTCTCGACGGCCGTGAACTATCTGGACGTCGGCATCAAGCTGGAGGTGGAGCCGACCGTGCAGCTCGACAACGAGGTCGTCATGAAGGTCAACCTGGAAGTCTCGACACTCGGCCCGAAGGAGACCTCCGGGGGGCCGCAGCCGGCGACGGCCTACCGCATCGGCTCGCGCAATGCGAGCACCTCCTTGCGCCTGCGCGACGGCGAGACCCAGGTGCTCGCGGGCCTGATCAAGGCCGAGGACGGCAAGGGCATCAGCGGCGTGCCGTATCTCTCGGAGACGCCACTGCTCGGCCGCCTCTTCGGCGTGCACACCGACACCCGCAGCAAGAGTGAAATCGTCCTGCTGATCACGCCGCATGTGCTGCGCAACCTCAGCCTGCCCGACGCCAGCCGCAGCCTGCTGGCGTCCGGGGTCGACGCCAACCCCGGCGCCGAGAGCGCTCGCCTGCGCCCCGCGGCGCTGGTGGCGGTGCCGATGGCCGGCACCCCGCCCGCGGGCCCCGGCGCGCCGCTGGCCGCCGCGTCGGATGCCTTGCGTCTGGCAGCGACGGCGGACGTCGTCGTGGGCGACATCGTGGCGGTCACGGTCATCAACCCCACCGCGCTGTCCGCCGAGGGCGAGCTGACCTACGACCCGACCCTCGTGGTGCCCGCGCAGCCGGGTGCAGGCGCGAACGGTCGCCTGCCGTTCAAGATCGGTGCCCGTGGCGGCCAGCAGGTCTTTGCGCTGCGTGCGCTGCCCGGCGCGGCAGGGCAGTCGGTCGAGTTCACGCTGAACGGCGCCGTCGGCCGGGACGAGCAAGGCAGTACCAGCCCCTTGCGCAGCGAAGGCAGTGCCCGTGTCAACGTCGAGCGCTAGGCGTCCGCGCGCCAGGGCGACGCCTCTTCGCTTCGCCTGCGCGGTGTGCCGGCAAGGCGCGAGGCGCCTTCGGTGTGGCGCCAGCGGTGACGAGCCGTGCCGGACGTGCGCGGGCGCGGTCCAGGGCTGCGGGCCGGCGCGGGTTTCACGGGCAGCCGCGCCGGCAGCGCGTGGCTTCACGCTTGTGGAAATGCTGGCGGTCGTGGTGATCGTCGGCGTGCTGGCCTCTGCCGCGCAGCCGCTGATGCTGTGGGCCCACAAGCGCGAGCAGGAATACGAACTGCGACAGGCGCTGCGCACGCTGCGCACGGCGCTGGACGACTACCACCGTGCGGTCCGCGAAGGCCGGATCACCGTGCCCGCCGGCGACAACGGCTACCCGCGGGATCTGCGCCAATTGGTCGATGGGGTGCCGCTGGCCGGCCAGCCGGACAAGGCCAAGCGCCTGTACTTCCTGCGCCGGCTGCCGCGCGATCCGCTGGCAGATCGTCAACTGCCGCCGGAACTGACCTGGGGCCTGCGCAGCTACGACAGCCCGCCCGACGACCCCCGGCCCGGCAATGACGTGTACGACGTCCACTCCCGCTCCGAGGCGCGCGCCATCGACGGGTCGCGGTACCGCGACTGGTGAGGGCCGACGAATGAGGCAGCGGCGCGGCTTCACGCTGATCGAGCTGATCGTCGTCATGGCGATCGTGGCGCTGCTGGTGGGCATTGCCGCGCCCCGCTACTTCCACAGCATCGAGCGGGCGAAGGAAAACAGCCTGCGCAGTTCACTGCGCGTGATGCGCGACGCCATCGACCATTTCGCTGCCGACCGTGGGCGCTACCCGGAGAGCCTGGACGAACTGGTGAAGCAGCGCTACCTGCGCGACATCCCGGAAGACCCGCTCACCGGCAGTCGTGGCGACTGGGTGCTGCTCACACCGCCGCCGGACGCCGACATCGGCGGCCAGGTGTTCGACGTGCGCAGCGGCAGCGCGCTGCGCTCGCCGGACGGATCGCTCTATGCAGACTGGTGACGCTCGCCGTGCAGGCTCTCAGCGGGGCTTCACCTACCTGATCCTGCTGTTCGCGCTGGCCATCGGCGGCATCGGCCTTGCGGCGTTGGGCGAACAGGCACGCCAGCGCGCGCTGCGCGAGCAGGAAGCGGAGCTGGCGTTCCGCGGCGCCGAGATCGCTGCGGCCATCGCCAGCTATGTGGCTGCGAGCCCTGGCGCCCGTCACGCCCTGCCCCAACGGATCGAGGACCTGCTGGAGGACCGGCGCTCCGGGCGCGTGGTGCGCCATCTGCGGAAATTCCGCCCCGACCCGCTCGGCGGACAGTGGGTACTGCTCCGGCCTGGCGAGGCCGGATGTGCGGGGGAACCCGGCTCGATCACACCCGTCATGCGCAGCCTGGCGGGCTTCACAGGGGTCAGAACGGACAGCCGCCGGCCGCTGCTGCGACGCGACGGCGACGCGCCCAAGCTGGCCTGTGAGTGGGTGTTTCACCACCAGGCCTTCCGGCCGCCGACGGCGCCGGCGCGCGATATCCCGGTTTCGCCCTAGTCCGTTCGGCACATCGCTTCGCGCTTCCTTCAACGCCGAGTCATGTGCTGCCCATAGCCTCCCGGGCTTCACGGCGGCAACCACGAAACCACGGAATTGCCAACGCTTCCCGTCCAAAGGGCAAAGAATTGTCACGCCTCATGACCCAGTCCCCTTCTGATCCGGCGACGACATCGCTCGTGCTGAGCGACAGCCAGATCGAAGCCATCGTGAGCTCGGCAGAGACCGGGCTGGACGTGCGCCGGCGCTACCAGTTCTTCGTCTGGCTGCAGGGCAGCTTGCAGGTGCTGCTGCCGCACCAGCTCGCCGTTTGCGGAGCCTACTCGCGCACCCGCCACGAGCTGCAGTTCGAAGCCTTCAACTCGGTGCCCGTGGACAGCCAGCTGCTGACTAGCTTCGCCGACGGACGCAACGCCTTGCTGGGTCAATTGCAGGCGACGTGGCTGAGGGCGCGCTGCAAGCCGGTGACGATGAGCCTGGATGACTGTGTCGCTGGTGCCCATGCGACGGCAGGCGAGCTGTTGCGGCATGCGGGCTTTCGGGACCTGATGGCGCACGGCGCCTCGCGCCCGCAGCGCCCCAACGAGATCGAGACCTTCTTCGTGCTCGCCAGCCAGGCCGGGCCCTACACGCCTCGCCATCGCCTGTGCCTGGAGCTGATGTTGCCGCACATGCATGCCACCTGGCAGCGCGTGCAGGTCATCGAGCGCGAGCTGCGCGAGCTGCCGCCGCCCCAACCCGCCCGCCAGGCTTCCGGATCGCAGATCACCGACCGCGAGCGGCAGATCCTCAGCTGGCTCCGCGAGGGCCGCAGCAACCCGCAGATCGGCGAGACGCTGGGCATCAGCGCGCTGACGGTCAAGAACCACGTCCAGAAGATCCTGCGCAAGCTGGGAGCCGCGAACCGGGCGCAGGCCGTCGCCATCGCGATCAGCCTGAACCTGCTGAGCAGTTCAGCGCAGCCGGGCGAGCTGTCGACGCCTCGTCCTTGATCACCCCCAGCTTGAAGTCCGCGTGGCGCGGCGTTTCATCGGTTCAGCCGCCGCACGTAGTCCGTTCGGGCTGTGACGCCGGGTGTGACATCTGCACGCATGTCACCGCGCGCTGCCACAGTGATTCTTGTCGCAGGACGACATACGTTCTTTGAAACCGGGCACGTCCCAGGCACCCAGACAGATCGCCGGAAGCCACCAGGCCTCTGAACGACCCGATCCAGGCGCCCCAGCAGCAAGTGACGCGGGCCTGCCTGCGTCAGGTCGATTCCGCACCCATCTTTAATCTGGAGAGACTGACATGAAGTTCACCAAGACCCTCGCCGCCGCTGCCGTTCTGGCGGCGATCAGCACGCCCGCACTCGCCAACATCAAGGGCGTTGCAGACGGCACGTCCGAAATCTTCCTGGTCGTTGGCGACAACAACGGCTCCTTCCTGCTGGACACCGGCGTGAGCCTGAACAGCCTGCTCGCGTCGGCCAACGCCACCGGCACCGTCTTCAGCCGTGCCGTCGCCGGCGCCGCCTGGACGTCCTACCTGGCCAGCGACACCAACATCTTCGACGGCTCCCCGAGCACGACCACGGGCACCCGCTGGGCCCTGTTTGTCTATGACGGCGTCGGCAATTTCGACCCGACCGGCCACAAGGTCATCACGACGGTCGGCGCGGGCGTCACGCCGGCCAGCATCACCTTCGACGGCGACACGCTGATCGGCACCTACTCCATCAACGGCAACATCGCCCAGCAGGCCAACGGCACCGGCACCCATACCGGCCTGCCGTCCGTGAACGGCTCCAGCTTCAACCCGAAGGGCACCCAGGGCTATTTCGGCAACGACTTCTTCACCTTCGGCACCGCCAACACCAAGATCGGCAACGCCGTCGGCGTGTCGTCGCGCCTCGTGTTCATCAACCCGTCCGACCCGGATGACGGCACGCTGCCGGTCAAGGCCAGCTACCTGGGCCAGCTGCAAGCCAGCTTCGACGGCACGACGCTCGTCGTGGCCGCCGCGGTTCCGGAGCCGACCACCTACGCGATGCTGATCGCCGGCCTGGCCGCCGTCGGCTTCGTCGCTCGCCGTCGCGCCTCCTGATCAGCCGATCCCCCTGAGCCGGCCCGCCCGGCTTTCCGACTCCACCCCTCGATCGCGTCCTGCGGGATGCGAGGGGGGGCTCTCACCCCAGTCACAGGACTCTCCCCATGAAGCTCCGTCTCCTTGCCCTCGCCGCCCTGCTGGCCTCGACCGGCGCCCAAGCGCTGACCCCAGCTCAGATCGTCGCCGCCCGCGGCACCACGCTGAAGGAAATTACTTTCTCCGGCGCCTCCGCCCTGCGCCTGTCCTTCGCGTCCTACATGGCCGAAATCTGCGACACCACCACGCTGCACATCTACTTCGACAGCGCCAGCGGCAACAACCACCGTGCCTATGCCTGCAACCTGAAGGTCGCGGCCGGCAACTACGCCGCCGGCACGCCGGTGGTGGTCTACAAGCGTGACCAGGGCGGCTCTGCCCAGGGCCTGGCCCCCGTCGCGACCAACACGGCCATCGCCCACATGCGCATCCTCGACAACTCGAGCTGCACCGTCACGGGCACGCCCGATTTCAGCGACATCGCGATTCCCAACTACATCTGCACCACCACCGAGACTCGCGTCTCCGATGCCGGCATCACCGACGTCGAGCCCGCCATCCTGAACCAGGTGCCGAACCTGGCCGACAACACCGCCGGCGACCCGGCCAGCGGCACGCAGGCAGCCGTCGACACGTCCAACCTGAATGTCGCGTCCTTCGTGCAAGGCATCTTCGGCGTGGTTGTGAACAAGCAGGCCTACCTGGCCCTGCAGCGCACGCAAGGCCTGGACAATGCCGGCGCGATCGATGAAGACGTCGCCAAGCGCCCGAGCCTGCCGACCAACTTCGTGCGCGCCATGCTGCTGGGTGGCCTGTCGGCCTCCAACACGACCAAGCGCGGCTGGGGTCTGGTGATCAGCGAGACGGTCGATCCGTCCGTCAACACCAAGGCCTTCAACATCTGCCGTCGCCAGCCGGGTTCGGGCACGCAAGCCGCGTCCAACATGTATTTCATGCAGAACCCCTGCTCGAGCTCGGCGGCATCGCCGCTGCGCCAGGCCTCGGCCACGCAACCCTTGCCGGTCGCAACCGGCACGTACAACGTGCGTGAGGAGTCGGGCACGGGCGGCGTCGAAAGCTGCGTCGGCGTGACCCGCGATGCCAACGGCAACATCACTGGCGGTGTCGACAGCGTCGCTGGTGCCTACGGTCTGGCCGTGCTCGGCCGCGAGAACAGCCCCCTGCCGAACAACGCCACGCCGGGCGGCAACAAGGACAAGGGCTACCGCTACGTCAGGCTCGATGGCGCTCAGCCGGACCGCTATGACGCCACGACGAAGAAGGGTGCCGCGACCGGCGACTACGACTTCGTCTACGAGTCCACGCTGCAGTACAACACCACCAACCCCAACCTGGACGGCGACAAGATCGCGTTCATCACGTCCATCCGCACCGGCGCTCCGAAGCCTTCCGCGCTCGCCGCAGCGGACATCGACACCCAGCAGGGCGTGATGTCGCCGCAAGGCGCCTGGTCGGCCCTCGGCCAGTACCCGGCCCTGAGCAACACCGACCGTCCGTTCGCCTCGCGCCTGTCGCGCACGGCCGGCAGCTGCTCGGTCCAGCGCTACGTCCGCTGATCGAACGCGGGGCATCTGCCCCACGTCCTGAGCTGGCCGGGCCCCGAGGGCCCGGCCTTTTTCATGTCGATCTCGCGGCGGTCGCCTGATCCGAATGGATCAGCGCAGGCCAGCAGCATTTCTTCGCCTATTCACCACTCGTCGTGACACTGTTCACATCTCTAGCGACCTCGGTCTGCCGTCCCATGAAGCTCCTCCGCCACACCGTCTCCGCTGTTGCCTTCGCGACGCTGGCCGCCGCCCTGTCGCCGGCCCGTGCGGCCATTTCCACGCAGGTTCCAGGCTATGAGCTCTTCCTGGTCGTGATGGACCAGGCCAACGCCAAGATGACCTACGTGAAAGACCTGGGCATCGACGCGCTCGACTTTTGGGTCCAGGGCCAGCAGGACGCCGGTGCCAACCTCTTCCGGACGCTGGATCCGGCCACCGATCCCGCCTTCCAGGCGTTTCTGGGCGCGGCCAATCTCACCACGACCCGCTGGATGGTGCTCGGCTTCAACAACGCACAAGTCGAAGCGAACACGACCGCGTTCACGACGCTCACGAACAACAACGTCGTGGCCACGCAGACGGCGTCATTCGACCGCATGAAGAGCCTGGAGGGCAGCAACTTCACGACAACCCAGACCTCGTATGTGAGCTTGCTGACGTCACTGAACATCGCGACCGTGCCGGCGCAGATCAAGATCACGACCCACAACTCGCTGGCCAACGGCAGCTCGCTGGCCAGCAAGAACGACGGCAATTCCACCTACTTCGACAAGACCAAGGGCTTTCAGGACCTGCAATCACCGGGCGGGGACGGCGACTGCATCCTGTTCCAGAAGGTCTGCGCCGGCAATCCGCTGGGGGTCTCTTCCTGGTTCTATCGGCTGAGTCCCGTCCTCACCGACCCGACGGATCCAACCGTCGGCATCGAAGGCTCACAGCCGGTGATCGTCGACGAGTTCGACAACCTCACGGCCGATGGCTACTGGGGTTTGATCAAGGATCCGAACTCCGCCAAGTACATCCTCAGCTACACCTTGGCGGGCGCGAACCCGAAGTCCCTGACCAGCACGGATGCCGGTCGGCTGCGCCTGTCGACGATCGATTACAGCGCCGAAAGCGGCGCCGCTCGATTGATCGGCATCCTGCCGGACGACGTGGCCCTGCAGGGCGCGGTGACGGCCGTGCCCGAACCACAGACCTGGGGCCTGATGCTCGGCGGCCTCGCCGTGCTGGGCGGTCTGCGCCGCGTGCGTCGCGTTCAGCAGGCCTGAGGAGATCATCATGGCCACATTCACCCACCGCCTGACCCTGCTGCTGGCCGCCGCGACTCTCGTCGCAGCGGCCCCGAGCCACGCCACGGTCCGCACCGACAACCAGCCTGACCTGCTGTTCGTGCTCTGGGACACCAACGCCCGCGTGTCCTTCACCTTCGACCTCGGCATTGACGGCAACAGCTTCTGGGCCTACGCGCAGCAGGACGCCGGCTACACCTGGCAGTACACGCTGCCGGCTGCCGATCCGCGTTTTGCCGCTTTCCGTGCCGCCTCGACGACGATCACCAACCAGCGCTGGGCCGTCATCGGCGTGCAGAGCAGCCCGAGTTCGTCCACGCCGGGCGACAACAAGCTTTACAGCACGCTGCGCCAGGGGCCCGGCAACGGTGTGCTCAACCCGAACTACGTGGACATGACCAGCATGCCCTCGACCGAGTTCCTGACCGCCACGCAACGGGCATCGAGCCGCTGGTACCGGGACCTGAATTCCCTCGGTGGCGGCGACGCTGCCAACATGAACACGCACGTGTCGCAGGCCAACGGCAGCGCCTTCCACACGGGCACGAGCCCGCGGTACTTCGCCAACAACGGCACTTTCTACGGGAAGCTCAACCCCGGCTCCGATGGCAGCTACTACGGTGGCCTGTTCGACGTCACCAACGCGGTGAACCAGTCCTCGTGGTTCTATGCCATCAGCAATGCCGCCAGCGGGTCGGTCGTCGTCGACGAGTTCGACAACCTCACCTACAACGGCTACTGGGGTCTGGCACTCACGGCGTCCAACACGTACCTGCTGAGCTTCACCCAGACGGCTGCCAACGTGCCCCGGCCGACCGGCCTGACGCCGGAAGGCAGCCTGCGCGCGCTGACCACTGACTACAGCGCTTCGGGCGGCGCCGCGCGTCTCATCGATTTCAGCGATCTCACCACGGCCGCCGCGGTGCCGGAGCCGTCCGAAGCCCTGCTGCTGCTCGTCGGCTCCGCAGCCCTGCTTGCCTTGCGTCGGCGGTCGCTCCAGCTGCCTTGAACTGATCCATTCGGATCACGCCCCTTCATCGCCGGTTCACTGCGGACCGGAACACTGAGCTCACGCTGTCAAGCAGAAAGCCGGCCCGGCTCCCCGCGGGCCGGGCGCCGTCGTGTTGAACCGAGGACTGATTGCACTGTCGATGGCGCTCGCGCCGCTGGTTGCCGGGGCGCAGGCCGCCCCGGAGGCCGCGCCGCGCTTCGACATCCTCGAGTTCGAGGTGGAAGGCAACACCACGCTCTCCGCCGTGATCATCGAGAAGGCAGTCATGCCCTTCATGGGACCGCAACGCAATCTCGACGACGCCGAGGCCGCCCGCGCCGCGCTCGAGAAGGCCTACCAGGCGGCCGGCTTCCTGACGGTGTTCGTGGACCTGCCCGAGCAGCGCATCGACGGCGGCGTGGTGCGCCTGAAAGTGCTCGAGGGCCGCATCGAACGCCTGTACGTGACGGGCTCGCGTTATTTCGACCAGGGCGAGATCCGCCGGCGCGTGGCTGAACTGGCGCCCGGCCGCGTGCCGGACTTCAATGCCGTGCAGCAGCAACTGGCCAGCGTCAACACCGGCGAGGAGCGCCGCGTGCAACCCATCCTGCGCCCCGGGCGTCAGCCGGGCACGGTCGAAGCCGAGCTGCAGGTCAAGGACAAGCTGCCACTGTCGGGCTCGCTGGAGGCCAGCAATGCCAACAACGCGAACACCACGGCCGAGCGTGTCAACGGCACGATCCGCTACGACAACCTCTGGCAGCTCGGCCACAGCATCGGGCTGAACCTCACGACCGCACCGAGCGCGCCAAGCCAGACGACGATCGCCGTGCTGACCTACGCGATCCCGCTGGAGGGCGGGGACAGCCTCAGCGCCTACGCGGTGCACTCCAACAGCAACGTGGAGGTGCTGGGCGGTACGCGCGTGGCCGGCAAGGGCAACACCCTGGGCCTGCGCTACGGCATCAACCTCGGCGCGACGGAACGCGGCAACCAGTCGCTGGCGCTCGGTGTCGACTACCGGGACGTGCAGGAGCAGATCAAGCTCGGCGACCTGAGCATCAGCAAGCCGCTGCGCTACCTGCCGCTGCAGGCCGCCTACACGGCGAACTGGGCCGTACCGGGACGGCAGTTCTCGTCCAACCTGGCGCTGTCCGCCGGCCTGCGGCCGCTGCTGGCACGACGCATCGACGGCTGCGAGCTGGAAGACGGCAGCCTCGGCACGGACGATCAGTTCCGCTGCAAGCGCAAGGGCGCCGATGGCGGATTCGCCACGCTGCGCTGGGACCTGCGCCACGTCGAGGTCTTCAAGCACTTCGCCGTCGCCGGCCGCCTCGCCGGACAGCTGGCCTCGCAGCAGCTCAGCAGCGCCGAGCAGTTCACCCTCGGCGGCGTGGACACCGTGCGCGGCTACCTCGAAGGCGCAGCGGCCGGCGACCACGGCGCCCTCGCCTCGCTGGAACTTCGCAGCGCCAACCTGGCCGAATGGCTGCAGCGCCACCACCCCGGCCCGGCACTGGATGACCTGGGCGAGCTCAGCCTGCTGGCCTTCGTGGATGCTGGCCGACTGCAGACCATCAACCCCGACCCCGGCCAGAACCGCCGTCAGCCGCTGCTGGGCACCGGCGTTGGCGTGCGCTTCGCCAGCCGCAGCGGCGTCAATGTCGACATGCTGCTGGCCGACGCCCGCAAGGCCGTGGTCGGCGCACCGCCCCCAGGCCGACGCGTGCATGCCCGCATGGCCGTGAAGTTCTGATGCCATGAACCGCCGCGACCCGCTCCCGCTGACCCTGCAGCCCCTCGTGATGGCGCTGGCGGCCGCCCTGCCCCTGCAGGTCGACGCCCAGACCAAACCGCCTGCCAATGCCGTGCCGCAGCAGGCGGCAAGCGGCTGGCGCGTGTTCGGCAGCGGCAGCAGCACGGCGCCCGTCACGACAGCGAATGGCCGCGGCGGACAGGACATGCTGGTGCAGCAGACCAGCCCGCGCGCCATCTACAACTGGGCGAGCTTCAACATCGGCGAGTCCAGCAGCGTCACCTTCGACATGCCGGCCGGTGGCGCCAGCGCGCTGAACCGCATCCACGACGCGAGCCCGAGCCTCATCTACGGCAGCCTGAAGGCGAACAACGGCGGCGAGCTGATCCTCTACAACCGCAACGGACTGCTGTTCGGCAGCGGAGCCCAGGTCAACGTGGGCAGCCTGATCGCCACCACGCTGAGCCCGCGCGACGAGGATTTCAAGGCGGGGTTCTCGGGCAATGTGCTGGGGCACGACCCCGCCTTCCGCTATAGCTTCGACCCGGAAAACACAGCGACCCTGTACAGCCGAAGTTTCGTTCGGATCGATGCAGGCGCAACGCTGGCCAGTGCCGAAGGCGGCCGCATTTTCCTGTTCGCCAAGGAAGTGACGAACACGGGCAAGCTCCAATCGCCGGGCGGCCAGGTGGTCGTCGCAGCAGGCGCTGAGGCCTTCCTTCGGCTGCCAACGGACGCACCGGACAACCAGAAGGTCTACGCCTCCGAATCGAATCCCGCGGTACCGGCGCTGCGCGGTCTGCTCGTGGAAGTCGGACGTGCCGAACTGGGCACGTCGGGCGATGGCAAGGTCGTCAATGCCCCGGGGGGTGAAATCTCGACGCCGCGCGGCAACACCACGCTGGTCGGGATGGCCGTCAACCAGTTGGGCCGCATCTCGGCGACCACAAGCGTCGCGCAGAACGGCTCCGTGCTGTTGCTCGCCCAGGGTGACGCCACAGGTAACCTGACCACGTCTGATCCGCAGTACAAACGCGCCCGAGTCGGCGGCAATCTGGTGCTGGGAGGCCAGAGCCAGGTCTCGATCGCACCCGACAACAACGGTGCTGACGGAAAGCCGCTCACGTCCGATGGCAACGCCGGCTTCACGGCCTCCCGCCTGGCGTTGTCGGGCGCAGACATCCGGCTGGAGAGCGGTGCCAGCATCGTCGCCCCCGGCGCGCAGACCACTATCCGAGCCACCACGACACCGGTCTACGACACGGCCCCGGGGGCATCGCAAACCTTTCAGCCCGACGGCGGTCGCCTGGTCATCGACAACGGCGCTCGTATCGATCTTGCCGGCACGACCGACACGACCGTCGGCGTCGACCGCTACTTTGTCACGACAGAACTGCTGGGCAGCAATGACCTGAAGGATGCTCCCCTGCAGAAGAGCGGATTGCTCTACCGCAACAAGGTCACGCTGGATGTGCGCGCGACATCGGACATCCTCGGTGACCTCAACACCTACCGACTGGGTCTGCAGCGCAGTGCCAGTGAACGCCTGTCGACCGGTGGCAGCCTGAGCATCGTCGCAGGCGACTCTGTGAGCGTGTCAGCAGGCGCCAAGCTCGACGTCAGCGGCGGCCGCGTCAACGTGACCGAAGCCACCGTGCGCCCGACGCTGCTGTCGAGCGAGAACGGCCAGGTCTACACGCTGAACACCGCGCCGAAGGACCAGGTCTACACCGGCATCACGAACGCCTTCTCGAACAAGACCAGCTGGAACCGCAATGGCGCCACGGTTGCATTCGGTCTCGCTGGCAGTTCGAGCCAGGAGGCCGGCTACATCGAAGGGCGCGATGCCGGCAGCATCAGCATCATCGCGCCACGCATGAGCGTGCTCGGCGACCTGTCGGGCAACAGCACGCTGGGGCGCCGCCAGTCCCTGGGGCTCGACACCCGCCCCGTGCTCGGCGGCCTCACGCTGGGCGCACCGCGCCATGGCGGCGACTTCGGCACCACGACCTACGACGGTGCGGTGCTGCAGAGCCTCGCCATCCGGGCGCGCAGCAGCGATGCCGGTGCGGAGTTCTCCCTGGCGCAGATGGCTCAGGGGGGCTTCGGCCGCATCCAGATCGCCACACAAGGCGACCTGGCATTGCCGGCCGGCGCCAGCCTCACCCTGCCTGTGCTGGCGAGCCTGGAACTCGACTCGCAATTCGGCCGCGTGCGACTGGGCAGCTCGCTGCGACTGCCGGGTGGCAGCCTGCTCGTGCGCAGCCTGGACGGCGGCGTCGAGTTCAGCGCCGGCGCGCAGATTGACGTCTCGGGCACCTGGACGAATGCACTGCGGGACGGCGGCGTGGGCTCATCAGCCGGCACGGCCGGTGGCAGCCTGCAGGTCAGCACACAAGGCAGCATCAAGACCGCGGACGGCCTGGTGCTGGACGTGTCGGGCGGCGGCTGGGTCGATGCGGCGGGCACGGTCCGCGGCGGCAACGGCGGCAGCCTGCAGCTGTCGGCGGGTCTGGACGGCTTTGCCGATGACACCGACCCTGCACGGCTCGCACGCCTGGGCACCTTGCGTGGCTACTCGATGCAGCGCGGCGGTTCACTGTCGCTGACCGCCAAGAGCGTGGCCATCGACAGTAGCGTGGCTGCCAACCTGAACCTGTCGAGCAGCTTCTTCAACCAAGGCGGCTTCACCAGCTTCGCACTGAATGGCCGTCAATCCCTCGACCTGGGCGCCAGCACGCGCATCCAGCCCGTGGCCACGACCTGGATCCCGCGGGCCGACGCGGCCAACCTCCCCACCGGCTCCGCCGCTGCCGCAGCCCTTCAAGCCGGACAAGCTGCGAACAGCTTGCCGCCGACGGTCAATCTGTCACTGCGCGGGGCGACGCTCAAGGCCGAGGCCGGCGCCAGCATCGTGCTGCGTCCCCAGTCCAGCCTGCAACTCAATGCCGACAGTGCGTTGGCGTGGAATGGCCAGATCCAGGCGCCCGGCGGCTCGGTCAGCTTCAACGTCGCCAGCAACAGCACGGCGCCCGATATCTCACGCTACCTGTGGCTCGGATCCCAGAGCCTCGTCGATGTCAGCGGCACGACGCTCATCACGCCGAGCAGCGACGGCCTGACCCGGGGGCAGGTGCTCGCCGGCGGCAACGTCACGGCCTCGATGGGCGGCAGTCTGGCGGGCAGCCTCGTCTGGCAGACGGGCGCCCGGATCAAGCTCGACGGTGCGGTGGGCGACCTCGATGTCGCGTTGCGCGAGGCGGGTGCCGTGCGCACAGCGCGCCAGACGGTGGCGAGCGCCGGCGGCAGCCTGAGTTTCAGCGGCAATGGCGCGATGACGCTGGAGGGCAGCTTCAGCGCCGCTGGCGGCAACGCCAGCCAGGCTGGCGGACGCCTGAGCGTCAGCCTGGTGGCCGGGGCGCGCGACGGCAGCCCGGCCTTGCCACCGGCCCGTGAGATGACGCTGACGGCCACGGCCGGCCAGGCCAGCGCCGGTCTGCAGCCCGCACAACTGCCGGTGCCTGTGGCCCTGGACGGCGCCAGCGCCTCGATCTCCGCGGCGCAGATCACGGCGAGCCGCGTGGCCGACGTGACACTGTCCAGCCAGGATGGCCTGCGCTTCGCCGACAGCCTGCGCCTTTCGCTCGACCGCCAACTCACGCTCGACACGCCGCGCCTGGCCGTGGCCAGCGGCGCGGCGGTGTCGCTGGCCGGCACGCAGCTCGTCTGGAGCAATTCACGCGAGCGTCTGCGAGACGGCAGCAACAACTTCCGGCCGCTGCCCGCGGCCAGCGGTGGGGATGGCTCGCTCACGCTGTCCGGCAACAACATCGTGCTGGCGGACCGGATCGTCACCCAGGGTGTCGGCCAGATGGCGGTGCAGGCACGGCAGGATCTGCGGCTGCAAAGCACGGTGCTGGGCGACCCGGCCCGCGAGGGTCGACTGCTCACCCAGGCCGACCTGCAGTTGCGTGCGGCGCAGCTCTACCCGGCCACCGACACCCCATTCACGATCGACGCCAGCGGCCACGGCGTCACGGTGAGCTCGGCAGACCAGCCGGCCGACCAGCCCGCCAGCGCCGGCGGGCAGCTCACCATCCAGGCCGCACGCATCGACCAGGGCGGCACACTGCGGGCGCCGTTCGGCACCATCAACCTGCAGGCCACCGACAGCGTCGTGTTGCGCCCAAGCAGCGAGACTTCGGTGAGCGGTGCCGGTCAGACCCTGTTGTTCGGTCAGTTCAATGGCGACAGCTGGAGCGCCCCCGGCAACGCCGTGCGGGACTCCAGCAGCCAGGCGCCGCTGACGTCGCCGCTGGCCAAGGCGGTGACGCTGGACGCGCCCAAACTCGACCTTCAGGCGGGCTCGACCGTGGATCTGAGCGGTGGCGGCACCCTCAAGGGCTGGCAGTTCGTGCCCGGCCCGGGCGGATCCAGGGACGCATTCACCGGCGCCGACGGCGGCTATGCGCTGCTGCCCACCCGCAAGCTGCAGGGCCTGTGGGACCCTTCGCTGGCATCGTCGACGCCCAACCTCGGCCGCGAAATCATCATCGGCGAAGGCGCGGCGATTCCGGCCGGGCGCTACACCCTGTTGCCTGCGCGTTATGCAGTGCTCGACGGCGCGTTCCTGATCCGGCCCGCCGCAGGCACGGCGATGGCCCTGGACACCGCCGTCCGGCAGGCGGACGGCAGCCAGATCATCGGCGCGCGCCTGGCCGACGCCGGCACGTCCTTCCAGGCCGCACTGCCCGGCAGCTGGACGCTGGAAAGTGCCGCCCAGGCGCGCAAGCGCGCCGAGATCCGCGTCACCGACTTCGACACGCAGTTCGCGGCCGCTGCGGCAAAGTCTGGCGCACCGCTGCCGGCCGCCGCCCGGGATGCCGGCCGCCTGGTGCTGGCCGGTCAGCAAATGACATTGAATGCGGCGCTGGGCACGGCCGTGGGCAGTTCGCAGCAGGGGGCGGCGGAGGCCGTCAACGGGCGGGGTGCCGAGGTCTACGTCGCGGCGGACCAGATCCAGGTCGGCGGCAGCCTCGCAGCGGGCGACACGTCGACGCTGCTGCTGGATGCCGGTCAGCTGAACCAGCTGCGGGCCCAGAACCTCATCCTCGGAGCGCGGCCCGGGCAGGCCGGTACCGCGGACGATGCGTTCCCGCTGCTCGTGCAGGCGCGCAAGCTGCGTGTGGCTGCGGGGACGAGCCTGTCCGCCCAGGACCTCACCCTGACTGCCACCGGCCGCGTCGCCTTGGGCGCGGGCAGCGCCCTCACGGCCGCCGCACCCGGAACCAGCCTGCCCAGCAGCACCGCCCGACAGTACCGCGTGGCCGGCGACGGCGCCGCGGTGCGCGTGAGCCGGGCGGCCGACGCGCAGCTGCTGCGCAGCGCACCGAAGGCGTTCAGCGGCCAGCTCAGCATCGACGGCGATGTGCGTCTGACGGCGACAGGCGGCGCGGTGGCCCTGGACAGTTCGGGTTCCGCCAGCTTCGGCAACGGGCTGCGGCTCCAGGCGGATGCCCTGGCCCTGGGGGCGGGCGGCATGAGCATCGGCGGTGCAGGCAGCGACCCGCGGCGCCTGGTGGTGCAGCCCGGCTGGCTGGCCGGCCTGAGCGGCGGTGGCGACCTCACGCTGCGCAGCTACTCCAGCCTCGACTTTGCGGCGGGCGACAGCCTGGGCTCGTTGATCCCGCGGCGGCTGACGCTGGACGCGCCGGTGCTTCAGGTGTCGGCGGCGCAAGCCGCCGTGGTGAAGGCGGTCGACCTGGTCCTGACCAATCGCAGCGGCCTCCCGCCCGACACGACCGGTCTGGACCGGACAGGCAGCCTGAGCCTGCAGGCGAGCCAGACCCTCACCCTTGCCGAGGGCCGCCAGACGGTGGCGGCAGCCACCACGCGGTGGCAGGCGGACCAGGCCGTGCTGCTGCAGGGGAGCGGCAGCGTCGCCACCCAGGGCGACTTGAACGTGAGCACGGCGCTCGTGGCCAACGCCGGCAAGGCGGACACGAGCATCGCGGCAGCCGGCAACTTCAGCCTCGCCAGCACCGGCGGCAGTGCACCGGCCAACGCGCAGCCTGGCGGGCGGTTGGCCATCGACGCGCAGCGCATCGACCTGGCCAGCCGGATCGAACTGCACAGCGGCCAGCTGGCGCTGACAAGCACGGGGGACCTGCAAGCGCGGTCGGGGGCCCGGCTCGACGTGTCGGGGCAAAGCCTGAAGGTCGGCAGCACGGACGTGGCACTTGCCGCAGGCCGTGTGACCTTGCAGAGCCGCTCGGGCAGCGTGGGCCTGGCCACGGGATCCAGCGTGGACGTGTCAGCCGCCGGGACGGCCGATGCGGGCAGCCTGTGGATCACGGCCACACAAGGCCGTGTGGCCGTCGACGGCACCCTGCGCGGCAGCAGTGCGTCTGGACTCGGTGCACGACTGGTCATCGACAGCCAGCAGGCCGTCAACCTGGCAGCCTTGGCGAGCACCATCACGTCGGGCGATTTCGGCGGCCTCATCAGCGTACGCAACCGCTCGGGCGACCAGGTCCTCCAGGCGGGGCTGCGGCTGGCTGCGGACGAGGTTCGCCTCGTCAGTGATGGCGGCCGTCTGGACATTGCCGGCACCATCGACGTTAGCCACCGTGGCAGCAATGCGGGCACGCTGGTGCTGGCAGCCGGCCAGGACCTGACACTGCAAGCGGGCGCCCAATTGCTCGCGACGAGTGCAGCGGGTACGGGTGGCGACGTTGAGCTGTCCAGCGTGACAGGGCAGATCAACCTCGCCGCCGGCGCCCAGGTCGACGCACGCGGCACCAGCACCTTGCGCGATGGCAGCCTGCTGTTGCGAGCGAGCCGCGACGGCATCGCGGCCGACGGCAGTGGCATCGGCAGCGACGTGCGCATCCGGCCGATCGCCGCGACACTGCTTGGCATCAGCCAGCTGGATGTCGAGGCCGTCAAGGTCTACAAGGGCGTGACGGAGATCGGGCTGGGGAGCGCACCGTCGCCGTCGCCTACGCCGTCGCCCGCACCATCGCCCGCACCGTCGCCCGCACCGTCGCCCGCACCGTCGCCCGCACCGTCGCCCGCACCGTCGCCCGCGCCGTCGCCCGCGCCGTCTCCGGCGCCGTCTCCGGCTGACAACGACAGCACGCGCAGCCGACTGCCGCCCGCGCCGCCACTGCCGCCCCAAGGACCGACGGCCCAGGCCCTGTCGCCGAGCCCACCCACGGTCCCGTCGGTGGGCAACGGCAGTGACACCACGCGTTCACAACTGCCTGGCGTACCGCCGACCGGCACACCGTCACCATCGCCATCGCCATCGCCATCGCCATCGCCGTCGCCATCGCCATCGCCGTCGCCATCGCCATCGCCATCGCCATCGCCGTCGCCGTCGCCATCGCCATCGCCGTCGCCATCGCCGTCGCCATCGCCATCGCCGTCACCCTCACCCTCACCCTCACCGTCGCCGTCGCCGTCGCCGTCGCCAGCCCCCGTGCCTGGCAAGTTCGGCACCGCGCTCATCGACGCGGAAAGTCGCGCCTTTCTGGAGGCCAACGCAGAGGCCATCTCGCTGCGCGTCAGCAGCCTGCAGCCCGCACTGCAGCCGCGTCTGAGGGTGCGCGCGGGTGCCGAGCTGCAATCCGAGGGCGACATGCGACTGGCGGTGGACTGGAACCTGCCGCTGCTCAACCAAGCCGCCGTGCAGGCCATGCCTCATGCCGCAGAGACGAGCATCACCCTGCGCGCGGCGGGCCGGCTGGTGGTCGACCATGGCCTGAGTGCGGGCTTCCAGGCGCCGGCGGGCCTGGCGGCTGCGTCGCTTGACGACGCAGTCGCCGTGAGCAGCCGGGCGGGCAGCCTGCGGCTCGTGGCCGGTGCCGACCTGTCCAGCGCCGACGTGCTGGCCACGCAGGCCGAGGCCGTGAACACCGCCCTCGTGATCGGCCGGGCGGCCACGGGTGGCGATGCGCCACCGACCGTGACCGTGCGCTCGACGACGGGCAACATTCGCATCGCATCCGCGGGTGACGTGATACTCACGAACAGCGGCGCGAAGGTCTACACGACGGGTCATCCCGTGCTGAGCCAGGAGCCGGAGAACTTCGACGCGCCGCCCAGCCCGCCGCTTCCGCCCCCGCCGGCGCCGGTGCCGGCGCCCACACCGACGCCCTCGCCGGCTCCGAACCCGGCACCTTCACCAAGCCCGGCGCCGGCCCCCACGCCGAGCCCCGCACCCACGCCCACGCCGCCTGCCGTGCCGCCGGTTGACACCGGCAGCACGAATCCTCCCCTGCCGCCGGGCTTGCCGGCGCCTGCGCCTTCACCCGCACCAGCGCCGACGCCGGGTCCCGCACCGATCCCGCAGCCGCCTGCGCCGCCGACCAACCCGCCCACGCAGCCGTCAGTCGGGAATGGCACAGACACCGGGGCCGTGAATCCACCGGCACCGCCTGGCCTGCCGGCGCCGCCCGCGCCAGCGCCGACACCAGCTCCTGCACCGGCTCCCGCACCGGCGCCTGCGCCGTCACCCTTGCCGCCGGCACCGCCGACCAACCCTCCCACACAGCCGTCCACAGGCAATGGCGCCAACACGGGCAACGTGAATCCGCCGCTGCCTCCTGGTATGGCACCCGCGCCAGCGCCGGCGCCTGCACCCGCGCCTGTCCCCGCGCCAGCGCCCTTGCCGCCAGCTCCGCCTGCCAATCCGCCCACCCAGCCATCCCCGGGCAACGGTGCCGACACCGGGAACGTGAATCCTCCCGCACCGCCCGGCATGAGCCCGCCGGTGTCGGTCGGCAACGGCTCGAACACGACGCGTGGCCGCCTGCCCCCAGCGCCGCCGCTGGTTCCCATGGGCCCGGGCGCGCCTGCGCCTGCACCTGCGCCTGCACCTGCACCTGCACCTGCGCCTGCACCTGCACCTGCGCCTGCACCTGCGCCTGCACCTGCACCTGCACCTGCGCCTGCACCTGCACCTGCACCTGCACCTGCACCTGCACCTGCACCTGCGCCTGCACCTGCACCTGCACCGGGTATCCCATCCGCGGGCAATGGCAACAGCAGCACGCGCGATCGTTTGCCGCCAACGCCGCCGTTGGTTGCGATGCCGGCGCCGGCACCAGCACCAGCACCAGCACCAGCACCAGCACCAGCACCAGCACCAGCACCGGCACCGGCACCGGCACCTGCACCGGCACCTGCACCGGCACCGGCACCCACGTTGCCGTCAGCCGGCAATGGCGACGCCAGCACTCGCAACCAGCTACCGCCGGCGCCTCCCATCACGTCCGCGCCGTCACCCGCGCCGTCACCCGCGCCGTCACCCGCGCCGTCACCCGCGCCGGCCACCCAACCCTCCGCCGGCAATGGGGACACGAGCACGCGCGATCGTCTGCCGGGGCAGCCACCCACGGCTGTTGCGGCGGGTACGAACGGGCTTGCCAAGGCAGCCGACGCCGGCGACGCCAATCCCGACGAGGAGCGCTCGGCGGGCAACGGTGACAACACGACACGAGACCGCCTGCCGCCTGCGCCACCGCTGCAGGCGGGTGCTTCGCCATCACCGACCCCCGCACCCACGCCATCGCCCGCGCCCACCCCAGCGCCGTCGCCGACGCCTGCACCCGCCCCGGTGCCTTCACCGGTCCCCGCGCCCTCGACACCCGATCCGCTCCCGACATCGGCCACGCTCGGACTGGACCTGAATCTGCTCGCCGCCGATCTGCAGCGACCCGGGCTGAGCCCCTTCCTGACCCGCGGCGGCAGCATCCGCATCGACGCGGGCCGCGATCTCAAGGGTGCGACCTTGGGCCGCAGTCAGGACGATGTGTCGCAATGGTGGTGGCGCTCAGGCGTGGATGGCGCATCGCCCACCGCCTGGTGGTCACGCTATGACCTCTTCAGCCAGGGCATTGCGACCTTCGGCGGCGGTGATGTGAAGCTGTCCGCCGGGCGCGATGCCAGCCAGGTCCATGCCGCGGCCGCCAGCAGCGGGTGGCGTGGCATGCCCACCGACGATCCGTCGGCGAAGACCACGAAGCTCTTCCAGTCGGGCGGTGGCAACGTGACGCTGAGCGCGGGCGGCAACGTGCTGGGCGGTCGGCTCTTCGTGACCGGGTCACGGCTGGATGTGCAGGCCGGCGGCGCGATCACGCGCGATGCCGACGCCACGGCGGTGAGCGTCGACGCGGGCCTGCAGCTGGTGCATCTGGCCACCCAGGTGCGCGTGCGCGCTGCCAACGGCGTCGACCTCGGGGCCGTGCGAGACGCCGGCATGACGGGCACCACCGCGGCCAACAGCCTCGGACAGGACGGCGTGCTCGGCGGGCTCTCGGCCGGTGCGAATCTGGACGTGCTCAGCAGCACCGGCAACATCCGGCTGCGCGGCGAAGCGGCGCGACTCAACGGCCAGCCAGGGTCGCGGGATGGCGTCGAAAGCCTGGTGCCAGAGCGCCTGCAACTGGTCGCACCCGCCGGCGACGTCCTGGTGGACGCCAACATGACCCAGCTGCCGCAGCTGTCGGCCGGCACGACGATCCTGGCCTCAGGCTCGGTGACGCTCTCGGGCCTGTCGGTCGCCACGCAGGCGGCTGCGCTGGAGCCCGGCCTCTACAACCGGTCTCGTCTCAATGACTTGCTCGCGCAGCCGCTCTCCGGCGTGCGTCCCTCGCGCTTCCCGGACCAGGAAGGCCCGACCGGGGTCGACAGCCTGCCCCAGCTCGACACCAGCGATCGCAGCCCGGTCCGCATCGTGGCGGGCAGTGACGTGCAGGTGACGAACAACATCGTCTCGGCGCGGCCGGTCCAGATCGAGGCCGGCCGGGACATCGTGTTCGCGCAGGGCAAGCTGATCACCATCCAGCAGCAGGACCGTCGCTTCTCGGCGGGCGGTGACCCGCTGCCCGTGCGCGAGTTCAGCTGGCTGCAGGCTGGGCGGGACCAGCGCAACGTGGCCGCCGAGGTGGCCGGCCCGGGCGACCTGCTGGTGCTGGCAGGCCGTGACATCGACCTCGGGCGCAACGCCGGCCTGGTCGCCATCGGCGGCACGCGCAACAGCACCCTGCTGCCCGCCCGGGGCAGCGACATCACCGTGGTGGCAGGCCTGCGTGCCGACGGGCAGGACTACGTGCAGGCCGTGCGCCAAGGGTTCGCGCTGCTGGGCACGAGCGGCTGGACTGCTCAGCGGCTGGGCACCGTTTACGCGGCGCTCGGAGGCACCCGGCCTGAGTTCGCCTCGCTCGGCGCCGCCGAACAGCTGGTGGCCCTGCGCGAGCTGATGGGCAATGCCGCCGTGGATGCCGGCATCGGACGCTATGTGCGCGCCCTGCCGGCGCGGGCCGACGCGGCCGAGCAGCGGCTGCGCATCGGCGCGCTGCTGGGCGTCGACCCCGGTGACGCCCGGGTCACGGACTATGCCGGCAAGCTGTCGAATCTGCTGCAACCGGCCTGGAGCGACCTGCGACCCGATCAGGCCTTGAAGATCTTTGCCGCCTTGCCCGAAGCGCAGCGCGCGGGTGTCACGGCGCCGCTGCTGACCCAGCGTCTGGCCGGTTTGGACGATGCCCGTCGCCAACTCCTGCTGACGAACCTGGCCACGAGCAGCGAGAAGCGCGCACTGCGCGACTACGTCCTCAGCCTGGGCGCCGCTCAGGCCGGCGTGAGCGACAACCAGGCCGTGGCGGCATTCGAGGCATTGCCCCTGGTGCAGCAGATGCCCTGGCTCAACCGCCAACTGGTGGCCGAGCTGCAGGCGGCGGGTTCGGCGGCGGCCGCTCTGGCGGACGACGCACGCTGGCGTGCCTATGCACCCGGCTACGCCGCGATCAACACCCTGTTCCCGGTCGATGGGATCGCCAGCCGCCCGAGCGGCGACGTGCGCCTGCCCACCAGCCAGATCAAGACGCTGCAACAGGCCGGCATCACGCTGCTGGCCCCCGGTGGCGGCGCCAACGCCGGGGAGATCGTGTCCAGCGGTGTGGCCAAGTCGCCGACGGAGCTGGGCCTCGTCACCGTCAACGGGGGTGCCATCGCCGCGGCCGTGCGGGACGACTTCGCCGTCAACCAGTCGCGCGTCTTCACGCTGGCCAAGGGCGACCTGCTCATGTGGGCCTCCGCCGGCAACATCGACGCCGGCCGCGGCGCCAAGACCGTGACCGGCGCGCCAGCCCCGGTGCTGCGCCTGGACGACCAGGGCCATCTCGTGTTCGACACCTCGGGCTCGTTCAGCGGCTCCGGCATTGCAGTGCTGAACGCGGACAGCAACCTCTTCCTGTTCGCGCCGGCGGGCGAGATCAATGCCGGCGAGGCCGGCATCCGCTCGAAGGGCAATGCGACGCTGGCGGCTGAGCGCGTGGTCAACGCGATCGACATCCAGGTCGGCGGCAAGACCACGGGCGGCGGCAAGGTCGAGCCGCCGCAGACCGTGCTGTCGGCCCCGCCGAACACCGCCCTGGCGCCCACCAGCGCCGGCCCTGCTGCCGCCGACAGCGATGACGACGAGAAGAAGAAACGCCGCCGCCGCCGCAACCTGCTGCTGGAGTTCCTCGGCTTCGGCAGCGGCCAGTGATTCACGAAAGACCTCCCATGCGCAAAGCCCTCACCGCCCTGCTGCTTGCCGCCCTGTTGCCCGCCTCGGCCCATGCCTGGTGGAACAACGACTGGAGCGAGCGCACCCGCATCACGCTGAACACCTCGGCCCAGGGCCAGGAAACCAAGGAAACCGCCAGCGGCGTGGCCGTGGCAGTGCGCCTGCATTCCGGCAACTTCGACTTCGCCGCGGCCAAGGACGACGGCAGCGACCTGCGCGTGCTCGCGGGCGACGACAAGACGCCGCTGAAGTTCAGCATCGAGCGCTTCGACGGCCTGAACGAACTGGCGGTGCTGTGGGTACAGGTGCCGAGTGTGCTGCCGGGCAGCGACAAGAACAGCTTCTACGTGTACGGCGGCAATCCGAAGGCGCCTGCCGAAAGCGCTGATGCGAGTGGCTTCGATGCAGCGACGGTCATCGCGCTGCATTTCAGCGACAAGCCCGCCGGCGCGGACCAACTCGGTGCCGTCAAACCGCAGAGTCCACTGTCGATCGAACCCAACGGCTTGCTGGCCGCCAGCGCCAGGCTGGGCGGCGAGGCCATCGTCTATCCGCTGTCCGACAAGCCGGTCGTCGACGCGGGCAACCAGCTCACGGTCAGCCTGTGG
Source organism: Burkholderiales bacterium (assembly GCA_003963005.1). Taxonomy (GTDB): domain Bacteria; phylum Pseudomonadota; class Gammaproteobacteria; order Burkholderiales; family Burkholderiaceae_C; genus Pelomonas. Next base: position 32,462 of record RXJW01000213.1, read on the forward strand.
GTCAAGCTCGACGACGTGCAGCGCGCCACACTGCTGAACTGGGGCGGCCTGACGCTGAGCCTGAACGGCGGCAAGTTGACCGTCCGCGCCGATCGCGCCGACGCCGCGGGTGGCGAGGTGGCGCCCGGCCGCTGGACGCAGGTCGCGCTGCGCCTGGGCCTGGGCAAGGCGACGCTCTTCGTCGACGGCGTGCAGACCGCGCAGGCCGACATGGCCACACCGGCGCTCGGCAGCAGCCTGCGCCTGGGCGAAGGCGCACGCGGCCTGATGGACGAAGTGCAGATCGCTGCCACGTTGCGCAGCGCCGACTGGATCGCCGTGGCAGCCGGCACGCAGGGTGCGCAGGGCAAGCTGGTCAGCTCGGTCCGCGAGAGCAAGGACAGCGCCGGCGGCGAAGGCGAGAGCCATGGCTACATGGGCATCCTGGTCAAGAACCTGACCGTGGATGCGTGGGTGGTGATCATCATCCTGGCGATCATGTTCGCCATCGCCGCCTGGGTGATGGTGGCCAAGGGCATCCTCGTGAACCGCGTGGCCAAGGCCAACCGCAGCTTCGTGCTGCGCTTCCGCGAGGCAAGCGATGAGCTGCTGCACCTGGAGCAGCACGCGCCGCATCCGCACTCGCCCATCTACCGCCTCTACCAGGCTGGCGTGCGCGAGCTGGCCAAGCGCAAGGTCGGCGAGGCCGGGGCCAAGCCGCTGTCGGGGGCGTCGCTCGATGCCGTGAAGGCATCGGTCGATGCCGACTATGTGCGCGAGAACGCCCAGCTCAATTCGGGCATGGTGCTGTTGACGATCGCCATCTCGGGCGGGCCCTTCCTGGGCCTGCTCGGCACGGTGGTGGGCGTGATGATCACCTTCGCGGCCATTGCCGCCGCGGGCGACGTCAACGTGAACGCGATCGCTCCCGGCATCGCCGCCGCCCTGCTGGCGACCGTGGCGGGTCTCGGTGTCGCGATCCCTGCACTGTTTGGCTACAACTACCTGGCCGCGCAGATCAAGAACGCGACGTCGGACATGCAGATCTTCATCGACGAGTTCATCACCCGCGTGGCCGAACTCTACGGCGCGCACTGAGCCATGTCCGCCGACATCAAGGGCGACAACCAGCCCTACGACGACATCAACATCACGCCGATGCTGGATCTCGCCTACGTGCTGCTGGTGACCTTCATCATCCTCACGACAGCCTCCGTGCAGGGCGTGAAGGTGAATTCGCCGACGACGCAGGCGGCCAACAACCTCGCCAAGCCGCAGACGCGCGCCATCACGATCACGGCGGACGGCGGCGTCTACCTGGATGCCTATCCGGTCGACATGGACCAGCTGCGCACGTCGCTGGCCCAGTACAAGTCGGCCAACCCGTCGCTGCCGGTGGTGCTCAAGGCGGATGCCGCCACCCAGTACGAGAAGGTGATGCAGGTGCTGGAAGTGGCCAAGAAGCTCGACATCACCGAGATCGGCCTCGTCACCAAACGCGCCGCGGCGGAGTAGCGCATGCAAGTCAACCAGGACGCCAAGCCCTACGACACGATCAACGTGACGCCGATGCTCGACCTGGCATACGTGCTGCTCGTCGTGTTCATCCTGATGACGACCGCCTCGGTGCAAGGGCTGAACATCAGCATGCCCAAGCCGAGCAACAAGCCCAGCACTGAGAAGCACGACCTGAAGATCGTGCAGGTCATGCCCGACGGTGGGGTGCTGCTCAACGGCGTGGGCGTGAGCCTGGCGGAGTTGGAGACGCAACTCCAGGCCGCCAAGGCCAAGGATGCGCAGATGTCGGTTGCCATCAAGGGCGATGCGCGCACGCAGTACGCGAGCGTCGTGACCATCATCGACCTGTGCAACAAGCTGGGCGTGAACATGGGCCTGGTGACCAGCCGGATCGGCACATGAAGACGCGCACGCTCAAGCTGATCGTTGCTGCCGCGTGTGTGCTGATGGGCGTGGCCGTGTGGTGGGCCGTGAAGGGCATCAAGCCCGAAGGCCCAAAGCGCCAGGTGGCCAAGATCGCCATCCTGCCGGACACCCCGCCGCCGCCACCACCGCCGCCCAAGGAAGAAAAGAAGCCCGAGCCGCCGAAGGACGAGCCCAAGCAGGTCATGCGCGAAGAGCAGATCAAGCAGGCCGAGGCGCCGAAGCCGGCCGAGTCGATCAAGATGGAAGGTGCAGCCGGCGACGGCCCGAGTGCCTTCTCGGCCGGCACCGTCGCGCGCGACTACGCGGGTGGCACGCCCACGACGGGCGGCAGCGCCGGCCCGGCGGGCACGCCTGCCGACCGCGCGCAGGAACGTTTCTACGCGAACACGGCTCGCCAGTTGCTGCAGAGCGAGATCGAGAAACACCTCAAGTCCGACGCCGAGTCGTTGACGGCCACGTTTGCGGTCTGGCTGACGGGCGATGGCGGCATCCAGCGCTTCGAGCTGTCACCGAGCGGCAACGAGGCCCACGACGCCGCGCTGCGCGCCGCGCTCGACGAAACGCGCCGCCTGTTCAAGCTGCCGCCACCGCCGGCGCTGGCCCTGTCCCAACCCATGCGCTTCCGCCTGAGTGTGCGGCCGCAGGCCTGATTCTGAAGCCCTCCCCGCCATGAAACCCCTCATCGCCCTGTTGACTGCCGCCCTTGCCGCCGCTCCGGCGGCAGCCCAGAACTCCGACAAGGAGGAACTTGCCCGCCTGCGCGCGACCACCCAGGCGTTGATCGACGCCCTCGTCAGCCAGGGCCTGCTCACCCGCGAGAAAGCCGAGGCCATCCTGCGCCAGGCCCAGGTCACGGCGGCGGCACCGGCGCCTGCCGCGCCTGCTGGCGCCGAAGCGCCGAAGGTGCTGCGCATTCCCTACGTGCCCGAGTCGACGCGCCAGCAGATGCGCGACGAGATCAAGGCCGAGGTGCTGGCCCAGGCCAAGGGCGAGCGCTGGGGCCAGCCCGACGCCCTGCCCGACTGGGTCGGCCGCATCCGCGTCGGGGGCGATGTGCGCGCCCGGGCGCAGAGCGAGTTCTTCGACGATCACAACCTGCCGGCCGACGTGTTCCGCGCACAGACCACGTCGCCCGCGTGGGCACCGGACCTGACCAACACCACCACGGACCGCCAGCGCATGACGCTGCGCGCGCGGCTCGAAGTGGATGCCAAGCTTAGCGACCAGGTGCTGGCCAGCGTGCGCCTGGCCACCGGCAACACCGCCAACAGCGCGACGTCCACATCCCAGACGCTGGGCAACAACTTCAACCGCTACACGCTCGGCCTGGACCGCGCCTACATCCGCTGGCAGCCGCCGGTGTTCTTCAACGGCCTGTCAGCCGACGTCGGCCGCATGAGCAACCCGTTCTACAGCACCGACCTGGCGTGGCCGGACGACCTCGCCTTCGATGGGGTGGCCACGAAGCTCAGTCACACCTTTGCGCCGCAGCGCTCGGTGTTCGCCACGGCGGGCGTCTTCCCGCTGGAAGAGCTGAACCTCGCCACGCGCGACAAATGGCTGCTCGGCGCCCAGCTCGGCGGCGAGATTGACCTCGCGCGGGGCGTGCAGCTGAAGGTCGGCCTGGCGGGCTACCAGTTCCGCCACATCGAGGGCCAGCGTGAGAGCGCGCCGCCACCGAGCGGGCCGCGCAACGGCGCGACGAACTATTTCTCGTCCCAGTACAGCACCGGCCTGCGCCTGAAGGGCAACACGCTGATCAACATCAACGACCCGACGAGCACCGCCTCGCCGACCTGGGGCCTGGCCTCGCGCTTCAAGCCGATCGACCTGACCCTGGGCCTGCAACTCGACGGCGTGATGCCGGTGCCGGTGGGCTTCACTTTCGACGTGATCAAGAACCTCGGCTTCAACCTGCAGGACATCCGCGCGCGCGCCGGCGTGCCGCTGCCTGACCTGCGCGAGAAGACGCTGGCGGTGCAGGCCCGTGTGCAGGCCGGCACCGCGAAGCTCGCGCGCCGCGGTGACTGGCAGGCGTTCGCGACGCTGCGCCAGGTCGAGCGCGACGCCTGGGTCGACGGTTTCACCGACACCACCTGGCACCTCGGCGGCACCAACTACAAGGGCTGGAGCATCGGCGGCAATTACGGGCTGGACCGCAACTTCTGGCTCGGCGCCCGCTGGACGAGCACGCGCAACCTGGACGATGGCGTGCGCTTTCTGGCCGTGCCCAGCGACCCGACCTCGCTCAGCGGCAACCTGAGCAGTGCGCCACTGCGCATCGACGTGTTCCAGATGGATCTCAACGTGAGGTTCTGATGATGAAGCGCCTGACCCTGTTCACCCTTCTGCTGGCGCTCGCCGTCGGTGCCGGCGCGCAGGACAACAACAAAGCCTCCAAGGAACGTGAGGCGCTGCGGCGCTCCCAGGCCGCCCTGCGCGCGGCACAGGAGCAGCTCGCCGCGCTGCAGGCCGACAAGGCCAAGACCGACGCTGAGCTGCAGTCGGCGCGCAAGGAGGCTCAGGGTGCGAAAGCCCAGATCGCCGGCAGCACCGCCCGCGTCAAGACACGCGACGAAGAGCTCGTTGCGCTGCGCCAGCAACTCGAGGCGGCGAAGAAGTCCCAGCAGGACGGCCAGGTGGCGGCCGCCGACCGCGAGGCCGAGCTGCAGAAGTTGCTGCAGGCCAGCCGCCAGGAGAGCGCGGCTCGCCTGCAGGCCAACCAGACCTTGGCGCAATTGCTGGAGCGCAGCACCAAGGCCCTGGCAGACGCCGAGGCCAAGAACCGTCAGCTCTACGAACTCGGTCAACAGCTCGTGGCGCGCTGGCGCGGCCGCTCGACGCTGGACAAGACCCTGCTCGAAGACCCCGTGCTGGGGCTGACGGCGGTGCGCTTCGAGGATGAGGCGGAGAAGCTGCGCGCCGAGCTGGAGGCCGCCCGCCTGGTGCGCTGACTGCGCACCCCGGCCCCTAGTGCGGCGTCGCGTCGCCCGAGGCCGGCAGGATCGTCGGCACGCCGGCCTGGCGAAACGCGGCCAACTGCGCAGCGCTGGCGCCCGAGTCTGTCACCAGCACATCCACATCCGAGGCCGGGCACACCTGGATGCGGCTCGTTTGCCCGAGCTTGCTCGCATCGGCCAGCAGCACGCGCCGTGCGGCACGGGAAAGCATCGCCCGCGCCATGGCCGCCTCGTGCCAGACGTAGTCCATGGCGCCGCCGTCTGCGCTGAAGCTGACGGGTGAGACGAAGGCCCATTCCACGTGGAAGCGGGACACCTCGGCGATCGTTTCGTCGCCGTAGGTTGCAGGCACATCCTGGTCGAGCCGCCCCCCGAGCAGGCGTACGTCATGCCCACCGCGGCTGGCCAGCACGCGGGCGGCTTCCACGGAGTTGGTGATGACCGTCAGGCCTTGGCGTTGCGCCAGGGCTTCCGCCAGGGCCAGCGTGGTGGAACCGGCATCGAGCAGGCAGGCATCACCGGGCTGCGGCAGAGCCGCAGCCAACGCCGCGATCTCTCGCTTCTCCTCACGGCGCAGGCGCGTTCGCTCGGCATAGGCCGGTTCCGGCTGCTCCACGGCCGCCGCGACCGCGCCCCCGTGCACACGGGCCAGGTGGCCCGCCTTTTCCAGTTCAATCAGGTCACGCCGCACCGTCTCGCGGGACACGCCCAAGGCGTCCGCGAACTTCTCCGTCGTCAAGCCCTGGTGCGCGCCGAGCAGTTCAAGGATCAAGCGATGTCGTTCGGCGACCCACATGGGAAGGGCGGAAAGAGTGGAGCAAACCCACCGAGTGAATCAGGCTTGCATGGCGTTTGTGTGAATTTGAGTGGGCTTGTGGAAATCTGTGGAAATCAACGCACAGACATGGATTTGTCGTCGAACTGTCGTGGACTTTTGTGACATTGAGCCGGTCTTCCACGCCGTGATGTGCCCCCGCGCAGATCACCCCGTCCATCAAGCGCCCTCCATCCCATGAAAACTGCTGCCCACGCCCTCACCCCCGTCGCTGCCCTGCTGGCCCTGGCCTTCGCCGCCGTGCCGGCGCTTGCGCAGACTTCCGAAACCCAGGAACTCGAACGCGTCACCGTCACCCTCGGTCGCGGCCAGATCCGTTCGGTGCAAGGCCTGACCAAGGCCGACTTCGAAGCCGCCGCGGCTGCCGGCCAGAGCCCGCTGGCGACGGTGTCTCGCCTGCCGGGCGTGAACTTCCAGTCGGCCGATCCCCTCGGCAATTACGAGTGGTCCACCCGCTTCACGGTGCGCGCCTTCTCGCAGAACCAGCTCGGCTTCACCCTCGACGGCGTGCCGCTGGGTGACATGAGCTACGGCAACCTGAACGGCCTGCACATCAGCCGCGCCATTTCCAGCGAGAACGTGGCCCGCGCAGATCTGTCTCAAGGCACCGGCTCGCTCGACACGCCCTCCTCCAGCAACCTCGGCGGCACGCTGCAGTTCTACTCGTCCGACCCGGCCAAGGCCTTCGGCGTGCAGGCCTCGCAGACCATCGGCAGCAACAGCAACAGCCGCACCTTCGTGCGCCTGGACAGCGGCGCGTCGGACCTGGGCGCCGTCTACCTCAGCTACACCCGCCAGAACGCTGACAAGTGGAAGGGCAGCGGCCAGCAGCGCCAGCAGCAGGTCAACCTGAAGTACGTCAAGGACTTCGGCGAGAACCGCCTGTCGGCCTTCATCAACACCTCCAACCGCCGGGAAATCGACTACCAGGACATGTCCCTGGAGATGATCCAGCGCCTGGGCTACAACTGGGACAACTTCTACCCGGACTTCGCTGCGGCGATCAAGGCGTCCAACACACTGTGCGGCAACAACGGCAGCACCTACGTCGCGCAGTGCGATGACGCCTACTACGCCGGCTCGGGCCTGCGCAAGGACACGCTCGCCGGTGTCACGCTGGACGCCAAGCTGGCCGACAACCTGCGCCTGAAGACCACCGCCTACCACCACAAGAACGACGGCCGCGGCCTCTGGTACACGCCCTACACCAAGTCGCCGGACGGCACGCCTGTGGCCCTGCGCACGACCGAGTACGGCATCAAGCGCGATGGCCTGACCGCCACCCTCGACTACGACATCGGCGGCCACCAACTGCGCGCCTCGGTCTGGCACGAGAACAACGATTTCGACCAGGCCCGCCGCTTCTACGCCACGTCGCCGAGCGCCGTGCCGAGCCCCTATGACTTCCCGAGCAACCCGTTCTTCACGCAATGGCAGTACGCCTTCAACACGAAGACCGACCAGTTCTCGCTGTCCGACACCGTCGCGCTGACGTCTGATCTGACGCTCGGCGCCGGCTTCAAGTCCCTGCGCGCCAAGATCGACGCCAACCGCCAGGCAGGTACCGGCCCGGTGGGCAGCATCACGGCCAGCAAGGGCTTCCTGCCGCAAGTGGGCTTGAACTACCAGCTCAGCCGAACCGACGAGCTGTTTGCCAGCGTCTCCAAGAACATGCGCGCTTACCAGGGCGCTGCCACCGGTACGACCCCGTTCGCGACGACGCAGGTCGGCTTCGACGCCATCAAGGGCTCGCTGCGCCCCGAGACGTCGACCAACTTCGAAACGGGCTGGCGCACCACCTCCAAGCTCTACGAAGCCGCCGTCACGGCCTACATCGTCGACTTCAAGGACCGACTGCTCGGCGTGACGCAGGGTTCCGGCATCCAGGGCAACCCGACGGTGCTGAGCAACGTCGGCGGCGTGCGCACCAAGGGTCTGGAGGCCGCGCTGTCGCTGCGCCTGATGCCCGGCGTGAGCTGGTACAACAGCCTGAGCCTGAGCAACTCGACCTACCGGGACGATGTGGTCAGCAAGAACGCCAGCAACCAGACCGTCACGGTCGCCACGGCCGGCAAGCATGTGGTCGACGCGCCGGACCAGATGGTCAAGAGCATCCTCAGCTACGACGACGGGAGCTGGTTCGGCAACGTCGGGGCCGACTACATGTCCAAGCGCTACTACAGCTACCTGAACGACGCCTCGGTGAATGGCCGCACGCTGTTCAACGTCAGCGGTGGTCTGCGCACCAAGTCGCTCGGCTTCCTGTCCGAAGGCAGCGTGCAGGTCGGTGTGACCAACCTGGGCAACAAGAAGTACATCTCGACGGTGGGCAGCAACGGCTTCATCAACAGCGACCCGACCGGCACTAACCAGACCCTGCTGACCGGTGCGCCGCGGCAGTACTTCATCACCTTCACCGGCAAGCTCTGATGACCATGGCGCCTGTCCAGTTCGACCGGCGCCAGCTCGTGCTGGCGGCGGGTCTTGCGGCAGCGGGTGTCAGCGCCCAGGCGGGCTCGCGCCCGCTGGTGCTCAACGACCCAACGGACCCGCACCGGCTGAGCATCGCCTTCGGATCCTGCGCCAAGCAATCCAAGCCGCAGCCCATCTGGGCGGCAGTGCGGGCAGCGCGGCCGGACCTGTTCCTGTTTCTCGGCGACAACCTCTACGCCGATGCCCAGGACGCCGACACCCTGCGTCGTCGCTATGCCGAATTCCGCCGGGTCGAAGCGCTGCAGGCCTTCCGGCGCGACGTGCCGCATCTGGCGATCTGGGACGACCACGACTTCGGCGATGACGATGTTGGCGGTGAATACCCGCTGAAGGCCCTGTCGCAACAACTCTTCTGCGACGAGTGGAACGAGCCTGCCGACTCCCCGCGCCGCACGCGCCCGGGGATTTACGAGGCCTGGCGCCTGGAGCGCAGCGGCCGCACGGTGCAGGTGCTGATGCTCGACCTGCGCTTCAACCGCACGGCCCTTGTGGCCGACCCCGCGCTGAAACAGGGTTATGCCGCGATGGTCCTGAAGGCCCGCATGGGCGGCGGACCCATGACGGGCTGGTACGTGCCCAACCCCGACCCTGCGGCGACGCTGCTCGGTGAGGCGCAGTGGGCCTGGCTCGCGGATCGCCTGGCCGAGCCTGCCGACGTCCGCCTGCTGTGCTCCAGCGTTCAGCTCGGAGCGGAGGGCACAGGCTGGGAGTGCTGGGCGAACTTTCCGAACGAGCGGCAGCGGCTGGCCGCCCTGATCCGCGAGAAGCGTGCCGAGGGCGTCATCGTGGTCAGTGGTGACATGCACTACGCCGACCTGTCACGCTGGGACGTTCCCGGCAACTATCCGATCTGGGATCTGACATCGAGCGGCCTGACCGAGGTGTGGAACATCCCGACGCCGAACGCACGCCGCGTGGGGCAAGTCTTCGCCGATGTCAACTTCGGGCTCGTCGAGCTGGACTTCTCCACGCCGGCGCCCACCATCCAGCTCAGCATCCGCGACGTCAAGGGCGACACGCGCCTGCAGCATCGCCTGAGTCTGGACGACCTGAGACTCCCGACCTGATGTGATGATCCACGCATGAGCCTGTTCCAACGCCGTCACGTGCTGGCCGCCCTGGGCGGACTGGCGACCCTTGCCCGCGGCCAGACCCCCGAGTTGGCCCAGGCGGCCCGCGCCGAAGGGCGCGTCACCAGCGTCGGCATGCCTGACGACTGGGCCAACTGGCGGGCCACCTGGGCCGACCTGCAGCGCCTGCACGGGCTGGCCCACGTCGACACCGACATGAGCAGCGCCGAACAGATCGCCAAGATGGAGGCTGAACGCGCGAATGCGAGCATCGACATCGGCGACGTCGGCTTCGAATTCGGCCCCATTGCCAAGGCCCGGGGCCTCACCCGCGCCTACAAACCCTCGACCTGGGCCCAGGTGCCGGACTGGGCCAAGGATCCGGAGGGTCACTGGGCGCTGGCCTACACCGGCACCATCGCCTTCGCGGTCAACCGCCGGCTGCTGAAGGACGTGCCGCGCAGCTGGAAGGCCCTGTTCGCCACCCAGCCCCGCGTGATGATCGGCGCCGTCGGCCGCGCGGCACAGGCCAACGCGGCGGTGCTGGCCGCAGCGCATGCGCTCGGCGGCAGCGAAACTCAGCTCAAGCCCGCGCTGCAGGCTTTCGCCCAGCTCGCGAAGGCACGCAAGCTGCTGAGCACGGACCCCTCGCCCGCCTTGATGGAACGCGGCGAGGCGGAGGTGTTCCTGCTGTGGGACTTCAATGCACTGAGCTACCGCGACAAGCTGCCCAACGCAGCAGAGTACGAGGTCCTGATCCCAAGCGACGGCTCCATCACCAGTGGTTACACGACGCTGTTGAATGTCCATTCCAGGCGCCCTCGCGCGGGTGACCTGACGCGGGAGTACATCTTCAGCGACGCGGGCCAGCTCAACCTCGCACGGGGCAATGCGCGCCCGATCCGCGTCGAGCAGATCGCATTGCCCGACGACGTCAAGAAAAAGCTCCTGCCCGCCGCACAGTACCAGGCTGCGCGTGCGCTCAAGCCACAGCTCTGGACGGAAGAAGTCAAGAAGCTGCCGCGCGCCTGGCAACGCGAGGTGCTCGGCGCATGAAATCCAAGCTGGTCCTCCTGCTCGTCGACGGTCTGCGCGCCGACACGGCGCGCGACTACCTCGGCTATGTTCAGGCGCTCAATGAAGCGGGTCGGGCGCACTGGGGCAGCCTGCGCTGTGAATTGCCCAGCCTGTCGCGCCCGCTCTACGCCACGGTCATCAACGGCCGCACGCCGCTGGATCACGGCATTCTGGGCAACGGCCAGGCGGGCCAGCGATGCGGTAGCAGCGTGTTCGACGACCTGGCGGCTGCCGGTCGGCGTTCGGCCGTGGCGGCCTACCATTGGTTCTACGAGTTGCTGGCCGGGGTGATCTTCGATCCGCTCGCCCACCGGGAGGGAAGCCTGCCAGCACTGGGCATCGACGCCGGCCGCTGGTACTGGGAAGACGACTATCCCGACTCTCATCTGCTGGCCGATGCGGAGGCGCTGCGCCAGGCACATGCCCCGGACTTCCTGCTCGTGCATCCGATGGGCATGGACCTCGCCGGCCACCGCCACGGCGGCGAGTCCACCGGCTACACGGGTGCCGCCCGTCGGCTCGATCACGTGCTCGCCCAGGCGCTGCCGCGCTGGCATGCGGCTGGCTACGACGTGTTGCTGACCAGTGACCATGGCATGCATGCCGACCACTGGCACGGCGGATCCCTGCCCGTGGAGCGCGACGTGCCGCTGGTGTGGCTGCCGTGCCAGGGCGGCGCCACCGCGCCGGCCCACTGGCCGCGTTCCCAGCTCGAGATCCGCCACTTCATCGCACAGCACCTCGGATGTCCCTGACCCCTGCCCGCGCGTGGATCGCTGCGTCGCCCTTGCTCGGGTTGCTCGTCCTCGCGCTGCTGTTGCCGTTTGGTTGGCGCGGCCTGGATCTGCTGCGGGCCTGCACCGGCAACGGTGAGTGCGTGCTGCGGGAGCTGTGGGCCGACCGCTTCTACGTGGACGCCATCACACGCACGCTCGTGCTGTCGGCGCTGTCGACCGGGCTCGGCCTCATGCTCGGCCTGGGTGCGGCGCTGCACGTCGTCTCACGCCCGGGCTGGGACAAGCCCGTGGCCGTGCTGGCGGGCCTTGGCGCCAACTTCGCCGGTGTGCCGCTCGCGCTGGCCTTGACCCTGTTGCTCGGCAGCCAGGGTGTCCTGACCACGCTCGCCCGTCAGGCCGGCCTGCTGCAGGGCTGGGACCTCGCCAGCGATGGCGGTCTGCTGATCGCGTTCACGCTGTTTCAGGTCCCGCTCGCCGTCGTGCTGCTGATGGCGCCGGTGCGCATGCTCGACCCCGCGCTCGCCGAGGCCGCCGCCACGCTGGGCGCCTCCCCCGGCCACTTCTGGCGCCGCGTCGGCCTGCCGGTGCTGGCACCGAGTCTGGTCGAGGCTGCCAGCCTGCTGTTTGCCAACGCGGCAGCCGCCTATGCCACGCCTTTCGCGATCGCCGGCACGGCGAGCCCGGTGCTGGCCGTGCGCATCGGCGCGGCGGTCAGTGGTGACATCTTTTCCCAGCCGGAGCTCGCCACGGCTCTGTCGTTGGTGATGGCCGTGCTGCTGCTGATCGTCATCGTGGGCGCCCGATGGTGGTCGGCGCGCCTGAGGCGTTCGGCATGAGCATCCGGCACTCTGTCGCGCCCGCATGGCGCCTGCCAGCGCTGGCCTTTTGGCTGAGTGCGGTCTTCGTGCTGCTGCCTCCTGCGGCGGTCATGGCCTATGCCTTCAGCGAACGATGGGACCAGGGCCTGCTGCCGCAAGGCGCGACCGTGGCATGGCTGACTGCCCTCGCTGCCGATGACCGGATTCGCGCGGCGGCCTGGAACACGGTGTGGATCTCCGGCGCAGCTGCCGCACTGGCCGTCCTGCTGGGCGGCACCGCCAGCCTCTGCGGTCATCTGGCGTCAGCTCGGCTGAAGCGGCTGCTGGATGCGCTTGCGCTGCTGCCGTATGCCATTCCCCCCGTCGTGGTCGCCATCGGTGCACTGGACCTCTTCGTCGGTCAGTGGGGCGATGTGCTGGATTTGCGGGCGGTCTACATCGGCTTGCTGGCGGCCCTGTTGTTCCCGCTGGTCCACCAGACGCTGTCTGCCGCACTGCAACAACTCGACGCTGGGCCGCTGATCGATGCCAGCCGCACGCTGGGCGCCTCCGATGGCTTCTTGCTGCGCCGCGTGCTGCTGCCACTGCTGCTGCCGGCCTTCGCCGCGGCTGGCCTGCTCGCCTGGACGACGGCCGCGATGGAGTTCGCAATCGCCAATCTGCTGCTCGCCGGCTCGCTCGAATTGCTCCAACCTCTCATCAACGGCCTGCGCGGCGCCAACGGCCACCAGGCGGCAGCGCTCATCGTCGTGAGCCTGCTCATCACCACCCTGCTCGGCCTGCTCGTGCATCTGCTCACCTCATGGCGAATCCCCTCGCGCTCCAAGTCCAACACGCCGACCTGAGGCTCGGCGGCCGCCCCATCCTTCAAGGCATCGACCTCGAGCTGCCGCGAGGCGAGGTGCTGGCGCTTCTGGGCGGCTCGGGTTGCGGAAAGACCACCTTGCTGCGGGCCATCGCCGGCCTGCAGGGGCTGGACCGCGGCCGCATTCACCTCGACGGGCACGAGGTCTCGACACTGCCGACAGCCGCGCGCGGTGTGGGGGTCGTGTTTCAGCAATACGCGCTCTTTCCGAACCTCAGCGTGCGCGACAACATCGCCTTCGGCCTGCAGGCACGACGAGACCCTGTCGACCGCCAGCAGGCCCGCGTCGCCGAACTGCTTGAGCTCATCGGCCTGGCCGAGCACGCCGACAAGCGGCCCGGGCAGCTTTCGGGCGGTCAGCGGCAGCGGGTGGCCCTGGCGCGCGCGCTGGCACCCCGGCCCTCGCTGCTGCTGCTGGATGAGCCCTTTTCGGCGCTGGACGAAAACTTCCGCGTGCCGTTGCGGCGATCGTTTCGACAGTTGCAGCGCGAACTTGGGCAAAGCTGCGTGCTCGTGACGCACGACCGGGACGAAGCCTATGAACTGGCGGACCGGGTGGCCGTCATGTTCGAGGGCCGCATCGAACAATGCAGTCCGCCGCAGGACCTCTGGCAGATGCCCGCGACCCGCCGTGTGGCTGAATTCCTTGGCACGTTCAACCAGCTGGACGCCACCCTCGCACCCCCGCCGTGGCGCAGGGAGCGGGGGGATTGGATCGCACCGGTAGAGGCGCTGCAGCCTTGCGGCGACGAGGCGCCGGCCGATGCCTGGCGGTTGCAGGTGCAGGTGCTCGCGGTGCACCCGGGCCGCAGCCACGCGGTGCTTGAACTGGCAGCCGGCGAGGCCCAGCGACTGACCATGCACATGTCGATCGGCGCGGGCACACCCGCCGTCGGCAGCACGATGGCAGTGGCCCTGCCGGCAGTGGCCCTGCGCTGGATCGATCGCTGAGGCGCCAGTGCCCCGCGTCGGCTGCGTCGCTCAGGGGCCCAGGCCGATCTTGCCCGCCAGGACGACGGCTCCGGCACGGTTGTTCACGCCCAGCTTCTTGTAGATCGACTTGATGTGATCGTTCACGGTGACGCCCTGGATGCGCAGGACGCCTGCGACTTCGGAGGCAGTGCAGCCGCGGCTGAGGAGGGTCAGGACCTCAGTTTCGCGCTTGCTGAGGGGGCGGTGGCTGGCCACCTTGGCGGACAGGCCACCGGTGTTCTGGCGGGTGCGCGCCAGCTCTTCGAGCATCAGGATTCGATCCGCCTCGCGCTCGGCCGATTGGCTGACAAACAGCTCCACGGACAAGCCGTTTTGCGCGGCGGCGCGCTTCAATTTCAAGTAGAGCGGCGCCGTGATGACGAGTTCCATCGCTGGGTTGTAGCCATAGCCAGGCAACTTGTAGAGGTCGTTCATTCGCAAAGTGGTTCTCAAGGCATTCATGAATGACGGCTCCCGCGAGGCGATGCCGCCGCTTCCCGAGCTGCCCCAGCGCAAGTGCTTTCCCGCGCGCCCGGTGAGCCTGCTGAGCAGGTCTATTCGTCGGTGCGCACAGTAGTCCGCGAGGCCCAAGCAGCCCCCAGTTCGCGACGAGTGGGCTCCTCCCGGGAACGAACGGGTGGCCCCACGCCTCCGGATGCCCTTGTTTCCGGGAGGAGTGCCCGCGTTTGATCGGCCTCAAGGCGCGACTCGATCCGCTTGCCTAACCTTTCCAAGACGTTGCGTGTGGCCATGACTGCCGCCCCGGGGCGAGTGAGTCGCACCGCCTGCCTGAGTCTTGCAAGGAGCCCGCATGCCCTCCATGAAAGCCGCCGTCGTTCGCGCCTTTGGCCAGCCGCTGCATCTGGACGACGTGCCGGTGCCATCCCTGCCGCCGGGTCAGGTGCTCGTCAAGGTGACGGCCTGCGGGGTGTGCCACACCGACCTGCATGCCGCCGATGGGGACTGGCCGGTGAAGCCGCGCCTCCCCTTCATCCCCGGGCACGAAGGCGTCGGCCATGTCGTTGCCGTGGGCGATGGCGTGCGCGGCGTCCGGGAGGGCGACCGCGTGGGCGTACCTTGGCTGCACACCGCCTGCGGCCATTGCGAGCATTGCCTGACGGGCTGGGAGACGCTGTGCGATCACCAGCAGATGACGGGCTACACCGTCAACGGCGGGTTTGCCGAGTACGTCGTGGCGGATCCCGCCTACGTCGGACATCTGCCGAGAGAACTGAGCTTCGAAGCGCTCGCGCCCATCCTTTGCGCCGGTGTCACGGTCTACAAGGGCCTGAAGGTGCTGGACGCCCGACCGGGGCAATGGGTGGCCATCGTGGGCGTGGGCGGCCTGGGCCACCTCGCCGTGCAGTACGCCCGGGCGATGGGTTTTCATGTCGTGGCGGTCGACATCGACAGCGCCAGACTGGCGATGGCCGGCCAGCTCGGCGCCGAGGTCTGCGTGAATGCGGCGGAGCAGGACCCGGTGGCCTTGCTCCAGAAGCAACTCGGCGGCGTGCACGGCGCGCTCGTCACGGCCGTGTCGCGCGACTCCTTCGCGCAGGCGCTGGCGTTGCTGCACAAGCGCGGCACGATGTCGATGGTCGGCCTGCCGCCGGGCGACTTCGCGTTGCCGATCTTCGATGTCGTGTTGAACGCGAAGACGGTGCGTGGCTCCATCGTCGGTTCGCGACAGGACCTGAACGAGGCCCTGCAGTTCGCGGCTGACGGCACCGTGAAGGCGACCACCACGGCCTATCGCCTGGACGACGTGAACCGCATCTTCGACCGTCTTCGGAACGGTCGTATCGACGGGCGTGCGGTGCTGACCTTCGATTGAACGTCTATCGACCTGAAGTTCCCGGCGGCGCCATCCCGGCGCAGCGGGTCATGAAGCGCTTGATACCCATCAAGCCCTGCGCTGGCCTGCTGCGTTAGGGTGCGGGCATGTCCAGACATCACCTTGTCGCCATCGCCACCCGGCTCCTGATCAGCGGACTGGTGTTGTTCGGCGGCTGGGGTGCCGCACTGTGTGGAGCCCAGGCCGGCACCCGGCCACCGCCGGCCAGCTTTGCCGATGCCTTTCAGCGAGGCTCGGCATGGAGCGTGGGGCTCTACATGTTCGTGCCCGGGGAGGACGAGCCCCGTGTCGGCGCGGGATTCTTCATCGACGACAAGGGCAGCATCGCGACCGCAGCCCATCTGCTCGGCGAGGCGCAGCAGATCCTGGTGGCCCTGCCCGACCGGCGCGTGGTGGCCGCAGAGGTGGCCGGCCACGACGAGATCACCGACGTCGCACTGCTTCGTATTGCCGGTGCGCCGCGCGTGAGGCCGGCATTTGCGTCGCCCGGCAGCCTGCGCGTCGGCGACTGGGTGATTGCCGTGGGTGAACCGTTTGGCCTGGAGCATTCCGCCTCGGCCGGCATCGTCAGCGGCAAGGACCGCCATTTCGGTGACGACGGCGAACTCGTCTTCATCCAGAGCGATGTCGCGCTGAACCCCGGCAACTCCGGAGGCCCGCTGCTGGATGCGCAGGGTGCCATCGTGGGCATGAACGCCCGCACCATCGTCGGGCCGGCGGGGACGCCGGGGGCCAGCCTCGCCATCCCGATCGCGATCGTGCTGCAACTGGTGGCCGAATTCCGCCAGGATGCCGCACACCCGACGCGCCCCCGCCTGGGGGCGCTGTTCGACGATGTGCCGCCCATGACCGCCTGGGCCGCCGGCCGACACGAGACCCATGGTGCCGTGGTCCTGTCGGTGCCGCGCGGCACCTTGGCCGAGAAGCTCGGGCTGCGCGCCGGGGACATCGTGATCCGCATGAACGGCCGTGCCATCAACGGCAGTGCCGACCTCGTCGCCGCCCTGCTCGCCTGGCAATCCGCCGAGGGTGCGCGCGTCAGCGTGATCCGCGACGGCCAGCCGCAGGCCTTGATGCTGGAACTGCCGTCACAGCGCTGACGACGTCGCCTGAGTCCTCCGGCAGCGTGTCAGCGGCCGGCGTCCACCAAGGCCTGGATCGCGCGATGCTGGCGACGGATGGCCCGGTTGATGCGATCCAGCCCCTGCGCCAGCGGGTGCCCGCGACGCACGGCAATGTGCGTGCTCCACGTGGCCAGCGGCTGCCGGTGAACCACCACGCCCCCTGCGCTCGGCAGCCGTTGCCGGAGCTTGCGCTCCAGCGCCTCCGACGATGCGACGTAGGACGAGAACAGCGCCACGTCGCAGCGCTGGGCCATCACGAGCCGGGCGCGCAGCGCCACATCCCCGAGCACCAGGCTGGTCTGCGTGGACTCGGCCAGCAGCGTGTCGATGGACTCCCCGTAGCTGACCCCGCGGCCGGCGCACACCGCCAGGCCGCGCAGGTGGTCTGGGTGGTCCAGCAGCGGCGGCTGCTGGCGGTGGCTGAGGGCCCACACACGGCTGTCGTAAAGCGCATCGCTGAAGGCGAAGAGCGGTTGCCGGCGGGGCGTGGGGCTGAGGCCGAAGGCCAGCGCCTCGCCGCGCTGTGCCATGGCCACCATCCGAGGCCAGGGCACGGGCAGGATGTCCCACTCGATGCCTTCGCCTTCAGCAACGAGTGCCAGCACACGCCGTGGGAAGCGCTGGGTTCCCACATCGGAGATGGCGATCGGCAGGCGCAGCGGCGTCGCCGCGGCCGAACCGGCAGCGATACCGGCCGCAGCCGCCAGGAGCATGCGGCGGCTCAGAGCCTGGCCTGGGGCGGCGATGTCATCTTGGGTGGCTGACCGAGCGTCCATCACGGGGTGGGGTTGATCGAGTTCGAGGGGCGGCGCAAGTCTCGTGCCGTGCATCGGCACCGGCATCCGCGCGGGCGGGAGTGTGGCGCGGCACGCCGGCGTGCCCCTGTCACGGGCGTCCGAGAGATCACACTCCCCGTGATTGTCCCCTCAATTGCGGGGTTCGCCCCCGGGCGGCGCTCGGCCTGCCTGCACCGTCCTAGCGCAAGGTGAGCACCGGGTTCGGGCACGTCGTGGCGCATTGAGTCTGCCGAGCCCGTCTTTCATGCCGCCTTGACCTTGCGCAAGGGGCCGTCCGGCACTTGGATCAACGATCGCCCCCATGACGATCCGGCACCTTCACCAACTGCTCCACCCGCGCTCGGTGGCCGTGTTCGGCGCGTCCGACAAGCCCGGCCGCGTGGGCACGACGGTCTGGCGCAATCTGCGCAGCGGTGGCTTCCAGGGGCCGCTCTCGCCCGTCAACCCACGTCTGACCCTGCTGGACGGGCAGGCATGCCATGCAGACGTGCAGGCCCTGCCCTTCACGCCGGACCTTGCCGTGCTGTGCACGCCGCCGCACACCATCGCACCGCTGGTCGCGCAACTCGGCAGCCGGGGCACGCGGGCCGCCGTCGTCATCACCGCGGGTCTTGCGCCGGAGCAGAAGCAGGCGGCGCTCGACGCGGCCCGGCCGCACACCTTGCGCCTGCTCGGCCCCAACTGCATCGGCCTGCTCAGCCCGCACGGCGGACTGAACGCCAGCTTCACGCAGGCGAACGCCCTGCCGGGTGAACTGGCCCTGGTGTCGCAATCCGGCGCGTTGCTCACGGCCTTGCTGGACTGGGCGAATGCCGAGCGCATCGGCTTTTCACACCTGGTCTCGCTGGGCGAACACGTGGACGTCGACTTCGGCGACCTGCTGGATCACCTGGCGCTGGACCGGCAAACCCGGGCCATCCTGCTCTACATCGAGTCCATCTCGTCGCCGCGAAAGTTCATGTCGGCCGCGCGGGCGGCGGCACGTGTCAAGCCGGTCATCGTCGTCAAGGCAGGCCGTGCGAGCGCAGGCATGCAGGCCGCTGCCTCGCACACGGGCGCGATGGCGGGGGATGACATCGTCTTCGATGCCGCCCTGCGACGCGCCGGCATGCTGCGCGTGGACACACTGAAGGAACTGTTCATCGCCGCCCAGACGCTTGCGCGCTTCCGCGACAACGCGAGTGGCGAACTCATGGTGATGACCAACGGCGGCGGCGCCGGCGTGATGGTGGCTGACGCGGCCTCGGCCTCGGGCGTGGCGCTCGCGCAGCTATCGCCGGCCCTGATGGCGCGCCTGGATGCGGTGCTGCCTGCCAACTGGTCGCGCGGCAATCCGATCGACATCATCGGGGACGCCCCACCGGCACGCTACGTCGCAACCCTTCAGGCGCTGTTCGATGCGCCACAAGCCGGCGCCATCCTGTTCGCACACGCGCCCACTGCCATCGCGCCAAGCACGGCCATCGCTGAGGCCTGCGTACCCTGGATCGCGCAACACCCGGGGCGTGTGATGAGTTGCTGGTTGGGGGGCGACACGGTCGCACCGGCCCGGCGTGCCTTCGAGGCTGCCGGCATTGCCGGTTATGAGACGCCCGAAGAGGCCGTGCGGGCGTTTGCGCTGATGCAGACCTACCGGCGCAACCAGGCGGCGCTGCGCGAGACGCCGACCGCCAGTGCGCTGGCCGAGCCCGACCTCGCGCAGGCCCGTGGCCTGATCGACCGGGCGCTCGGTGCCGGGCAGGTGTGGCTCGATGAACTGGACACCAAGGCCCTGCTCGCGAGCTATGGCATCCCGACCGTGCCCGGATGGCGGGTCCTGCCGACACCGGATGCGGCAGCGGAAGCTGCAGCGCGGATCGACGGCCCGGTGGTGCTCAAGATCGTCTCGCCCGACATCCTGCACAAGTCCGATGCGGGCGGCGTTCGGCTGAACCTGGTCGGCAGCGACGCGGTACACCATGCGGCGCGAGCGATGCTGGAGGGCCTGGCCCTCAGCCACCCCAAGGCGCGCCTGGACGCCTTCAACGTGCAGGCCCTGGTGCAGCGTCCGGACGCCCATGAACTCATCGTCGGCGCCCATGTGGACCCGTCGTTCGGCCCGGTGGTGCTGTTCGGTCAGGGCGGCATCGCCGTGGAGGTCATCGGTGATCGGGCCGTGGCCTTGCCGCCGCTCAATCGGGCGCTGGCCCGGGACCTCATCGACCGCACCCGCGTGCGCCGCCTGCTCGCGGGCTACCGCAGCCGCCCGCCGGCAGACCTGGACGCGATTGCCGACGTGCTCATCGCGGTCGCGCGCATGCTGGCGGATCTGCCCGAAGTGGCCGAGCTCGACATCAATCCGCTGTGGGCCGACGACCGTGGCGTGCTGGCGCTGGATGGGCGCGTGCGGCTGTGCGCCGCGCAGCCCGCCGGCGTTGCCCGCTTTGCGATCCGCCCTTACCCGGCCCACCTGGAGCGACGTGTGTCGTGGCAAGGACGCGCGCTGCTGCTGCGGCCGATTCGCCCCGAGGACGAGGCCCGGCACCGCGATTTCCTGGACGCCGTGACCCCGGACGACATGAGGCTGCGCTTCTTTCAGGCGCCCCACCGCCTGTCGCACGATGAGCTCGCTCGCCTGACGCAGATTGACTACGAGCGCGAAATGGCCCTGATCGCCGTGGACGAGGATCAGCGCACGCTCGGTGTCGGCCGCCTGGTGCGGGACCCGGACAACATCGAGGCCGAGTTCGCGCTGCTCGTGCGCAGTGACCTGCAGCGGCAAGGCCTCGGGCGCCGGCTGATGCAGGCGCTGCTCGACCATGCCGCGGCGCAGGGCACCCAGCGGGTGGTCGGTCACGTGCTGCGCGAGAACCAGGGCATGCTGGCCCTCGTGCGCAGCCTGGGGTTCGAGGTGCGCCCCGATGCCGACGAGCCGGCCCACGTCCTGCGGGTCAGCCGAGCGGCCTGATCCGGAACCAGCCGCCGCGCCGGCGGATGCACCGAGGCCGTCGAGCCACTACGATGCCGCCCCTGGGACGTTGTGGAGGGGTGTCGATGCCGTGGAAGTGTTTCGCCGAGGTGCGCGCGTGGGCGTGAAGCTGCTCGTGGGCCTGGTGTGGCTGCTCAGCTGGTTGCCGTTTCGGGTGATCTCGGGGCTGGGCTGGCTGCTGGGCAGCCTGATCTATCTGCTGCCCACCTCGCGCCGTCACATCGGCGACGTGAACCTGCGGCTGTGCCTGCCGGAGCTGGACGATGCCGCCCGGCGCCGGCTGTTGCGCCGTCATTTCGTGGCGATGGTGCAGATGCTGCTGGAGTACGGCTACGGCTGGTTCGCCTCGCGGGAACGGCTCAAGCGCCTGATGCGCATCGAAGGGCTGGAGCACCTGAAGGCGCTGGAGGGCCGCAACGTCATCCTGATGATGCCCCACTTCACCGGGCTGGACCTGGCCGGGCTGCGCATCTCGCTGGAGACGCCGCTCGTGAGCATCTACTCGGTGCAGAAGGACCCCTGGCTGGATGCCTTCTTCCGCGCCAAGCGGCTGCGCTTCGGCACCGGCATCATCTTCGCGCGTCAGCAGGGCACGCGCCCCACGCTGCGTGCGCTGAAGGACGGCTATCGCCTTTACTACCTGCCGGACCAGGATTTCGGCCACCGGGATTCGGTGTTCGTGCCCTTCTTCGGCGTGCCGGCGGCGACCATCGGCGGCCTCTCACGCATGGCCGCCGTGACCCGTGCGATGGTGCTGCCCTGCTACCCCCGGCGCGAGGCCGACGGCTACACCCTCGTCATCGAGCCGCCGCTGGCCGATTTCCCGACCAACGACCTCGTCGCCGACGCCACGCGCATGAACGCGGTGATCGAGTCGCAGGTGCGTCGACAATTGCACCAGTACTTCTGGCTGCACAAACGCTTCAAGTCGCGCCCGCCTGGCGACGCCGACTTCTACGCACGATGACCCACGACATCCCCTACCTCAAGCTCGCCATCGTCGCGATCTTCATCGCGAGCACGGTCTACGTGCACTTCCGGGGGCGGGTGCGGCTGCGCTTCTTCCGGCAGCTGACGGACCATTCCACCTTCATGGCGCCGATCAACTGCGTCATGTACCTGTTCTCGAAGCTGCCGGCCAAGCCCTACCTGCCGGTGTCCGGCTTCCCGGAGCTGAAGCTGCTGCAGGATCATTGGCAGGACATCCGTGCCGAAGCCTACAAGCTGGCCGAGGCCGGCGAGATCAAGAAGAGCGACAAGTACAACGACGCGGGCTTCAACAGCTTCTTCAAGACCGGCTGGACACGCTTTCACCTGAAGTGGTACGGCGACGCCCACCCCTCGGCGCGCGAGCTCTGCCCGGTCACGACCGAGCTGCTGCAGCGCATCCCGACCGTCAAGGCGGCCATGTTCGCGGCGCTGCCGCCGGGCGGGCGCCTGGTGACGCACCGCGACCCTTTCGCCGGCTCGGTGCGCTACCACCTCGGCCTCGTCACGCCCAACGACGACCGCTGCTACATCTCGGTGGACGGCGAGCGCTACTCCTGGCGCGACGGGCAAGGCGTCATCTTCGACGAGACCTACCTGCACTACGCCGAGAACCAGTCGGACCAGATGCGCATCATCCTGTTCTGCGACGTCGAGCGGCCGCTGAACAACCCCATCGCGCGAGCCTTCAACCACTTCATCAGCCACACGCTGATCCGCGCTGCGGCAGCGCCGAACTCCGACACCGACAAGACCGGCGGCATCAACAAGGCCTTCGGCTACGTGCAGCAGGTGCGCCTGTTCGGCAAGCGCATCAAGGCCAGGAGCCGCTTCGCCTACTACGCCATCCAGTGGGTGGTGTTCGGCGGGCTGCTGCTGTGGTGGCTCTGGCCCTGAGCTGATGCTGCGGCTGCGCCTTCTCGGTGGATTCGAGATCGAGCGCGCAGGCCGCATCGAACTCACGCGCCTGCCCAGCCGCGCCGCCGCACTGCTGCTGGCGCGCCTGGCCCTGCAGCCGCGGCGGCAGCATCCACGGGAAGAGCTGGTCGAGCTGCTGTGGCCGGGCGTCGACCTCGACGTGGGCCGCAACCGCCTGCGCCAGACGCTGTCCACGCTGCGCGCCTTGCTGGAGACGCCGGAAGCACCGCTGTTCCAGGCCGACCGCCTGCAGATTTCGCTCGTGCCCGGCGCGCTGAGCGCGGATGCCACGGAGTTCGAAGCCCGCCGCGACTTGCGTCACTACGGCGGCGAACTGCTGCCCGGCCATTTCGACGACTGGGTGGTCGCCGAGCGACACCGCCTGGCCGCGCTGGCCGACACGCTTCCCGTACTGCCAGCCCAGCCGGTGCCGACCGCCGCGCCCGCGGCGGTGCCGGCGTCGGCCCACGTCGCCACCAGCCTGCCGCGCTACCTGACCCGCTACTTCCCGCCGCCCGGGCTGCTGGAGGGGCTGTCGGCCTTGCTGCCCGCGCAGCGCCTCGTGACGCTCATCGGTCCGGGGGGTGTCGGCAAGACCCGCCTGGCGGTCGAGCTGGCGTGGCAGCAGTTCAACCAGCGCCATTGGAGCTGCGGCATGGCGGCGCTGTCCGAGGTGCGCGACGATGCCGCCATGCTGAGCGCCCTGGAGCGTGCGCTGACGGTGCCGCGCGGCGCCGGCTGGCCGGCCCTCGAATCCACGCTGCAGGACCCGGCCGGCGTGCGGCTGCTGGTGCTGGACAACGCCGAACAGGCCCTCGGCGTCGTGGCGGCCGCCGTGCAGCGCCTGCTCGCGCTGGCGCCGGACCTCTGCCTCGTGGTCACGTCGCGGCATGCGCTGGAGGTGGATGGCGAGCATCTCGTCGACGTGCCGCCCCTGGGCGAGTCCCAGGAGACGGCGCTGGCGCTGTTCATCGACCGGGCGCGTGCAGTGCGGGGCGACTTCCATGCCAGCCGCGAGAACCAGTCGGCCCTGACCGAGCTGATCGCTGAACTCGACGGCCTGCCGCTGGCCCTGGAACTGGCGGCGGCGCGGGTGCGCAGTTTCTCGCCCGCCCAGATGCTGGCGCAATGGCGCGAGCGGCCCGCGGAGCCGGCGGCATTGCCCCACTGGCTGGCCAACCCGACCCGGGCGCCGCGCCACGCGTCGGTGGCGGGCCTGCTGGACTGGAGCCTGCGCCTGCTCGGCCCGGAACCGCAAGCCCTGCTGCAACGGCTCGCCTGCCTGCCCGGCGCCTTCTCCTGGGCGGATGTGGCCGCGCTGGACGGCACGCCGGCCTCGCTGACCGAGCTGACCAACCATTGCCTGATCCAGACCGGCGGCGAGGCCGAACCGCGCTACCGCCTGCTGGAACTGCTGCGCCGGGGCGTGCTGGCCCCGGTGGACGTGGCCCGGCAGCGCGCCACGCGCAGCCTGTTGCGGGAGGACCTGTGCCGCTGGGCGCGTCACCTCGGCCTGCAGGCGCCGATCACCGACTGGCAACCCCGCCGCGATCTGGCCCGTGCCCTGATCGCCTGCGCCGTGGAGGACGGCGACGCAGCGGCCGGCTTGCAGCTCGCCCTGGCCCTGCGCCCCTGCTGGGAAAGCGACGGCGTCGACAAGGCGCTGGTCGAGCACCTGGGTGGCCTGCTGCAGGCGGCGCCGCCCTCCTCGGCCGGCCATGAGCTGCGCGCACACCTGGCCTTCACCCACGGCGAGCGGGCCCTGGCCCTGGCCGAGGCGGAACTGGCGCTGCAACTCGCGGGCACGGACCCGGCGGCACGGGCGCCGGCGCTGGTGCGGCGAGCCTGGGTGCTGCTGGCCGGCGACAACCGCGAGCAGGGGCAGACCCGTCCGCTGGAGGAAGCCGTGTCGCTCGCTCGGCGTGCAGGCGACGTGCCGACCGAGGCGCGCGCCTGGCAGCAACTGGCGGCGATTGCCGTCTCCCGCGGCCAGCCCGCCCAGGCTGAGGCGCTGTACGCCCGCGCCCAGGAGCTGTGGGAGGGGGTGGGCCATGCCCGGCAGGCGGCGGCCCGGCTGCGCAACCGGGCGCAATGCCTCATCGAACTTGGCGATGTCGCAACCGCCGTCGAGTGGATCACGGCCTGTGCGCGGCTGGCCGAGGCCGAGGGCGATGGCGTCGGCCAGTTCGACGCGGCCTACACGCTGGCCCTCGCGCATGAAGCCCGGCGCGATTGGACCGGCGCACTGGCGGCTTCGCGAGCGGCGCTGCGCATCGCGCATGCCCGGCAACACCTGCACGCCCGCGCCCTGGCCCTGCAACTCTTCGCGCGGCCGCTGGCGCGGCTGCGTGAGCCCGAAGCGGCGCTGAAGCTGGCCGCCTTCGCCGAAGGCTACTGGCAGCGGCATCTGGGCGCACTGGGCGCCCGGGAGGCCCGCAAGTTGTCACGTGCGCGACGCCTGGCCTCGGTGCAGTTGGGCCGCGGTCGTGCCTTGGCGGCCTGGACCTCGGGGCAAACCCTGCCATTGGGCGAAGTCCTCACACTGGCCGGGGTGTGACGAACGGGGCACCCCGGCGCCGTCACTACGATGCGCGGTTTTCGTCTGAACCGACATCGCCCATGCCTCGTCTGAATGCCGCCCCTGCCCTGCTGCTGGCCGCAGCCCTGCTCGCCCATGCCCAGGAGGCGCCCAAGCCCGCCGCCTGGAACGTCAACACGCCGCCGGGCGTGGCCAAGACGATCAACATCGACACGCGCACGGGCACCTGGATGAGCGTGGACGTGAGCCCGGACGGCAAGACGGTCGTGTTCGATCTGCTGGGCGACCTCTACACCCTGCCGATCAACGGCGGTGAGGCCAAGCCGCTGACCCACTCGATCGCCTGGGAACATCAGGCCCGCTTCTCGCCGGACGGCAAGCAGATCGCCTTTCTCAGCGACGCGGGTGGCGGTGACAACCTGTGGGTGATGAACGCGGATGGCAGCGGAGCGCGCGCCGTCACGAAGGAAGACTTCCGCTTGCTCAACAACCCGGCCTGGCACCCGAGCGGCAAGTACCTGCTGGCCCGCAAGCACTACACCGGCACCCGCAGCGCGGGCTCGGGCGAGATCTGGCTGTTCCACGTCGACGGTGATGCGGCCAAGAACAAGGGCGTGCAGCTCAACGAGAAGCCCAACTGGCAGAAGGACCTGGGCGAGCCCGCCATCTCGCCGGACGGCAAGTACCTCTACTACTCGCAGGACACGACGCCGGGCCGCACCTTCGAGTACAACAAGGACAGCAACGGCGAGATCTACCGCATCTACCGCCAGGACCTGAGCGATGGCTCGGTCGAGCCCTTCGTCACCGGCCCCGGGGGTGCGGTGCGCCCCACGCCTTCACCCGACGGCAAGTACCTCGCCTTCGTGCGACGTGTGCGCAACCAGAGCACGCTGTTCCTGAAGGACCTGCAGACCGGCCGCGAGTTCCCGGCCTGGAACGGCCTGTCGCGTGACCTGCAGGAGATCTGGGCGATGTGGGGCGTGTACCCCAGCTTTGCGTGGATGCCCGGCAGCCAGGAACTCGTGGTCTGGGCCGAGGGCAAGATCTGGCGGGTCGACCCGTTCAAGCACAGCGCGACCGAGATTCCCTTCCACGTGAAGGACACGCGTGAGGCCCGCGAGCCGATGCGTTACGCGCAGACCGTGGCGCCGGACAAGTTCCCCGTGCGCCAACTGCGCGGGGCCCAGGTGTCGCCGGACGGCAAGCGGGTCGTGTACTCGGCACTCGGGTCGCTGTACCTGAAGGACCTGCAGGACGGCGCAGCAAGCGCACCGCGCCGCCTGACGAAGCAGGACGAGGCCTTCGAGTTCGCCCCGAGCTGGTCGCGCGACGGCAAGAGCCTCGTCTACGCCACGTGGCGCGACGACACGCAGGGCAGCATCCGCCGCCTGGACCTGGCCTCGGGCAAGGACACCGTGCTGGTCAAGGCGCCCGGCAAGTACCTGGAGCCGCGCCTGTCGCCGGACGGCCGGCTGCTGGTCTACCGCAAGGTGCGCGGCGGCGCGCTGACCAGCCCGTGGCACAGCCTCGACGCCGGCCTCTACCTCGCCGCGGCCGACGGTTCGGGCAAGACCGAGCGCATCAGCAAGGACGGCAGCGGCGCGCAGTTCGCAGCCAGCAGCGACGAGCTCTACTTCACCAAGGCGAGCAACCCGAGCGAAGTCGAGGCCCGCTTCTCGCTGATGCGACTGAACCTGCGGGACCGCAGCGAGGTGGAAGTGGCGCGCAGCGATGCAGCCTCGGAGTTCAGCGTGTCGCCGGACGGCCAGTGGTTGGGCTTCGTCGAGCGCTACCACGCCTACGTCACGCCGCTGCCCGCCGCGCAGGGCCAGACGGGCAAGACGATCACCGTCGGCGCCAAGATGGACGCCCTGCCCGTGCGTCAGCTCGACGTGAATGCGGCCAACAGCCTGCACTGGAGCGACAGCAAGACCCTGCACTTCACGCTGGGTGACGAGCTCTTCACGGCGGCCGCCGCCGGCAAGGACAAGGCCACGGCCCAGAAGATCGGCTTCGAACAACCGAGCGACAAGCCCAGCGGCCGCGTCGCGCTGACGGGTGCGCGCATCGTGACCATGAAGGGTGACGAGGTCATCGAGGGTGGCACGGTGCTCGTCGAGGGCAACCGCATCGTGGCCGTGGGCAAGGACGTGAGCATCCCGGCGGATGCCAAGCGCATCGATGCCGCGGGCAAGACCATCGTCCCGGGTTTCATCGACGCCCACTGGCACGGCGCCATGGCCGATGCCGGGCTGATCCCGCAGCAAAGCTGGGTGAACCTCGCCTCGCTGGCCTTCGGCGTCACGACGCTGCACGACCCGTCCAACCTCAGCTCGGCCATCTTCACGCAGGCCGAGATGCAGCGTGCGGGTGTCGTGACCGGCCCGCGCATCTACTCCACCGGCACCATCCTGTACGGCGCTCGCACGCCCTTCCATTCCATCGTCAATGGCCTGGACGACGCCCTCACCCACCTCAACCGCCAGAAGGCCGAGGGCGCGATCAGCGTGAAGAGCTACCAGCAGCCGCGTCGCGACCAGCGCCAGCAGGTGCTGGAGGCCGCCCGCCAGACCGGCATGATGGTCGTGCCCGAGGGCGGCGCGCTGTTCCAGAACAACATGAGCATGGTGATCGACGGCCACACGACGGTCGAGCATGCTCTGCCCATCGCCGAGGTGTGGGACGACGTCAAGCAGCTGTGGGGTCAGCAGGCCACCGGCTACACCCCGACCCTGAACGTCGGCTACGGCGGCCTGGACGGCGAGCACTACTGGTACGCCCATACCGACGTCTGGAAGCATCCGCTGCTGTCGCGCTACGTGCCGCGCACGGTGCTGGAGCCGCGTTCGATCCGACGTGAAACGGCACCCGAGGAGGACTTCAACATCGTCCGCGTGGCGCGCACGGCCACCGCACTGCAGCGGGCCGGCGTCAACACGATGATCGGCGCGCACGGGCAACGCGAGGGCCTGGGGGCGCACTGGGAGATGTGGATGTTCGTGCTGGGCGGCATGACGCCGCACGAGGCGCTGCGCACGGCCACGATCAACCCGGCGCGCAACTTCGGCTTCGACAAGGACCTGGGCTCCATCGAACCCGGCAAGCTGGCCGACCTCGTGGTCATCGACGGCAACCCGCTGGCTGACATCCGCCAATCGGATCGCGTCGCCCAGGTGATGCAGAACGGCCGTCTGTACGACGCGCTGACGATGAACCAGATCGCTCCGGTCGCCAAGGCGCGCAAGCCGCTGTTCTTCGAAGGGGCCGACGGCAAGACCATGCCCATCGACGGCGAGGCGCTGGAAGCCGCGCACGGCCACGGCCACGGCGACTGACGACGCCCGGGAGCGGTGCTGCCTACACTGGGCGGCTCCGCTCACCGGACCCACACCTTGTCCACTGCCCCCACCGAGCCCGCGCACAGCGTTTATCGCCACGCCGGCTTCACGACATTCCTCGTGGCGCGCCTGCTGGCGGTGCTGTCCACGCAGGTCCAGGCTGTCGTCGTCGCCTGGCAGGTGTATGACCTGACCCGCGAGCCGATCGCACTGGCCTACGTCGGCCTGGCGCAGTTCCTGCCCATGCTGGCCCTGCTGCTGCCGGCCGGAGACCTCATCGACCGCTACAGCCGCAAGCCCATCCTGACGCTGGCCTGGGGCACGAGTGCTTTGTCCGCAGGGCTGCTGTGGTGGCTGGCAGGCCACGGGTCGGCGGGCGTCACCGGCATCTATGCCGTGCTGGTGCTGTTCGGCTGCGCCCGGGCATTCTCGGCGCCGGCCCTGCAGAGCCTGCTGCCGCAGATCGTGCCGCGCGAGCAGCTGGCGCAGGCGCTGGCTGCCAACAGCATGCTGCTTCGCGTCGCCAGCATCGGCGGGCCGGTGCTGGGCGGGCTGCTGTACGCCGCCGGTGGCGGCACGCTCACCTATGCCGTTTGCGCGGCAAGCCTCACGGCAGCGACGCTGCTGCTGACCCGCGTCGCCGTCGAGCGAGTCGTGGTGCTCGGCAGCTCGGGCACGATGTGGCAGCGCTTTGGCGCAGGCATCCACTTCATCCGCTCGCGCCCCATCATCCTGGGCACGATCTCCCTGGACCTGTTCGCTGTGCTGCTGGGCGGTGTGGTGGCGCTGCTGCCGGTGTACGCCCAGGAGGTCCTGCACGTCGGCCCGACCGGCCTCGGCGCCCTGCGCAGCGCGATGGCTGCCGGCGAGGTCGTGACGGGCTTCTACCTTGCAGCACGTCCCTTTGACCGCCACGTCGGGCGGCGCATGTTCTGGGCCGTGGCCGTGTTCGGCCTGGCCAACCTCGTGTTTTCGCTCTCGCCCTGGTTCTGGCTGTCACTGGCAGCCCTGGCCGTGGCGGGCGCGGCGGACATGGTCAGCATGTACATCCGTGGCGCCCTGGTGCAGTTCTCGACGCCGGACGACATGCGCGGCCGGGTCAACGCCGTCAACATGCTGTTCATCGGCTCGTCCAACGAACTGGGCGAGTTCCGGGCCGGCAGCGCGGCGCACGCGCTTGGCGCCGTGCCGGCAGCATTGATGGGTGCCCTGTGCACCCTGGGTGTCGTGGGCCTGTGGAGTTGGCAATTTGCCAGCATTCGCAAGGTCGACCGGTTCGAGGAGGCGTCACCCCGCTAGAATCCCGTCCGTCAGGAGAGCGCCCCGGTGCAGTTGGGGGCCGCCGAAGGCGCAGGGTTCAGGTGCAAACCGCGATCCGAACGCTCAGGCAAAAGGACTGACAAACGTCTTGAGGCGGCGCCCGCAGGGGCTCAAACTTGAGGCGTTCCTCACTGGAGAGAGGCGGGCCGGTCCCTGGATCGACAGCCCGTCCACCGAAGGGGCAAGCGAGCGCGGGACAGGCCACCCGCTCGTCAATCTCTCAGGTACCCCGGACAGCGAGGACATCCACACCCGAATTCCGTCGGAGCTCTTGATGTCCTCTTTGCTGAAAACGCCCCTCCACGCCCTGCACGTCGAGCTTGGCGCCAAGATGGTGCCCTTCGCCGGCTACGACATGCCGGTGCAATACCCGACCGGCGTGATGGCCGAGCACAAGCACACGCGGGCGGCCGCCGGCCTGTTCGACGTGTCGCACATGGGCCAGGTCCGCCTGGTGGGCGCCGACGCCGCCGCCGCATTGGAAACCCTGGTGCCGGTGGACATCATCGACCTGGGCGTCTTCAAGCAGCGCTACGCCCTGTTCACGAACGACCAGGGCGGCCTGCTGGACGACCTGATGGTCTGCAAGCGCCCGGACGACCTCTTCGTGGTCGTGAACGCCGGCTGCAAGGACCAGGACATCGCCCACCTGCAACAACACCTCGCGGGCCGCTGCGAGGTGATCCCCGTGCCCGAGCGTGCGCTGCTGGCGCTGCAGGGCCCCGAGGCCGTGACCGTGCTGTCGCGCCTGAACCCCGAGGTCGCCCAGCTGACCTTCATGACCGGCGGCTTCTTCCAGCTCGACGGCATCGACACCTTCCTGACCCGCTCCGGCTACACCGGCGAAGACGGCTACGAGATCTCCGTCCACGAGGACGACGCCGTCGCCCTGGCCCGCAAGCTGCTGGCCCACGCCGAGGTGAAACCCATCGGCCTCGGCGCCCGCGACTCCCTGCGCCTGGAGGCCGGCCTGTGCCTCTACGGCCACGACATCGACACCACGACCACGCCGGTCGAGGCCTCCATCACCTGGGCCATCCAGAAGGTGCGCCGCGCCGGTGGTGCCCGTGCTGGCGGCTACCCGGGCGCGGCCGTCATCGACGCCCAGCTAGCCAACGGCCCGGCCCGCAAGCGCGTCGGCCTCGTCGGCAAGGAGCGCATGCCGGTGCGCGAAGGCGCCAAGATCGTGACCGCCGACGGCACCGAGATCGGCGTCGTCACCAGCGGCACGCTCGGCCCCACGGTCAACCAGCCGGTGGCCCTCGCCTACCTCGCCACGGCGCACGCCGCCGTCGGCACCGAAGTCTTCGCCCTCGTGCGCGACAAGCGCACGCCGATGGTGGTCTCGTCCACTCCCTTCACCCCCAACCGCTACTACAGAGGCTGAGCATGTCCATCAAATACACCCCCGACCACGAATGGATCGACGTTCACGGCGACGGCACGGCCACGGTCGGCATCACCGTGCATGCGCAGGACGCGCTGGGTGACGTCGTCTTCGTGGACCTGCCCGAAGTCGGCAAGACCTATGCCGAGAAGGACGTCGCCGGCGTCGTCGAGTCCGTCAAGGCTGCCGCCGACGTCTACATGCCCGTGGACGGCGAGATCACCGAAGTGAACGAAGCCCTGCGCGACGACCCGTCGCTGGCCAACTCCGATCCGCTCAAGGCCGGCTGGTTCTTCAAGGTGAAGCTGAGCAACCCCGCTCAGCTCGACCCGCTGATGGACGCCACCGCCTACGACGCCCTGCTCAAGACGCTCTGATCCACCCCCCCGCTGTAGCCCTGCCATGCCGACGCCGCTCTCCATCCTCGAAGACGCCACCGAGTTCCACGCCCGCCACATCGGGCCCGATGCCGTCGATGAATC